>CALCRH010000107.1 GCA_937894515.1 uncultured Clostridia bacterium | reverse complement strand
TCGTTCGTACAAGGATTTTCCGAAATATATTACAAATCCTGAGCATATGAAGCCTGAGCATCTGTTTTACAAGGAAATCAATTCCAAAGACAGCGATTACTACAGGCGCTGGGCAAAAGCTATCGGACCTTACACAGCAAAACTGATTGACAGAATTCTTCTTTCAACCGAATATGAAGAACAGTCGTACAACAGCTGCAATGGCATCCTTCATATGTGTACAGACAGGTCTTCAATATTGATTGAAGAAATATCTAAAGCATGTATTGAAAGCAATGCCTGCAGATATTCATACTTTAAAAGGCTCCTGAATGCCGAATTGGACAGCAATACACAGCAGTCAGTTGATTCTCTTCCTAATCACGAAAACATTCGCGGAAAGGAGCTTCCTGTATGATTCAAATATAGGGACATGAAAGAAAGCAGGTGAAATAAAAAGTACCTCAATGTAATATATAGTTTGCTGACCCACGACAGTTAGCAAATCCATTACAAGAGAGGTACCTAAGATGAAGTCTACCACACAAAACGCAAAGATTGCAGCTATTACAGAAAAAACTTTGATCATTGGCATCGATGTAGGAAGTGAAACACACTTCGCACGGGCATTTAACTGGCGGGGATACGAGTTCTCCGGGAAACCGCTGGAATTCAGCAATACAGAGGAAGGGTTTGAGACGTTCCGGACCTGGATTGAGGAGCTGAAGGCAAAACACGGGATGGACAAGGTAATACCGGGGATGGAGCCGACAGGCCATTATTGGTTCAACCTTGGGAAGTTCCTTCAGGATAATGAGATGACACCGGTGCATGTGAACCCGCATCACGTCAAGAAATCGAAGGAACTGGATGATAACAATCCTTCCAAGAACGATCGTAAGGACCCCAAGGTGATCGCCGGTCTGGTAAAGGATGGAAGGTACTTCCGACCATATATACCAGATGGTATCTACGCAGAGATCAGAGTGTTGTCAGGACTGCAGGTGATGGCACAGAGCGAGATTACGAGGCTGAAGAACCGGATTGCCAGATGGTTCAGCATCTACTTTCCGAATTATAAAGACGTTTACGGGAACGTTGGTGCAGTCAGCGGACTGATAGTTCTGAAAGCAGCACCATTGCCGGAGGATATCGTAAAGCTCGGGGTGGACGGTGTAAACCGGATCTGGAGAGATGCAAAGTTAAGAGGCGTCGGATTAAAGAGGGCAAAGACCCTGGTAACGGCGGCAGAGCACAGCATCGGGAGCCGGGAAGCACAGGAAGCGGCGAGAGTAGAACTTAAGATCCTGCTTTCAGACTATGAGATGCAGACGGCACGGGAAGCGGAAAGTGCCGCGTAATGCCAATTTTAACACGATCCATCCGGATCGCATCATTCCTCAGTGGCCGGAGAACATACGCCAGAGAGCAAGGATCGGCGACTGGGAAGGTGATACAGTATACGGCGGGATTGGAAAAGGTTTGCTTGTAACACAGGTAGATCGCCGAAGCCGATTCCTGCGAGCTGGCCTGTTAGCAAAGCGGGACGCTTTGCTAACAAAAGAAGTGATCGTAAAGCTGCTGAAGGGCTTGCCGGTGAAATCCGTCGTGTACCACACATAGTCCGGCGTGACGCCGTACGAGACGGCCGACGATGTGCTGATCAGGCGGTAGTCGCCCTGCGCAACGCCCGCGTAGCTTCCGCCTGTCACCGTCGAGACGCCCGACCAGGAGAACGAGGAGGTCTTGAGCGATCCGTCCACATCCGTCGCCTTGATAGTCGCGGACGGTCCGACAAGCGTGTTGCGAACCTTGTAGTTCTCGTTGAAAACGGCCTTGTTCGCATTGCCCACGAGCGAGCTCTGGCAGATCATCCGCCCGTACGATGCCGAGTCCGTGAAGAATGGCTGGTCGACCGCCGAGCCGTCATTGTCAACATAGAGACAGGAAAGAATTGCCTCCGCCTCGCGGAAGTGCGTGCCGACGGCGGCGGACTCATTCTGCCTGGTGATGAGGCAGCGACGGTAGACGCCCTTGTAGCCGACCGAGCCGCGCGCCGCCCAACCATTGGAAAGCGTGCAGTCCTGCACCTGGAAGAGATCGCCCGACGTATAGACAATGCCGCCCTGACGCGAGGACGTGTTGTCACTGCCCGCACGCGTATAGCCGTTGGCCAAGGTGAAGCCCTGCACGCACGAATGCCTGTCATCGGCGGAAACGCAACGCAAGGCATCGGTGCCGCGGCCGTCCTCCTGTTCTTCCGTCCCGGCCGCCTTTTGTCCATAGACAAACGACAGGTCCCGTCCCGCACCTGTGATGCGGACATATTCACGCGAAACGCAAAAGCGCGACGAGCTCGAACTGCCGTTCGTGTAGACGCCAGGTGCGCAATGAACAACCGCACCATTGTTGTCTGTGATCTTGCTCAACGCCGCCTGAATGGTAAAAAGCGGTGCGTCCGCCGACGTACCGGCGTTCTCGTCGCTACCCCTCTCCGGATCGGGATTCACGTAGTAGATCCGCGTCGTGTAGTACGGCTTGTTGCTGATGACCGTTCCCTCCGGCGGCGTCATCGTCCAGATCTCGCCGTTCATCTGCGGGAAAAGCGCATTGCCGACGACACCCGGCGCGGAACAGCCTATGAGCTCCAGGCCCTCGGTCAGAATGGGCTTCAGGCAGACCGGACGCGGACCGCCGGGCGTACGGCAATGCATGTAGGTTTTTGTCGAGGCCTGACGGTAGCCGTCGACCTCAAGACGGCTCAGGACGACGATGTCTCCCGAATAGCCCGTCAAGTCGATCGATCTCTGATAGGCGCCGGCGGCGATCCGGCCCGACTTCGGGATCTCGTCCCCGGCGAGATCGACAAAGGCGTCGATCCCATCCGGCAACTTCAGCAGGGCCAGGATCTCCGCCTCCGTGGCGTCCGTATCCTCCAGCAGGTCGTGGAAAAGTCCGGCGATCTGCGTGTCCTCGTCCATGCCGTCCTGGGCCAGATATTCGGCCACGGCCACGGGGTGGGTGATATAGGCCGCGCCGCCCTTGCGCCATTGTCCGTCATGCTTCTTTGTGGCGAAATCCAGTGCCGCCCGGTACCGTTCCGTCATGGATTCATGGCCTCGTAGGTCTTGATCAGCCGCTGGGCCATGGCGTGGACCCGCTTGGCATCCGAGCCCGAAAGCTCAAAGCACTTGGCCATGGTGGCCTCGTCGCAGTGGTGGTTCAACAGGTACGCCTGCAAAAGGAAGCGCATGGCGGTGTTGCTGGTCAAAAT
>CALCRH010000106.1 GCA_937894515.1 uncultured Clostridia bacterium | reverse complement strand
CTGCAAAGCGGACTGTCCGCGCCGAAGTCGTTCATCAGCGTATAGGCGATATAGTCCTTCATCATGGTGTTATCCTGAATCAGATTGTTCAGGCACAGCTTATCCAGACCGTCACAGCTTTTCCCGTCCTCATAATGGTCAAATTCCAGCTTGAAGCTGTAGCGCTGGCTGCCCATGGATCGGACGCTGGAAAGCGAGGTGTTTCCCTTTGCGCGGATGGCGGTATTTTTATGCGAATTGCCGTCGATCACCACCGTGCAGGAGGCATATTCCTCATTCTCGCAGGTTTCGATAAAGGAATCCCAGTCATCCATCACGATGTCGATCTTGTGCACATACGAGGTATCAAACAGCGTGCTTTCGTATTTCATCGTTTTGGCTGCGGCAGCGATTCCCAGCGTGCCTCCGCACATGAACAGGATCGTCAGGACAAGCGTCAGGCAGACAGCGGCAATACAGATTTTATCTATATGCTTGCTTGTTGACATAGACACTTCCCCTTATCCCATATAATCGCCGTTGTAGCTGACCAGTACCGCACTGTTCACACCGTTCATAGCGGACAAAGCGTTAATGAAATCGGTGTTATCGTCTTTCAGACGGACTTCCATATTCAGCTCCACCAGACCGTTCTGCGCCGATTTGGATTTCACGACACAGCGTTCCACCTGGGCGTTCACATATTTCATTGCCTGTGCTTCCGCATCGTGATTCACGCAGGAAAGGACGATAATGTAAGGATTCTTATGAGATTTCTTATTCACGAAGAACAGAAGGATCAGCCCGGTGATAACGCTGCCGATGGCGGCAAGCGGGATCATGCCGGCTGCAAGGATAATACCGGCCGCAATCGACCAGAACAGGAATGCAATGTCCAGCGGTTCTTTAATCGCGGTACGGAAACGAACGATGGACAAAGCGCCGACCATACCGAGAGACAGCACGACGTTCGACGTCACGGCAAGGATGACCTGCGAGGTGATCATTGTCAGCGCGATCAGCGTCACGCCGAAGGAAGAGGAATACATCACGCCCTGATAGGTTTTCTTATATACATAGAAAATGAAAAGACCGATGCCGAAAGCCAGTACGATGGTCAGCGCCATATCCAGAGGACTTACGGCGGTCACATTGTCGAGAAAGCTCGATTTGAAAATATCACTGAATGTCATAACAGATTACTCCTTTTGTTTTCTTGATTCAGCCGTAAATACGGCATTGCTCATATTTTGAAAAAGCGCTGACGCGGCGGCCCGGAATAGTCACTGCGTCTCTGATGATGTCCGGAAGATAGTCGTCCCATTTGACTTCCAGAATGATGGGAGATTCTCCCGCCGGAAGCGTCAGCGTTTCCGGGTTCAGAAAGTCCGTTCGGAATGCACCTGTCCGGATGTTGTAGTCAATGGTCACGCGGACGTTGCCGGGGCCATAGATAAACGGATCGCGGGTATAATCGACGATGGTTTTAGGTCTGAGCCCCTGAGAGCACATTTTGGAATACAGCTCCAGACACAAAGGCCGTCCGCTTCCCGGCATCCATCCGAGATTCCCGTCTACGATCTTCTGCGCTTCATCTTCGGTGATCCGGCAGCTTTCCTTGGCGCACAGACCGTTTATCTTGCTCTTCTTTTCCAGCACGATAAACGAGGTATCTCCGTTATAGTATCGGATACGGAATTTCTCGCGGACATTCACGCCGTCGATCTTCTCCCGCAGCGCCTTGTCGGACAGGTTGTCGAAGTACAGACTTCGGATTCGGTAGATTCCGCCGATGGCGTGTTCGTCCCGCTTCATCACGGCGGAAAGCCGCAACCTGAGCGTCAGCAGATCGGCGTAGTTGATCTCATGCTTCCATTCATGACGGTATTTCATGTTCTGCTCCTTTCTAAACGGAACCCGTCAAAGTAACAGGAATCGTTTGCTTTGCCTTTTCGGGAAAGGTATAAGTTAAGTTTACCGGCATTCGCTGAAGAGATGCTGAAAAGCATGATGAACATTCTGTGTCTTTTCTGCAAAAATGGTCTCCGGCGCAGCTCGCCGATTTTAAGCTGCGCCGGAGTAATCTATCTGAAACCCTCTGTGCGGCTATTGCCAAACGTGCAGATTGTCGGCTTATCCGCAGCATCTGCCGCAGCATCAACCTGCACATAGCCACAGCACGATTGCTGCTTGCACAGTCGGTTATCTGTATCAAGCATATCGCTTACGGCTGAACAGATGCTGAATAAAGCTGTAAATGAAGTGTGAATTTTCAATTTTCAGCTTCATTTCAGTTTTCTGCTGTAATATACTATTAGGGAAAATCCACGAATCGGAGGATTTTATGAAGATACTGATCATTGAAGATGAAAAGCTGCTGGCGGATTCCGTCAAAATGCTTCTGGAACGAAAAGGCTTTGAGGTAGAATGTGTTTACGACGGAAAAACCGGCGAGCAATACGCCGAACTCGGGGTATATGATCTGCTGATTTTGGATGTGATGATGCCGGAGATGGACGGCTATCAGGTGGCGCGGGAGGTTCGTGCCAAGCGCTGCGCCACGCCGATTCTGATGCTGACGGCAAAATCCGGGCTGGAAGACCGCATTACCGGGCTGAACGCCGGCGCGGATTACTATCTGACAAAGCCCTTTGATACGCGGGAGCTGCTTGCCTGCATCAATGCGCTGCTCCGCCGTCAGGGCGGGCAGGTGGATGAAATGACCTTCGGCAACACGACGCTGGATCTCAGCACCAGCATCCTTTCCTGCGGCGAAAAGAGCATCCGGCTCAGTGACCGGGAATTTGATCTGATGCGCTTTCTGCTGCAGTCACGGGAGAAAAATCTTTCCAAAGAGGTATTGCTCGTCCGCATATGGGGCTTTGAGTCGAATGCCACGGAAAACCATGTGGAGGTGTATGTCGGCTTTCTGCGCAAAAAGCTCAAAAGCATAGGCTCCGATATCCGCATTGAGGCGATCCGTCGGCAGGGCTACCATCTGGAGGTGGATGAGGGATGCTGAAAAAACTCCGAATAAAATTCATTCTCATCAATATGACCATCGTAACGATCATGCTGTGTGTGATCTTCGGTCTGCTTTACTATTCCACCGGCAGTAATTTGGAACGGGAAAGTATGCAGATGATGGGTTCCATTGCGATGAATCCCATGCAGCTCGGTCCGCCGAACAAGCCTCTTGGGGATGTTCGCCTCCCGTATTTCAGCATCCTCGTTGACCGTGACGGCAGGGCGATCGAGACCGGCGGAGGCTTTTTCGATCTGTCGGACAAGGAACAGCTCAACATCATTTTAAAGGCGGCATACAGTGCAAACGAAGAAAGCGGAGTGTTGAAAGAGTATAACCTGCGCTTTCTGCGTTCGGAAACACCGAGAGGACAGTGTATCGTGTTTACGGACATGACCAGCGAACAGTCCACACTGCGGAATATGATCCGAACATTCCTGATGATAGGCAGCGCGGCATTTCTCGTTTTCCTCGGGATCAGCATTCTTCTGGCAAGATGGGCCGTCAAGCCTGTTGACCGGGCATGGCAGCAGCAAAAGCAGTTTGTAGCGGATGCTTCCCACGAACTCAAGACCCCGCTGACGGTCATCATGACGGATGCAGAGCTCCTTCATGCGCCGGATTGTCCGGAAGCGGACAGAGAACCGCTTTTGAGCAGCATTCTGACCATGTCCTCGCAGATGCGCGGCTTGGTGGAAAATCTTCTCGACCTTGCACGGATCGACAACGGGAGCGTTAAAGAGGAATATTGCATGGTTTCTTTCAGCGATATTGTTTCGGAAGCTGCCATGATGTTTGAGCCTGTGTTTTTTGAAAAGGGACTCCCGCTGCGGT
>CALCRH010000105.1 GCA_937894515.1 uncultured Clostridia bacterium | reverse complement strand
GTTCGGCTTGACAGTCACGGTGACGGTTTCGCCCTCAGCGGCAGTCTCGTCAACGGTGATATAGCCGTGATTCGTTTCTTTGGCACTTTCCGGCGTGCCGTTGGTGATGGCGTAGTTAGTTCCAACCGCAAACGCGGTCACGCTGCAAAGGCTCAGACACAGCGCCAGCGCCAAAAATAATGCTGTCAGTCTTTTCATACTGCTGTTCCTCTCTTTCTTTTTTCTCGGCAGACATACCGCATTCTTTCCCATTTCTTGGGAAAGAATAAAGCAGTTACCTACTTTATTGATTTCACTCTATCACAGATTATCAGATTATACAAGCACAACATGAAAAGTCATCAAGCGTTATTTATTTGACGATCTGCCTCAAATAACAGGTCGGATTTTCGTAGGGGTCGGCGTCCTCGACGACCCGCATTTTTCGTAGGGGTCGGCGTCCTCGACGACCCGCATTTTTGTAGGGGCGTGCGGGATAAAAACGTGCCGGTGGCACGTTTTTACCCGCCGCAAGGCAGCCGCCCGGTAAGTGGAAGCGACAGCGACCGCGAACCGTTGGCGGCAACAAGGGCAAACGATGCCTACAT
Source organism: uncultured Clostridia bacterium (assembly GCA_937894515.1). GTDB lineage: Bacteria > Bacillota > Clostridia > Oscillospirales > Oscillospiraceae > Vescimonas. The sequence continues at coordinate 18,751 of CALCRH010000105.1, read as the reverse complement.
CGACCCGCGGGCGGATGTGGGCGATGCGAGGAAAAATATGCCGGTGGCATATTTTTACCGTATCGCAAGGAAGCTGTCCGGCGAACGGGAGTGACAACGAGCGTGAGTCGTTGACAGCAACGAGGATCATCCACCCCTACAAGGTATGGTAGGCCCGTATGGCGGGATCCGCCGCATTTGAATTGTCGGCAAATTATAATTTGCCGACACCATAATTTTTCATTTTTCATTTTCACTTTTTCATTTAAAAAAAGAGAGCCTTGCGGCTCTCTTTTTATTCTTCAGCAATCTCCGTTTCCGGCTTCTCCGCCATCATCTTCTCATAGGTCTGGCGATCCACCTCATAGATCTGATCCCGCTTCTCATAGTCGCTGGCGGCCTCAAAGGTGCTGCTGATCAATGTCCCGTCTCCGGCATAGATGTTCCGGTAGGTCTTGACCAGATACCCGGTATAGGGGGTCTGCACCTCTACCGGCTGAGAGCCGGGCTCCATCTCCTCGTTCACCTCATATACCGTTTCCCACGGCGTAGAGGACAGTACCGCATTGGTGATCTCCACATAGGTGTCGTCCACCTTGGTGCCCAGAATGGTCACTGTCACCTCATTGTCCTCCCAGTCGGTGACGATCTGAATGGGATACTCTGTGTTGTTGCGGAAAACAAAGTCCGGGAAGCCCCAGCTCACGGTGGCATCACAGCCCCAGGTGATGTAGCCGGGAGCAAACTGGTGGCAGTACCGGGTGACGATCTCCAGATTGGAAAGAAGCGCCGCATAGTACAGTGTCGAGGACACCTGACAGATGCCGCCGCCGATGCTGTCAACGGTCTTGCCGCCCACATAGGACGGCGCCGGGCCGAAACCGGCGGCCTCGGTACGCTGACCCACGGTAGCATTATAGCGGAATATTTCGCCGGGGTTATAGATATGTCCGTCAATCTTCTGCGCCGCCAGATATACATTGCGAATGCGGGCAGCGGTACCCGTCACCTTGGTGGTATAAGTACCCAGCACGTCCCGGAACAGTCCCTTCTCCAGCATCTCGGTGGTCACGCGGGGAAAGATTACCTCCGCATCCACTAGCACCGTTTCGCCGTCCTTGACCTTACTGAGCTGGGCTTTCACGGTGTCCACGTCAAAGGTCACGCCAATGCGGGAGGGCAGGATCCGGCCGCTCTCTTTGACATAGCGGGCATCCTCTTTCTCCCCCTGTAAATCCCGATAGATAGCGTCCACGTCCAGCGGTTCCGGTGTCACATCTTCAAACCGGCACACCACCGCATCCTGTCCGCCTTTCAACGCCGCTTTCAGGCCGCTGTACAGTCCGTTCTCATCTATGCGCCGGCCGGCTTTCGGACGGGTCAGATACAATCCGCCGGGCTGTTCACCCTCCGGCAGGATCTCCGCTTTTCCCTCCACCACGGTGTTGTTCACGGTTGCCACCAGCTCCGCCACCTCTTTGGTAAAAAGCGTCTGTCGGATCATCAAATTTGGTTGAGCCTCTATGGGAACAAACCAGCTTCGGACAAAGCGATAGCCATTGCCGAAAAAGTTGTCTGTCCGTCCCGCGGCACAGGTGGATCGCGCCGCCTCTTTCGGGGTCACGCAGACACCCAGCTGGGCAAAGCTGACGGTGGCCAGTTCCTGTCCGTTTTCGTCCACCAGGGCGATTTTTTTCTCCGGATAGGCGGCCTTCCCCTGGCTTTCCCACTTTTCCGTCACTTCTTCGGCGGTCAATCCCCCCATGTCTACCCCCAAAAGGGTGGTGTGGGGGTACACCGTCTGCCGCAGGGCTGCCGCAGCGCAGACGATTCCGCAGAACAGGGCCAGTGCGCCCGCCACAATGCCGATAACGGCAAGAGCGGGCAGTTTTTTCCGCTTTTCCGGCGGAGCTGTTCCCGTTTCTTCCAAGGGCAGTTTGTTTTCGCTTTCCATTCTCTGCCCCTCCTTTTACCGATAGTCAGAAGCCTATTGCTTCAGCAATACAGTATACACCGCTTTTCGGCAAAAGTACACCTTTATTTTGTCTGTGTTGTCCGGGGGATCCGAATGGTCAATACGATACCTTCACGGGTATTTTCCCGGCCCAGCTGAGCCGGGATTCCCGCCTGCCGCATAATTTCCAGAGAGCGGTCGATGCTGTTGAGAAAGAGCCGTACGTCTTTGATGATGTAATTGGTTCGCTTTGACGGCGGTGTTACCTGTTTTTCCTGTAAGATCCGCTCCACCAACGCCTCGCTTTCGGCCACATTGAGCCGGCGTTTGGCCATGATCTCCAGCGCCCGGCACTGGCTTTCCCCATCACTCAGCCGCAGCAGTGCCCGGGCATGGCGCTCTGTCAGATTTTCCTGCAGGATCCGCCGGCGGATATCCTCCGGCAGCCGCAGAAGCCGCAGCTTGTTGGCTATGGCACTCTGGGATTTTCCCAGCTTTTGTGCCGCCTGCTCCTGGGAAAGGCCATACCGCCGCAGCAGTCCGGCAATGGCCTCCGCCTCTTCAAAGCAGTTCAGATCCCGCCGCTGCAAATTTTCGATCAGTGCCAACAGCCCCGCGTCCTTGTCTCCCACCTGGGCAATCAGGCACGGCACCTGACGGAGTCCTGCCGCTTTCGCCGCCCGAAGCCGTCGTTCTCCCGCCACCAGCTCATAGTCCTTTCCCTGTTTCCGTACTGTCAGGGGCTGCAAGATGCCGTAAGCGGTTATGCTCTGCGCCAGCTCCCGCAGTCCTTCGTCCGAAAACTGTCGGCGGGGCTGCTGCGCGTTGGGTGCGATCCGGTCCACATCTAAATACTGTACCCGGTTGGAATAAAATTCCGGTTTCTTCTTCATGTGTCTCTCCCCCTTTTTTCTCATCCTATCTCCTGCTCGGCAAAAATTTTGCCAAACACAGTCGGGAAATTGAAAAAATTTGGCATTTGGGGAAAATATCTGGTAAACTGGAAGAAACAGAAGTTTTTTATCAAAGGAGTCTTTTATGGCGCAATTTACCATGCAGAGCCCTCTGGGGTTTCTTACTCTCACCGAGGAAAACGGTGCCATTACCGCCCTTTCCTTCGGCGGTCTCCGGGAAACGGCCCCGGAAACGCCGCTTTTGCAGGAGGCGCTCCGTCAGCTCAATGCCTATTTCTCCGGTACGTGCCGGGTCTTTACTCTGCCTCTCGCCCCTGTCGGTACGCCGTTCCAAATCGCCGTCTGGCAGGCACTTTGCGCCATTCCCTATGGCGAGACTCGCTCTTACGGCGAAATTGCCGCCGCCATCGGCCGTCCCAAGGCATGCCGCGCCGTGGGCATGGCCAACCACCAAAACCCCATTGCCATTCTCATTCCCTGTCACCGGGTGGTGGGCAAAAACGGCAAGCTCACCGGCTATGCCGGCGGTCTGGAGCGCAAGCGGATTCTGTTGGCGTTGGAGAAGGATCAGTAAACCGTAGGGACGGCCGCAAGGGCCGCCCCTACATCCCTATTTTCAATTCTTCATTCTTCATTTTTCATTCTTCATTCAAAAAAAGTGACGCCCGCAGGCGTCACTTTTTTTATCTTCTTTGCCGTTTCAGCTTCCGAATGTCCTCGCCGAAGAAAGGCAAAATTCGGTACTCCCCCTCCAGCCGGGACTGAAGCGCTCTGCCGTAACGACTGCCCAGCTCCTCCGGATTCAGGTTGGTGGATATCACCGTTTTTTTGCCCCGGATCAGCCGACCGTTGAGCAGCTGATACAGTGCGCTCTGAACAAAGGCCGTATGCATCTCCGTGCCCAGATCGTCAATGATCAGCAAATCGCAGTTTTCATAGCGGGCGGCGTCACCGTCACTCTCCGTGTCCTCCCGATTGAACTTAACCGCCTCCAGCTGGGAAAAGATATGTCCCGCGGTATCGTAAACCACGCTGTATCCGTTCCCGCTCACCACCCGGGCGATACAGGCGGAGAGGAAGGTCTTGCCCAGACCGCTGTCACCGCACAGCAGCAGATTGTCGCTGCGGGCGCCAAACTGATGGGCATAGTCCTGACAAATGTCAAAGTTTTCCTCCATCTGCTCCCGGCTGGAAATGCCGATTTCCGAGTTGATGGCGCCGCTGTACCAGTGAAAGTCAAAGGTTTCAAAGCTCTGGGTGCCCAGATCCAGCATCTTGCTCAGTTCCCGGATCTGCTCCTGTGCACAGTAGCTGGCAAGACACGCACACATCGCACCCTGACAATAGCCGCTGTCGCCGCACGTTTCACACAGCGGCTTGTCCTCCAGGTAGTCCATGGGATATCCGTTGGCCGCCAAAAGTTCGGCTCTTTCCCGCTGTAAGTCCATATTCTCGTCTCGCAGTACCTTGATGGCCGGCAGCGGATCGCTGCCGGTGGAGAGCGCCCCGGCAATCAGTTTGGACATGGTGCTGCCCAGCTCCGCCTCGATCTGCCGCAGGCGGGGTTCTCTGGCGTAAAGCTGTATCTTCCGCTGCCGGATCTCATCAGCATGGCGCTGTTTTTCCTGCTGCCACCGTGCCATCGCCCGGCGCATGATTTTTCCATCGTATGCCATGCCTTATCACCTCTTTGTATAGGATCGCATCCAACTGTTGTCGGACTTTGCCGCAGATTTTGGGGCAGATTTCCGGCTTTCGCCCTGCTCCACCTCGGACACCGTGTGCCAGCCGCTTTCATGCCAGCGGCGCAGAATACCGTTTAAGTACCGCCAGTCCATGGCCTGCTTACGCAAAATGGTGCGGTCATAGGCCAGCGCCACCGTATCGGCGGGAAAGCCCTTTTCCATCCAGTCCAGAATGTAGCGCTGTTCGCTTTCCACCGGTGCCCGATCTCCCAGCTGCAGCGCCCGCATATAAGTACCCGTTCCCTCGATCTTTCGGGCGTAATCTTTTAAGTATCGGTCGGCGCTCTCCTGATCACAGATCCCCAGACTCTGCCAATAGTAGCCCTCTTTTTCGATCTGCCGCATGGTGGGACGGCGCATGGTACCGTATCGGCGCTCGGTCCGCTGTACGCAATGGCTTACCAGCAGATACAGCACATCTGCCGAAAATCCTACATCGTGGTACAGCCCCGCCAGGATCTGATCGTCATTCAAGCTCAGATGCCGGCCCAGTTTTTCCGCTACCTGAGTACGCAGCATGGCAAACTCGTCATCTGCCAGCATCTGGGCCAGCTCCTGGGCAGTATAAGCGGTGCGTTCCGCGCTGACGCTCTGGGCGATGTGTTTCTCGCCTGCCAGAAGCCCCATCTGCCGCAGCGCATCTTCGGCGGCATTGAGATGCAGCTCGCTCAGGTGCAGCTTCTCCATCAGTTCCCGTGCGGAAACACCGCCATTGGTGCGCATCAGCGCCAGATATAAAAGCGCCGCATCGCCGTTGCCGCTTTGCACAAGCTTGTCCACGTCAGCCGCTTTCAGTACCACGCTTTTTTCCTCGCCCCGGAGAATATATCCCGCCATCTGCACACCTCCTCTCATCGTGTCCCTATTCTACACGAAAACCCCTCTTTCGTAAAGTCCGGAATTTGTTTTTTCTCAAAACGCGGCGAAAATGCATCAGGAAACCTTTACGACATTTTCTCTTTGTGCTATAATGGATTCTGTATAAGTGTCCCTGTTGCTTCTATTTTGATCTATGGGAGGAAATTGAAATGGCAAATCGAGTGACCATGAGCATCTGCGGCGAAGATTACACTCTGGTGGCAGAAGAAAATGCCGCCTATATGGAGAAGATCGGTTCTCTGGTGGACAGAAAGATGCAGGAACTGATGTCCCAAGCCCATGTCAGCCGCAACGATGCCGCTGTTCTGGCCGCCATCAATCTGGCCGATGAGCTGTGCAAGGTTCAAGATAGTACCGAAAATCTGCGCCGTCAGCTCAAGAACTATCTGGACGAGGCCAATGCCGCCAAGAATGAGGTCAGCGATCTCAAGCGCCAGCTGTTCAAGTATCAGCAGAACAATCGCCGCTGATGATCGAGCTTCTTAGTCCCGCCGGCTCCCGGGACGCCCTGGTTGCCGCAGTACAATCCGGCGCTGATGCTGTTTATATGGGCTTTGGGGCGTTCAACGCCCGGCAGAACGCCCGCAATTTTACCGATGAAGAATTTGCATCGGCAGTTTCCTATTGTCACTTGCGCCATGTCAGGGTCTACCTGACATTGAACACCCTGGTCACCGACCGGGAGCTGGCCGAAGCCGCCGATGCCCTGCGGAAAGCCAATGACATGGGCGTAGATGCGGTGCTCTTACAGGACTGGGGTCTGGTACAGCTGGCCCGGGAAATCGTTCCCGATCTGCCTCTCCACGCCAGCACCCAAATGAGCCTGCACACCCTGGGCGGTGCCAATACCGCCGCCGCTCTCGGTATGGAGCGCATCGTCCTGGCCCGGGAACTGTCGAAGCACGACATTGCCGTGATCTGCCGGGGCTGTGACGCCGAGATCGAGACCTTTGTACACGGGGCCCTGTGTATGTGCTACTCCGGCCAGTGCGAGATGTCCGCCCTCATCGGCCGCCGCAGCGGCAATCGCGGACGCTGCGCCCAGCCCTGCCGCCTGCCCTATGGGGTCAACGGCCCCTGCCATGGGGCATATCCCTTGAGCTTAAAAGACGCCAATCTTTCCTCTCATCTGCATGAGATGGACGAGATGGGTGTGGCCTGCCTGAAAATCGAGGGTCGCATGAAGCGCCCGGAGTATGTGGCCGCCATCACCGGGATCTATCGCCGTCTGCTGAACGAAAAACGCACGCCCACCACTGAGGAACAGCGGCTTCTGGCACTGGCCTTCAGCCGGGACGGCTTTACCCGGGGCTACTGGAACGGCAAACCCGGCGCCGATATGTTCGGTACCCGCCCCGAAACAGCCCGGTGGCCGGAGGAATGGTTTGCCGATTTGCGCCGGGACTATGAAAGCGGCGAACACCGCACCACATCTGTCACCATGCACCTGTCGGTGCGTACGGGACAGCCCGCGATGCTGACCGCAAAGGCCGGCGCGTTTACCGCCGCCGTGACCGGTGCTGTACCGGAAGCCGCCCGCAACCGTGCGCTGACCGCAGAGGAACTGCGTGACCGTCTGGGAAAAACCGGCGGCACGGTATTTACCGCCGAAACCATCACCGTGGATCTGGACGATGGACTGATGCTACCGGCCAGCACGGTTAATGCCCTGCGGCGGGACGTACTGGCAGATCTGGAAGCGCAGATCACCGCCGTTCCGAAGCGCCGCACCTTTGCCGCGCCGGAGCTGCTTCAGGCGGAATCCGCTCCCAATGCGCCGCTTTTCACCGTTTCCATCGCCCGCGCCGATCAGCTCACCGATGAGTTGATCGCCTGTGCGCCCGAAATTGTGTATATTCCCCTTGCCCTGCTGGATAAACTGGACTTACAGCGATACCCCGGACAGAAGTTCTGCGCGGTATTGCCCCGCATCTTCCGCACCGAGGATGAGCCGAAGTTCCGCGCTGTTTTGGAGCACACTCCCAACCTTGCCGCTGTCACCGTTGGCAATCTGGGGCATCTGCCCATCGTGGCGGGGCTGCCCCTTCGGAAACGAGGAGACTTCTCCCTGAACGTCACCAATTCCCGGGCGCTGCAATTCCTGAAAGAACAAGGTCTGGACAGCGCCACCGTATCCTTTGAACTGCGGCACCAACAGATCGGAGATCTGCAGAAGTGCCTGCCCTGTGAGGCCATCGTCTACGGCCGGCTGCCGCTGATGATCACCGAGAACTGCGTCACCAAAAACAATGGCGTCTGCTCTCACGGCGAAGGCTGCGTTCTTACCGACCGCACCGGCGCCCAATTCCCGGTGCTGTGCGAATACAGCTGCCGCAACGAAATTCAAAACGCCAAGCCGCTGTTTCTGGCGGACAAGCCGGACTATCAGCGTATCGGCCTGACCTATGCCCGGCTGCGGTTCACCACGGAAACACCGGAAGAATGTATCTCGATCCTCCGCCGCTATCAAGGCAGCGGCGACTGGCTGCCTGCCGATTTCACCCGCGGCCTGTTCTACCGGGGCGTTGAGTAATAACTGTTTGTAATATTTATTTGTTATTGTCCTATTTGTATTCAATTTATCCGCAAATTCTAATTTGCGGATACCACAATTCTTCATTCTTCATTTTATTAGGAGTCAACATGGAACTGAAAATCAAAGCCTTATCCCCCAAAATCGGCAGAGAACTGCCTCTGCCCGCCTTTGCCACAGACGGCGCCGCCGCCATGGATCTGTGCGCCTGCATTGACGCACCGGTGGTGATTCCCGCCGGAGCACGGGCGGTGATCCCCAGCGGCATCGCCATCGCGCTGCCCTCTGCCGACTATGTGGCGCTGTTGTTTTCCCGCAGCGGTATGGGCATTAAAAGCGGCATTTCCCTGTCCAACAGCGTGGGCGTTATTGACAGCGACTACCGGGGTGAGATCGGCGTAGGACTGCACAACACATCTGACACCGACTATACCGTCCACCCCGGCGACCGGATCGCCCAGCTGATGATCACGCCGGTGGTACGACCCGCCATCGAATGGGTGGAGAAGCTGCCTGACTCGGAACGCGGTGCCGGCGGCTTTGGTTCCACCGGGAGGTAAGAAATGGCGCAACTTATTTTAGCCTCCGGTTCCCCCCGGCGACAGGAGCTGCTGCGCCGCATCGGTATCACCGACTTTACCGTCATCGTCCCTCAGGCGGACGAAAGCTATCCCGATCACCTGACCCCGCCGGAGATCGTGCAGTACATCTCCCGGGAAAAATCCATGGCCGTCCCCTCCGCCCCGGACGACATCGTTATCACCGCTGACACCATGGTGTTTCTGGACGACCAGAAGCTGGGCAAGCCCCGGGACGAGGCTCACGCCCTGTCAATGCTTACTGCTTTACAGGGGCGGAAGCACACCGTCTGCACCGGTGTAACAGTGCGGCGGGGGCAAACGATACATACCCGGGTGCAGTCCACGGATGTCTATTTCTGTCCCGCCGAGAAATCGGAGCTTTTGGCCTATATCCGCAGCGGAGAACCCATGGATAAGGCCGGAGCTTACGGCGTACAGGGGCAGGGCGCCCTGCTGGTCCAGCGCATTGACGGCGATTTTTTCAACGTCATGGGTCTGCCGGTCTCTCTTTTGGCAGAAATGCTTGCCGCCTTCGGCATAAACTTATTGAAGTAAGGATTTGTCTATGAAACGGTTTTTTTCCAAAAACGGTATATGGATTCTGGCGGCGCTTGCCGTTATCGTTGTGGTGCTTTGTATCATATCCGCCGTGGGCAACGGCTTTTTGCACAATCCCTTTGGCGGGGTCGCAAAGCCCTTCCGTTCTGCCGGCACCGCTGTGGCGCAATGGGTGGGCAATATCCGCCAGCATTTTGCGGATGTTGAGGACTTACAGGCGGAAAACGAACAGCTTCGCCTGCAAATAGCCGAGCTGGAACAGCGCCTGCGCGATCAGCAGTCGGAAAGTATGGAAAACCAACACCTTCGCACTCTGCTGAAGCTGCACGAACGGCGCAGCGACCTCTGCCTGGAAGACGCCACGATCATTGATCACGAGGCTTCCAACTGGGTCTCCGGCTTCACGCTGAACAAGGGAACGCGGCAGAATATTGTGGAAGGAAGCTGTGTCATAGATGCCTATGGAAATCTGGTGGGCATCGTCACCGAAACGGGGGCAAACTGGTGTACCGTCACCACGCTGCTGGATACTTCCAGCCAACTGGGTGCCTTGATTTTCCGCACGGAAGCTCCCGCCATTGCAAAAGGCAGCCTCTCCCTTATGGTTGAAGGCCGTCTGATGCTGACCTATCTGGAAGAGGCGGACAGTCTGCTCAACGGTGACCTGATCGTTTCCTCCGGGCTTGGCGGCTACTATCCCGCCGGACTTCCCATCGGCATCGTAGAAGACCTGCGTACAGACGACAGCGGCATGCAGCGATACGCCGTTTTGCGCCCCAGCACGGATCTGAGCAGTCTGACACGGGTTTTCGTTGTCACCGACTTTGCAGAAGAGGGCTGAGCTATGGCACGAACAAAGTTGTTTTTTTGCTGGCTGCTGTACGCCTTTGCCGCCCTGTCCTTTCTGCTGCTGCAATCGGTCGTTCTGAATCGTCTGTCCTTTGTCAGCACTTTTCACCCCTTTTTGCTTCCCCTTTTGGTGGGTTTGACTGCCATCTATACTCCCCGTCTGGGCAGCGCGACTTTTGCTTTTCTTTTCGGTTTCCTCTGCGATATGCTTTTTGTGGGACCCATTCCCTGCTTTTATCTGCTGGCCTTTACTCTCTGCGCTGTCTGTGCCGGCTTGTTATCCCACCGCTTTATTGCGCCCGGTTTTCTCTGCTCCCTTTTGATCGGCGGGCTTTCCCTGCTTCTGACCAACCTGCTGCAGATCTTCTTTCTCTCGTTTCAAACAGAGGTTCCGTTTCTGACCTGCCTGACCATTCTCTTTGTGGATATGTTTCTCTCCATGCCGTTTCTCCTTCTGCTACATCCCATCTATTCCCGCATCAACCGTCTTCTGACGCGCATCTGACGCCAAAAAAGGAGCTTCCTTATGCAGCAAACTGACCGCACAACCCACCGCTTATATCTCTTTTTAGGCCTTTTGGGTCTGATCGTTGCGGCGTTCATTTTTTCGCTTTATTCCATCCAGATCGTCCACGGCCGCGAGTATCGTGCCCGCTCCATCTCCTCGAATGCCAATACCGAAGTGGTAGAAGCCAGCCGCGGTATCATCACCGACCGCAACGGCAAGACTCTGGTTTCCAACAAGCTGTCCTATACCGTCACTTTCAGCCGCGAGAGCTTTACAGATGACGCTTCCCTCAATCAGGCCATTTTTCGTCTGATTACCCTCTGCAGGAACAACGATATCTCCTGGACCGACACGCTGCCCATCAGCAGCAGCGCACCGTGGATTTATCTTTCCGCTGCACAGAGTGATGATTTTGCTGCCTTTTGCAAAAAGGCAAAGCTGGATCCCGCTCTGGATGCCAAGGAGATGCTGCAGGCGCTGTGCAAGCTGTTTGCCATTGATACCGCTTACAGCGACACGACTGCCCGCGCCATTGCCGGCGTGCGCTATGCGCTGTACAGCCGTACGTCCTTCGTGTTTGCCGAGGACGTGTCTGTGGCGTTTTTGTCCCAGATAGCTGACGGGCGCTTTGCCGGCGTAAAAACCGGTGTCTCGTCCAAGCGCGTTTACAATACGCCCTATGCCGCCCACATTTTGGGTCGGATCTCCCGTATTTATGCCGAGGATTGGGATCAGTATGCCGATCTGGGCTATTCCATGGATGCTCTGGTGGGCTCCAGCGGCGCAGAGAAAGCCTTTGAGCAATATCTCCGCGGTGTAGATGGCTCCCGCCTGATCACCACGGATCCGACCGGTAAGATCACCGGCGAGCTGTTTACCAAACAGCCTCAGCCCGGCGCTGCCGTCTCCCTTACTTTGGATATCGACTTGCAGGCTGCTGCCGAGGAGGCACTGGCCGCCACCATCAACGGCATGATCGACAAGGATAGTTTTCAGCGCGGCGGTGCTGCCGTGGTCACCAAGGTGGGTACCGGCGAAGTGCTGGCACTGGCCTCTTACCCCACGTATGACCTTTCCCGCTTTAATGAAACCTATATTGAACTGCTGGAAGATGACCGTCTGCCTATGTTTAACCGGGCAGTAGACGGCATCTATGCCCCCGGCTCCACCTTTAAGATGTGTACGGCGGTAGCCGCTCTGGAAAGCGGCATTATCACCCCCTACACCACGGTATTTGACCAGGGACGCTATACCTATTATTCCTGGCCTCAGCCTGCCTGCTGGATCTTTGCCAACGGCTATACCCACGGTTCCCAAAACGTCACCCAGGCCATCACCAATTCCTGCAACTATTTCTTCTATGAGGTTGGTCGCCTGACCGGTATCCAGACCATTGACGACTACGCCCTGCAATTCGGTCTGGGCCGCACCACCGGCATCGAAATCGGCGACAACAGCGGCGCACTGGCATCGCCCGAATATGCCGCAGAGCACAATCTGGACTGGACAGACGGCCAGACCATCACCGCCGCCATCGGTCAATCCTATAATCTGTTCACCCCGCTGCAGCTGAGCAACTATGTGGCCACGCTGGTAGGCGGCGGCGCACATTATAACGCCCACCTGCTCAAATCCGTTAAATCCTATGATAATACGCAGCTTCTCTACGTCTACGATGAGCCGGCGGACAATACGGTTGACATAACCCCCTCCACTTTGCGTGCCATAACCAAGGGCATGAACGACCTGACAAAGGGCACGCTGGCCGGGGCATTCAGCCGGTGCGTGGTCTCCGCCGGCGCCAAAACCGGTTCTGCCCAGGTAGGTACCGATATCGCCAACGGTGTATTTGTGGCCTACGCCCCCTATGAAGATCCCGAAATTGCCGTTTCCATCGTCATCGAAAAAGGCGGCAGCGGCGCAGCCTTGGCCTCCACCGCCGTAGAGATCATTAACGCCTATTTCTCTACTGTCAAGCCCAACACCACAGAAGGGGAACTGATCCTGCTGCCGTAATCCTCTTTCCTGCGAGGTATCCTATGGTTTTCTCTTCCCGCGATGAAAACTGCAAATTTCCCTTCGGTGCCGTGGAATGCGGCACCGAGGTGCGCTTTACCCTCCGTCCCGATCCGGCGGAGGGCTTTGCCGCCTGCACTCTGCTGGCCTATGACGAATTTGCCGATTCTCTTATGGAAGCCGCCCTGTCTCCCTGCCCGGAGGGCTTTTCCGGCACCTATGCCGCACCGGAGGCCGCCACCCTTATCTGGTACACGTTCCGGTTTACCCGGGGTGACGGCACCTCCGTCATTTGGGGCAAGGGCGGCTACGGCGATGAGACCCCCTACCAGCTCACCGTCTACCGGGATCCCCATACCCCCGACTGGTTTGGCCGGGGCGTGACCTATCAGATCTTTCCCGACCGCTTCTGCCGTCTGGAAACGCCGGATCCCGCCGGCATTTTCGGTGGCCGCTGGGTACACCGGCACTGGGATGAACCTCCCGTACACCGTCCGGACGGAGACGGCGTGGTGCGGAACTGCGACTTCTTCGGCGGCAGTTTGCAGGGGATTACGTCCAAGCTGGACTATCTGGCCGAGCTCAGCGTGACCACACTGTACTTAAATCCGATCTTTGCCGCCGCCAGCAACCACCGCTATGACACCGCCGACTATCAGTCCATCGACCCGCTGCTGGGTACCGAGGAGGACTTTCGTACTCTCTGCGCCGAGGCGGATAAGCGGGGCATTCGGGTGATGCTGGACGGCGTATTCAACCACACCGGCTCCGACAGCCGCTATTTCAATGCCTACGGCACGTTCCCCGAATTGGGAGCCGCCCAGAGTCCGGACAGCCTCTACTACCCCTGGTACAGCTTCCGGCACTATCCCGATCAGTACGATGCGTGGTGGGGTATCCGCACCCTGCCCGCCGTCAACGAAAACGACCCGGCCTACCGCCGCTTCATCATTTCCGACCGGGACAGCGTGGTGCGCCGCTGGCTCCGGGCAGGCGCTTCGGCGTGGCGGCTGGACGTAGCAGACGAGCTGCCGGACGACTTTATCGCCGAGCTGCGGCAGGCCATGACAGAGGAAAAGCCCGACAGCTTCCTGCTGGGCGAGGTCTGGGAGGATGCCAGCAACAAGATTGCCTACTCCCAACGCCGCCGCTACCTGCTGGGTGATGAGCTGGGCGGTGTGATGAGCTACCCCTTCCGCACCGCGGCGCTGGATTATCTGCAGGGTGGCGATGCCGCAGATTTTCAGGAGACCATGGAGCAGCTCCGGGAGAACTATCCCCGCAGCGCCTACTATTCCACCCTCAACCTGTTGGGCACCCACGATACGCCCCGTATCCTCACCGCCCTCGGTGCGGACGCCGTGCCCGACAGCAAGGACGAACGCGCCGACTACCGCCTGTCCCCGGCTGAGCTGGCGCGAGGTCTCAGCCGGCTGCGGCTGGGCGCCATGCTGCTGTACTGCTTCCCCGGCTCCCCCACCGTTTTCTACGGCGATGAAGCGGGTATGCAGGGCTTCGAGGATCCGCTCAACCGCGGCACCTACCCCTGGGGTCACGAAGATACCGCCCTGCTGGCCTTTTTCCGTACCCTGGGCAAGCTGCGTAAATCCCGCCCCTCCCTGCAAAGCGGCGACATTCGATACTTGTCTGCCGATGGCGGTCTGCTGGTGCTGGAACGGCGCTTGAACGATGAGGTCACCGTCTGTGCCCTCAACGCCGGGGATACCCCCCGGGAGATCACTCTGCCCTGGCACGACACGGTGGCCACCGATGCCGCCAACGGCCAGCGGTTTCTCCTGCCCGACCAGGTCCTGCGCCTGACTCTGCCGCCTTTGAACGGCGCCATATTGATTTGAATGTTTCACGTGAAACGCGACCCTTCCCCGGTGGTGTTTCACGTGAAACTTTTTCTTATTTCTACAATTTTCTATTGAAACCGCCCGCGTTTGTGGTATACTGATTAAAATAATGTAACCTGACGAAAGAAAGAGGTTTATACTGTGGGAAAAATCATTGCTATCGTCAACCAAAAAGGCGGGGTGGGAAAAACCACCACCTGTGTCAATCTGGCAGCGGCTCTGCAGGCCGCCGGCAAAAAAGTGCTGCTGTGCGACTTCGACCCCCAGGCCAACGCCACCTCCGGTATGGGTGTGGACAAGTCCACCTCCAACGGCATCTATGATGTGCTGATCAACGGCGTGGAGGCGGAAAAGGCCATCGTGTCCACCCGATACGGCGATGTGCTGCCCAGCAGCAAGGCGCTGGCCGGTGCGGGCATCGAGATGATCGAGATGGATAACCGTCAGTTCCTGCTCAAGGGCGTTCTCTCCCAGGTGGCGGATCGTTATGAGTATATTTTCATCGACTGCCCGCCGTCTTTGGAGCTGCTGACCTTGAACGCCCTGTGCGCCGCCAACTCCCTGCTGGTACCTTTGCAGGGTGAGTACTACGCGCTGGAAGGGCTTTCCGATCTGATGAACACCGTGCGGATCGTGCGGCGGAGCATGAACCCCGACCTCAGTATTGAGGGCGTGCTGCTGACCATGTTCGATGGGCGCACCAATCTGAGCATTCAGGTGGCGCAGGAGGTCAAGCGGTTCTTCCCCGGCAAGGTCTATTCCACCGTAATTCCCCGGAATATCCGGCTTTCCGAGGCACCCAGTCATGGCAAGCCCATCACCGCCTATGACCGCACCTGTCGCGGTGCCGAGGCATATGTGGCGCTGGCCAACGAATTCTTGAAGAAAAACTCCTGAAAGGAGCCATAACATGGCAAACAACAAAGGTTTAGGTAAAGGTCTGGGCGCCCTGTTGGGCGACGACTATATGACAGAGAACAGCGAGAGCAGGTCCAGTCTGTTCCTGCCCATCTCACAGGTGGAGAGCTGCTCGTCCCAGCCCCGCAAGCAGTTTGATCCGGAGGCTCTCAGCGATCTGGCGGACTCCATTCGACAGCACGGCATCATTCAGCCCCTGACTGTTCGGAAGCTCCAGTCCGGTTATTACCAGATCATCGCCGGTGAGCGCCGGTGGCGGGCTGCCCGTATGGCGGGCTTGACGCAGGTGCCTGCGGTGGTCATCGAGGCCGACGACCGCAAGGCCATGGAGCTGGCTATGATCGAAAACCTCCAGCGCGAGGACTTAAATCCCATGGAGGAGGCCGAGGGCTACCACGTACTGATGGAGCAGTACAACCTCACGCAAGAGGAGACTGCCGAGCGGGTGGGCAAGAGCCGCAGCGCCGTAGCCAACGCCCTGCGATTGCTGAATCTGGTGGATGATGTGCGGGAGATGGTCGAAAAAGGGGAGCTGTCGGCAGGCCACGCCAGAACCCTGTTGTCCCTGCCGGGAAGTATGCAGGGGGAGGCCGCCAAAGCCATCCGGAAAGGCGATCTGTCCGTGCGGCAGACCGAGCTTTTATGCAAGAAATTACAGCAGGAAAAGAAAGACAAAAAGGCCGCAAAGCCTGTGCTGACCGTGGATTACACCGAAGAGGCCGGGCGGGAGCTGACCGCCCGACTGGGTCGTCCGGTGAAGATCGTCAGCGGCCGGAAGAAGGGCCGCATTGAGCTGGAATATTACGGCGTGGACGATTTGAACACGCTGATAGACGCGCTCTACACCATGAAAAAGTAAAGCGGAAATGCGGGCCGATGTAGGCATCGGCCCCTACAAAAAAGCGGATTCCCACGCCGGTGTGCGCACCGGCTCGGAATGACCAACGGTAATCTTTGAAAAGTGAAAACTTTATGTAAAACGAGGTAACATACTATGCTTGATATGAAATTCGTCCGGGAGAATCCGGAGATCGTGAAGGAAAATATTCGCAAAAAGTTTCAGAACGCCAAGTTGCCCCTGGTGGACGAGGCCATTGCGCTGGACGCCGAAAAGCGCCAATGCCAGCAGGAGGCCGAGGCTCTCAAGGCAGAGCGCAACAAGCTGAGCAAGGCCAACGGCCCCCTGTTCGGCCAGCTGAAGAAGTGCGAGGACGAGGCCAAGCGCGCCGAACTCCAGGCACAGATCGACTCCAACAACGCCGCCGTCAAGGCAAACGCCGAGAAGATGGAGAAGCTGGAAACCCGTCAGGCACAGGCCGCCGAACAGCTCTACAAGATCATGCTGGTGATCCCCCAGATCATTGACGACACCGTACCCATCGGCCCGGACGACAGCGCCAACGTAGAGGTCCAGCGGTTCGGCGAGGCCACCGTCCCCGCCTTTGAGATCCCCTACCACACCGACATCATGGAGAGCTTTGACGGCATTGACATGGACGCGGCAGGCCGGGTATCCGGCAGCGGGTTCTACTATCTGCTGGGCGACATCGCCCGGATGCATGAGGCAGTGCTGGCCTATGGCCGGGACTTCATGATCGACAAGGGCTTCACCTACTGCATTCCCCCGTTCATGATCCACGGCAACGTGGTGGAAGGCGTCATGTCCCAGACCGATATGGACGCCATGATGTATAAGATCGAGGGCGAGGATCTGTATCTGATCGGCACCTCCGAGCACAGCATGATCGGCCGGTTCATCGACCAGATCGTGCCGGCGGACAAGCTGCCCCAGACCCTGACCTCCTACTCCCCCTGCTTCCGCAAGGAGAAGGGCTCCCACGGTATCGAGGAGCGGGGTGTGTACCGCATCCACCAGTTTGAAAAGCAGGAGATGATCGTGGTCTGCAAGCCCGAGGACAGCAAGGCGTGGTACGAAAAACTGTGGCAGTACAGCGTGGAGCTGTTCCGGTCTCTGGACATTCCCGTGCGGCAGTTGGAGTGCTGCTCCGGCGATCTGGCCGACCTGAAGTGCAAGAGCTGCGACATCGAGGCCTGGTCTCCCCGGCAGCAGAAATACTTTGAGGTCTGCTCCTGCTCCAACCTGGGCGATGCTCAGGCCCGCCGCCTGCACATCCGCTATAAGGACGACGAGGGCAAGATGCAGCTGTGCCATACCCTGAACAACACCTGCGTGGCGCCGCCCCGTATGCTCATCGCTCTGCTGGAGAACAATTTGCAGCCGGACGGTACCGTGAAAATTCCCAAAGTTCTGCAACCCTACATGGGTGGCAAGGAAGTATTGGTGCCGAAGAAGTAATTTGGCGGGCGGACAGAGTCGTCCGCCCCTACGGAGATGCCTTCGGTAGAATTTGTAGGGTGCGGCGTCCTCGACGCACCGTGCCATGGCGATACGCCATGGCATTGCCCGGCATTGTCGGGCAACGGGACGTCCAGAGGCCGTCCCCTACGGAGGATTTAACAACAACAAGTAATATTTCCGCCAAATTATACAAATTGTAATTACAAAGGAGAGAGAATCATGAAAAAGTTTTTCAAGGAATTTAAAGAGTTCGCTATGCGGGGCAACGTGCTGGACATGGCCATCGGCGTTGTCATCGGCGCTGCCTTCGGTAAAATCACCACCTCCATCGTCAACGATATCATTATGCCCCTGATCTCCATGATCACCGGCGGTCTGGACTTTACCGCCTGGAAGTGGGTGCTGAAAGAGGCCGTGATGGATGCCGGCGAGATCGTCACCCCCGAGGTCGCCGTGAATTTCGGCAGCCTGATCTCCGTGATCGTGGACTTCATCATCGTGGCCTTTGCCATGTTCCTGGTGGTCAAGGGCATGAACAAGCTTACCTCTCTCAAGAAGAAAGAGGAAGAAGATAACAACAACGAAATGGCTTGGTAATAATAATATGAAATACTCATACAAAACTATCATTGGTGTGGCTTGTATTATAACCATGCCATATTGTGGTCATGCACAAAGTGCAGATAATGCAGTAACTGAAGCTGTTGATATACTCAAGGGAAAAACTGTTGGTAAATCTACAGAATGGGCTATCCAAACCTTAAAAAATATTGAAGATAAGGATTTGAGACCTGTGGCTCAAAATGCTCTTGGAGTAGTTTATCTCAAAGGCATTGGCGTTACTCAGGATTCAACACTCTCGATAAGATATTTTGAAGAGGCTGCACGTCTTGGAAACACAAATGCATATTACAATCTTGGTACGATGATGAAGAATGCTCCTCGTGGTAAGCAGGATTTCGCTAAAGCAGTATATTATTTTGAGCAGGGTGCCAAACAAGGCAATCTGTCTTGTAGCTATTCAGCTGGCTACATGTACTACAAGGGGCTTGGATGCACTCAGGATTATATTCGTGCTGTCAAGTATTTCATGAGTGATGAAAAAGGACTCAGTCCATCATCTCAGTACATGCTTGGT
>CALCRH010000104.1 GCA_937894515.1 uncultured Clostridia bacterium | reverse complement strand
CCCATATGGCGATACGTAGCGCGGCAACCAATCTTCGTGCATCACCCGCTTGCCAAACTCATACCAGAGCAAAACAACGTCTGACAACAACCGATTGATCTTGTCTCGCCGCCACGGGACATCAGTGACATAATGGATTGCACCATCCTTTGTCAAGTCGGCCGTCCCATGCCAGGCGCTAAACACCCCCCACTCTGGCGGCAACGCTGCCTTCTTGCCCTCACAGACATAATTGAGTACCGTCTGATCCACCACCCGCGGTGCTGGGTACTTCGCCATAAACTCGCGACATTTTTGCGGCACCTTCTCTTCGCGCATCTTCTTCAGATTCGCCAGCATCAGTCCCATGCACAAATAACCTTCCGGATTAATCGAGATGCCCCGCTCCTTGTACCATTGCCACTCCGGATTGACAAATCCCGTAGGTGTCGGCGGATCGATGCTAGCCTGCACGAGCTTGCTCTCATCCCGCAAATCCCACAGCTTACCAATATCGCCCGTCCACAATGTGTCACCGTCAAAGTAAATCGCCCAATCAAGATCTTTCAGAATCTCGCACATGAACATGCGCGAGTAGGTGACGACACTGCCGCGCCAGGCCCCAAAGCCCTCGAACATCTCCTTGCCGAGACGATGCCGCTCGCAAGTCACATTGGCATTCAGGGCGCAAACCCGATTCTCATAATCGGCATAGTGCTCATCCGTCACGCCCGCATCGAAAAGATGAATGACCATCTTCCGATCCTTTCCCAGCAAATGCGCGGCACTCGCCGCCGACACCATCGTCGGGAAGATGTAGTTGTCATCCGTACCGTAGACCAAATGAATCAACTCGTTGTCCATCATTCTCCGTTCGTTGCCAATTCTTGAATGCTCCGCGAAAAATTCCACGGCGAAATCCGACCCGCCATCTCAATGCTCTGGCGACTCGCCTCCTGCCACCTCTCGTCGGTCCAATCCGCCATCGTTTCCAATGCCCGCCGCATGCCTTGTTCATCGTGAGGACTAAACGCGATGCCATTCCTCTCTTCAAGAAGATCCTCCATCGTTATCATTCCTTCCGAAAGTTGTGATTTACATACACATTAATTTTAACACAAAAGGAAGACCTTGAGCTTTTGAAAACTCTTGGTCTTCCTTTGTTTTTAGGGACTATCTTTTTTCACAGCCCCTTTTTTTATGAAAAAAATTATTTCACATCGTGTTCATCATGGGAAAGAAAACCAATCAGAGGCATACAGAGAGCATAACCGTCTGCTGTTCGTTTCAACACGTCCTGTGCGCCGCATTCTTCCAATGCGTGGCGCAGATCGGTGAAAAGCTGCGTCAGATAGTTCTTGTTTTTTTCGAACAGATACGGATTATCCGTACTGTCCTCCCACAAAAGTGCGCACAGCGCATCGGCGGACAAACTCTTTCCGTTTTGCCGGAGCAGCTCTGCAAAAAGCTCTTCCGTCTTTCCACGCCGGAAATGAACCGGCTTTCCCGCCTTATCAAAAATATTGACCCCGTGAGACAAATCTACACACAGGAGCTTCTCACTGCTGCCGAGCCGCAGCTTCAGCCGGTCTATCTCCCGCTGCACATCGTCCGCGTCAATGGGTTTGAGCAGATAACCGTCCACATGGAGCCGCGTGATCGCATCGACCGCGTAGCTGGCGTGACCTGTGCAGAAGATGATGCCGCAGTTCGGATTGAGCCTGCGGAGCTTTTCCGCAACGGTAAGACCGTCCATGGAGTGCAGCTCAATGTCAAGAAACGCGAGGTCAAACGGATGTGCCTCGGCGTAGACCAGCGCGGCGGCTTCGCTTGTGAATTTTTCGCTGTGCGTAACATCCGGGGAAGCGGAGACCACACGGTCAAGCCAATCCAACAGGATGGGCTCATCATCCACACAAATTGCAATCATTGCTTATCCCCCTTCGGTATTCGTATCTCGCAGACGGTACCCTGCCCGGGCTGACTTGTAACCGTGAGCGTACCGCCGCAGAGCATATCGAGGCGAGCTCTGGCATTGGAAATGCCAATGTGCTTTCCGGCCTTCGCTGCGGTCGTATCAAAGCCCACGCCGTCATCGGCAATGCGGATGATATAGCAGTCTTTTTCCTCCGCAGAAGTGATCCGCACGGTGCCGGAAGCATCGGGCTGCTTGGTAATTCCGTGCCGCACGGCGTTTTCCACAAGGGGCTGCACCGTCAGCGTCGGGAGCCGGAAGGCGTCTGCCTGAATGTCGTACTCCACCCGCAGGCCGGAGAAACGAACCTCCTCGACTGCAAGATAGTTGCGGATATGCTCCAGCTCCTTGGAAAAGGGGATCATCGCATCCTCGCTCAAGTCCGTATAGTTATCTCGAAGATAGCGGGCGAATTTGGAAGCAAGCGCACCGGCCTCCGGCGCGCCGGGATAACAGAGCGCGACGATAGAGCTCATGGTGTTGGCGATGAAATGGGGACTGATTTTCAGCAGCATGGCGTTAGCACGGCTCGCTTCCAGCTCCCGTTCCCGCTGTAAAAAGAGCCGCCCGGTCTCCAGATAGACATTGAAAAACAACAGGTACAGCGGAATCAGATAGAAAAGCAGTCCCAGACTGGAAAAGATATCGAGGTAAAAATCCATATCGGACACAATAGGGAGAAGCAGCCAGTTCAGCAGCGGAAACAGAGAATAACTTGCAAGCGTCAGTTTTGTTTTCCTGTCGCACTGTGTTGTCATGGCGAGGATCAGGTAAAGGATAAACCACAGAACGGTCAAAATGAACAGCAGCGGCGAGTGAACAACAAAGGCTCCGTCCGCAGTAACGGTGAAGCAGAGACCGGTGAAGTGGTTTACTACTACCAGCAGAGTATATATGCCCCAAAAGACAAAATGGATGATCCCGCAGACCTTTTCGCCGAAGCGATGGGGATATTTCCCCTTTTGGAAGAGCCAGAACGCCAGCCAGTACAGGGCGGAGAAAACGTACAGAAAGGTATACAGCAGCATGGTGAGGCGGTGCATCTGCGGCTTTCCCTCGATGCCGCAGGCGAGCAGCACCGGAAGATTCGTGAGGAAGAAGACCGTGACCAGAATTTGAAACAGCCGCTGTTCCCTGCGATCCCACGCGAAGCTGTTGATGCAGAAGAAGTAGAGCAAAACGGTCAGCGCCGTCGTGACAACAGTGAGCATAAGATTAACGGCGGCAACGGCATCACTGAAATCCGTGTGCTGAGCCGCAACGGCGGAAACGGCGAGAAACAGGACGAGCATCAGCGCAAAAACGACGTATCTGCCGGATTTTTTGTTGCTTTTGGTGCGCTGCATGGTATCCCTCCCTTAACGGTTTTTTATATTATAGCATTGCGGGAGATTACAATGCAAGAGCGGCGCGTACAATGGCGAATTTGTCGGTTTTTGTCGGCGCTGTTTTTATAAAAAATGTGCTACAATTTTATTCATACAGAAATATACGCGCGGAAAACGGGTACCCGTTTTCACTTTTCCCGTGGGAAAAGTGATGAGCTTTGTCATTTGTTTCCGCATTTCGCCCCGTTATAACAGACTATAACAGACAATGTCTGTGGCTATATAA
>CALCRH010000103.1 GCA_937894515.1 uncultured Clostridia bacterium | reverse complement strand
TGTCCTCCAACCGGCATAACGATGATCACCTGAGTGCATCATTCATCGTCGCCGCCATCGTCCTTGTCGTCATCAAGAAAATCAAACAGACTCATTTGACGCTTGGGGAAATCTCCGGATTGACAGAATAAAAAACGGCGGGGAAGTGGAGCTCCTCGCCTTTCGCCATATAAGATGACGATCTTTAATTGTCTGCATCTTAACAGACGGTCTTGTTCGTGATAATATTAAACGAGCGGTCGCTCAAATTTCAAGCGAGAGACGGAATTCACTGTCTGCGAATCTGCCCTGCAAACCGTTGCATTAAAGTTGGCGGGGATTGATAAGACGGTGTTTTTGGCGTATAAAAGAACCGGAATATATCGCCTTACGTCAAAGTAAATCGAACGTTCTTCAACTTAAATGCAACGAAATGATGTAGAAAATCCTTATTTTTCAATGCCTTTAGAATTCGTTGCATTGACTTTGAAAACTGGCCTTTTTTTAAAAATATCAGGTCGGCCGTCAGCATGGACAGTCAGCACCTGCTTCAGAAGGGTGTTGACTCTCGGGAGATCCTTTTCTTTTGCTCTGCGTATCATATTGCAGCGCCTCCTTTTCAGTGCATTGCCGAGACTACGGAATGCGCGTTAGTAATTTTTTTCCAGGATGTACATTAGCTGATCCACGGCATTCGTTGCATATGATCCTGCCGGAAGCACGAAATCTATGTCCATCATGTATCTGCCTGAATATTCGTCATCATTCTGTATTTCAGATGCCCTGTAAATAAGGCTTATATACGGTTGTCTGAAACTTTCCGTTTCAAATATTTCCCCTTCCGCAGTATATCTGTGCCAGAAGATCGGTATCTTCTCAATTTCATTTCTGACGAAATCTGTTATTTTATCAGAATAGAAAAACGGAATACCGCTTTTTTCATACACAATACCCGGGCTGTTCATTTCAACAACTTCACCTACCGCCTTATTCCATATATAGGAATCATAAGCGCTTAGGAAAAAAGTCCTTTGTCTTGGCTCGATTCTGTTAATATAGTTTTCAGCCTGATTTTTCCACAGATTGTATGTATTTTCATCTATATTTCCGCTGATCAACAGTTGCGCAAGAGCCTCATCATATTTGCGTTCAATGATTTTTTTCCCGATTATATGCGTAATATGCTTTTTTCCCGGCATACCAAATCTCTGAACATCAAAATAATTCAGTATTGTAAACGAATGCTTTTCCGCCTTTTTTATTGTTTCTGCAACGGATTCCTTCAGATTTCTTAATCGAAGTTTGAACGAATTCCCTTGCAGCCTGCCGATTTCAATTGGATATTCAGAAGATCCAACATAATTCAATTCGTAATATCCGGCATCGCCATACTCCTTACAATTCTCGATTTTCCTTCCTTTCACTGCGATGTATTGCATCGTGATTGCGTCTTCATCCTTGAGTCCGGCATATGTAATGTCAGCTGTCTCAATAGAATTCTTTTCCGCAATTATATCGATGACATCAACTGTACGGTATCCCTTTTTTTTCAGGATATAATAGCTATATATTCCCCCGTCAGTGACGATGTTCAGGATTTCGTTCACACGAAAATCTTCATTTCTTTGTTTGTATTTGTATTCAAGCATTTGTTGCAGAATCATTTCAGAAGCAAAAATGATCGTTTCCTTTCTTTTTTTTCGTGAATCAATATATTCAAATACTGTCTAAATGCGGATCGTAACGACATTCATGCCAAGCGCTGAGGTATAATTCATTTCCTTCGCCGATTTCGCCGCGAGGCGGATGCCGAGGCTGCGCTCATCGTCCGGATCGGCATGAATGGCGAGCCATTCGTTCGGATCGAAGTGCGGACAGTTATCGCGCAGCATCAGCGTGACCTCGCCGTTTTCACAGATCGCTCGCAGCTCGATGCTGTACATACCCTTTTTGTCGCGGCTGAATCCGTGAAAAAGCGTGTCCACCGCAAGTTCCTCAACGCAGAGACCGTACAGCATCGCCGTTCTGGGCGGAAGTCCCTTTCGCTTGCAGAAATCGGTTATGCCCCCGGATGCCTGCATCGCATCCGCAACGTTACGAATGGTGGCGCTGAAGCGGTCCGCGGACGGTACTGCCAACGTGTCCGGGATGTCCGTCAGCTTGAAAATCGAATCCGGAAGCCTGCCGCGCCGAATGGTATAATAGACAGAAAACACGATAATGAGCAAAGCTTCCGCGATCCAATCCGCATTGTAAACAACCGGCAATCCGAAGAGCATTCCCGAGGCCATGGCGAGCGGCGACAGAACCAGCAGGGTCAGCATTTGAAATGCGTTGACGAGTCCGATCCTGCCGAGCGCACGATAGATCGCAAGCGTCGGCGTCTTCAGCGTATTGGTGAGGAACCACAGGTTGGAGCAGCGGATCGCCAGCGCATAAAGGCCGATGTATTCTGTCTCTGCACCGAAAAGAAGCGCCAGCGGACGCGCGAAGAGAAAAATCAATGCGTAAGCAGCGCCGTAAATGGGAAACATGGCAGTCACCATTGTCTTCGGAAGCGCGCGCAGGGATTCTATGTCACGCTCGCCCACGAGTACGCTGGTGATCAGATTTGCCGAACCGGAATAACCGCCTTCAAGCGTCCATCCGACAGCAGTGGTGATGTTATGCGCGACGGTCATTGCCGCCATTGCGGGCGTGCCGCCCAATGTGAATACGAAGTAATTCAAAATACGGTCCCGAACGATACCGCAAGCGGGCAGTATTGCGGAGGGCATACCAATGTACAGCACGCTCTTCAGCGTCATAAAATCAATTTTTCGCAGTGAAAAGCGGAAGGACGGGCTCTTTCTCAGAAAATAAGGAAGGCTGACGGCGACGGCGATAAAATTTGCCAGCGAGGTTGAAAGTCCGGCACCGAACAGCCCCCAGTGCAGAACGTACACGTTCAGAAAATTGAGCACTGTATTCACGGCAACGAGCACAATGACTGCCGCGCCGGATTCCTTCTCTGCGCGTTCCAGCTGCATGAAGGAAAGCATAACGGAAAAGAGTACTCCGAACAGAATACTCGGCGCCATGCCAAGAAGATAGGCACGCGTGATTTTCGTCAACTCGGCGGAAGCGCCCATCAGAGACACAATTCCGCGATTGAACGTCATCAGGATCAGCGTCAGGAACAGTCCCGCCGCCAATGCGAATGCGATGGTGGAATTGAAAATTTTCGCCATACCTTCCCGATCGCCGCGCCCGAGGTCCTGTCCGCTCCTGATCTGTGAACCGTTGCTGAGCATGCTGTTGAGCATCGAAGAAAGGGATGACAGCGGTGCGATGAAACCTACCGCAGCCAGCGCCGACGCACCGAGGTAATGCCCGACGACGAAGCCGTTCAGCAGCAGATTGATCGCCGGCAGTCCAAACGCCAGCGCCTGAATCGGCAGAAGCGAAAGCAGAAGCTGACGCATCTGGCTGTTCTGGTTTTTTCTAAAATTTTTTCTCGTATTATCTGACACTACGGAACTCATTTCCTCCTGCAGCTTCGTCCGAAAATTACAAATGACAGGTTAGTCCCCGGTTTGATTCAGCTTTGTGAGAGGGAGACCTCTCCGACAATTATAGTATATCATATCGCGGGCTGCGGCACATCATCGATTTGCGCGAAACCATACGCGTATTTCGCGTGGCCATTTCGTAAAGTAAATGCAACATCTGTTGCACTTAAGTATCGGATAGTACGGAGGGGGAATCTTTCAGACATTACAAGGTATCTGCGTATGGGTGGGACAGAAAAGAAAAGCACGACAGATTACAGAAAGGTATTGGTTCGTGATTGCATTTGAGTTGAACAGACAAACGCTGGTCAGGGCACAAGGAAAGGGATCTTTTGAGATCCCTCAGACTGAAGACAAAGTCCACTATCGATATATATCCGGAATTCCGGGGATATCACTCAGGTGGGCTTTGCCTTTTTTGTTGAGTGTTTATTTGGTATGGAAAGAGCTTTTCGATCCGGGAGCAGCTAAGTCTCCTGTAAGGAAGCGGGCCCAAACAGACGAAAAAAGCCGGGACGGATCCCGGCGCGGCAGATATAAAGATTTCAGATGCCAGATTTTATTTAATAAGCGGGGCGCTCACTCAATTATCGCTGTCCTTCATTTTGTGAAGTCGGGCGCAACGACGGGCTTGAAGTGGCGCGCAACGCCGCCCGTGACCTGCGCAATCTCTTCCTCTGTCAGCTCAGCGAGCTTCTCGTTCACAGCTTCAACTTCTTCTTTCAGTGCATCAAGTTCTTCTTTTGTTTTCATGGTAAATACCTCATGTTTTTTGATTATGGATTTTCAGAAAAGAAGCACC
>CALCRH010000102.1 GCA_937894515.1 uncultured Clostridia bacterium | reverse complement strand
ATCCGCCCTTCATCAGCGAGATTGAGCAAGCCTTCATTCAACTCATTGAGGCGGATATAGCGGTAAATCTGAGTTTGACTATCAGGAACTTCCTGAGCAAGAAGCTCTCCAGAATGCAACTTTTTACCCAGTGGGGAAAAAGTTAGGTCGTTCCTTTCTCCTTGTCGGTTCATGGCATCCAACCTCATTTTGTAGGACTTTGCCTTTTCACTCGGCAGGATGATTGACCGCTGTAAGTTAGATTCCACCATAAGAATGATTGCTTCATCCCTTGTCAGCTCTTTGATTTCACACGGTGCTGTTTCCAGTCCCACGATTTCACACGCCTTTTTGCGGCGATGCCCGGACACAATCTCATATCTGCCATCTTCCTTCTGACGCAGCGTGATCGGGGTGATGACACCGCGGGTTCGGACGCTTTCCACAAGCTGATCCATGTCCTCGTCCATTCTCACCTGAAAGGGATGATCGGGGAAATCGTCAATCTCCGTCAGGGGAATGTTATAGATTTTCGGCAGACGGTTTTCTGCGCGGCCTTTATCGTCCATGAACAGCTCATCGTATGCAGTCTTGAGCCCTAAGTCGATCTTTTTCGGACCGCTCATTGTCCAGCACCTCCTTTGTCAGTCTTTCGTAGGCGGCGGCGACCTTGCCTTTGCCATCATGGGTAAAGATGCTTTTACCCTCAAAGCTTGTTTCCGCTGCACGAACCGAAAACGGAATTTCGGTATCGAACACGCGCAGACTGTCTCCGGTTTCGCGCAATGCGCTGATAATGGACTTCGCGTTATTGGTGCGGTTGTCCACCATAGTCAGAAGAATGCCGTCAATCTTCAATTTGGGATTGATCTGCTTTCTTACTTTGGTGATGGACTTCATCAGTAAGTACAGACCTTTCGTGGAAAGGTAGCTGGCCTGTGAGGGAATGATAACGCTGTCCGCCGCCGTCAGCGCATTGATGGTCATCATGCCAAGGGACGGCATACAGTCGATCAAAATGTAATCGTACTTTGCTTTCATCGGTTCAAGTGCATCCCGAAGTACATATTCGCGGCTCATGGCACTGATTAAGCCGACTTCAAACGCAGACAGCTCGATATTTGCCGGGAGCAGGTCAACACCCTCCGGGTGATGGACGATTGCGGCATCGGCAGCAGGCACATCATCGTCAAGCACTTGCTGAAGAATATCCGTAAGCGTGATGCCAAGCTCGTCCGGGGTACTGATACCGAGGCTTACGGTCAGACTGGCCTGTGGATCAGCGTCCACAAGCAGGACACGCTTGCCTTCTTTCGCAAGCCCGACACCGAGGCTTTCAGTTGTGGTTGTCTTTCCGACGCCGCCTTTCTGATTCGTGATGGCTATGATTTTACATTCATCCATGAAGACCTCCGTATTATTCCTCGGGATCATCCGGTTCATCGTCCACCACGTCTTCGTCATCGTCGGAAAGGTCTTCTTCGATGATGCTTTCCAGATCCAGAGTGAGCTCATCGACAAAGGAAGCGGCAAGCTCCGATTCGGAGTCAATTCCGGCGAGAACTTCGGGAACCTCACGGCCAACGATGCTGAACCATGCGAGAGCGAGATCAAAGGCAACAGGCTGTGCCCCAATTTCGGAAAGGAACTCGATGGCATTCGTCAGCGTGACAACCGGCTGATAAGAGCCGGAGCGGTTTACGGTCTTATAGACCAGCGGGGAAGCACAGGCTCCGGACAGAAGATTGGCAAATGCGGCAGTCTGTGCAAGGTTTTTCTTGGATGCAGTGATCGTGCTGTTCATAGTGGTTTCCTCCATTTTTCAAATTATTGTGAATCAAGCATCGGGACAAGACGGGTTAGAAGAAAGCGGTGCTATGCTGTCTTCCTCAGAATCCAGCGTTAATAATTCGTACATCCTGATAACGGCTGCCAGGGCGGCAAGGAATTCATTTACCCGGCTTAGCATGACATTGCTTTTTATGTTGAGCGGAGTGAAATGAACCGGGATCTTTCCCTCGACGATATTGAACAGCTCCCTAATCAGGAAATAGGCGAGCTCGGTTTGATTGCCGTTTACAAGAGATGTCAGCGAAGCATGGATGACATAAAGGGAATATTCATTTGACGGGCTGGCGCGCTCAATTCGACCTGCCAACCTCGTGTTATCAGACAATCTGACAAGCCATTCCTTGAAAAATGCTTGTGCAGTCTTATCGTTCTTAATTTCTTCTGCCATTTTTATCCTCCATAATCAATTCAGGACTCTCGCTGTTTTAGTCCCTGTACAGATCGTGATTCACAAGGCTTCGGTAATAATTGCCGATAGTCAACGGGGCGTTGTACAGAGTAGCGATTAAATATTGGCGCATATTGCGAACGCGGGTTGTGTTGTCTCTCAGGCTATCCAGAACAAACTGGATATGCTCTGAATTGAGCTTCAAGAATTGGGCTTTCACCACCTCCAAAGGTTTTTCGTCCCGTGATACCCGAATGTAAGGTGCTGTGGAGCAAATCACATCGACAATCAGCTCAAGGATTTCTTCCAACAGATCAGCAGAGCTCGGATAATCGTGAAGTAAAATCTCATAGTCGATATTTTCCTTTACGATTTCCCTATACTCATTTCTCGGTTTCACATCCGTTCTTTTCGCATCCGCATCTTTGAACGAAGTGAAAAGAAAAGAATCAGTATCACTCAATTCAGTATTATTTGGATCAGTATTATTACATTGTGATTTCGGAAATTCAGGAGTTTCGATTTTCATCATTCCAGAATTGTGATTTTCACCATTCTTGAATTGTGATTCTGACGAAGCGATGAAATTCTTCACATACAGCAGGTTTGGCTTTCCGAGCCCCTGCCGTTTTCGCTCAATCAAACCGGCCTTGGTTTCCAACTCGGCAAGCAGCTTAACCGCTTTCTGACTGGCGCAATGAAATGCCTCTGTGATTTCTTCAACGGTGAAGATGATGTATACGCGACCGTCTGGATCAAGCCAGCCGTTCTTTTGCGATAAGTTCATCCGATCAAGGAGAATACCGTAGAGTATTTTTGATTCTGCGGAAATTGTCTTGAAATGCTCATCGGTAAACAGTGCCTTGGGTATACGATAGAAGGAGAACTGATCGGACTGATTGCCATAAAAGTAATCGTATGTCATATCACCATCTCCCGTGGAAGACCTACTGCCTTCATAACCTCTTTGGTACACCAACCGATACAGGGGGAATCTCTGCCATATGGACATCCATCGCACTCTGATTTTGGAAGGACAGCGGGCTTCGGCTCACAATACCGAATCGGAATGCCAAACCGAAGAGGCGGTTTCTGTGGAACGGGGCAACAGCAAGAGCGCAAAGAAAAAACACATCCTTTTTTTCGCCCTTTCCAGAAAGTGCAATACTGGCAGCCATAGACGTTATAGTTCCACGATTTTCCGTATGCTTTCATTGTGTCGAACCTCCTTTCATCAGAATGTGGGCATGAAAAAAGCGCCAATCTGTTTCCGGGTGGAGACGGACTGGCGCAAAACGTATGATAAAAATGATTAAACTACGACAAACTGGTACAGGTCTATACAAAACCGGACAACGTCCTTTTTGGGGAAAAGGGAGGAGCTTATGCCACTGAAAAACAGCCCCAAAGAGTTCTCGAAAATGCAGAAAAGTTAGCCCATTTTATAGCCCCGGAAGCTCAAAAAAAGGCGGTTAGCCCATTTATAGCCCCGACAAATTGGGTTAAATTAGGAGAAAATCAGTCAAAAAAGGACAAAGTTTATCAGAGCCCGGCTGATGCAATATACAACAAATCCGTATGAAAAAAGCCCGAAAACCAATGTTTTCGGGCTTTTCCTGCACAAATATTGTGTTTTTTGAATTCGGATCAGCGCTTGCTGAACTGCGGAGCGCGACGTGCGGCTTTGAGGCCGTACTTCTTGCGTTCCTTCATTCTGGGGTCACGGGTCAGGAAACC
>CALCRH010000101.1 GCA_937894515.1 uncultured Clostridia bacterium | reverse complement strand
GGATGTCCGCTTGCCGTAGCCGAGCGGAACGCGACGGCTCACAAGCGCCAGACGTCGTTCAATACCGGTTGGGAGTACCGCTGGGACGACGAGGCGCGGTGGAAGGGGGCGTCCGTTCCCCATGACGCGGCGCGGCTCCGCGGATTCGACTCGTCGGTTCCCGGCGGCAGCGACCAGGGGTTCTTCCGCGAGGGCGTGCTGCACTACCGCAAGACGTTTCCCCGTCCGTCCGGCACGGGACGCTTCGCGCTCAAGTTCGACGGGCTTTACATGGACTCGACCGTGTCCCTCAACGGACGGACGGTCGGTGGACGCCGCAACGGCTACGTCGGGTTCGAGGTGCCGCTTGAGAATCTTGCGGAGACGAATCTGCTCGAGATCACGCTCAACTGCTTCACGCCGAACGCGCGCTGGTACGCCGGCGCGGGCATCCTGCGGAACGTCTGGCTCGTCGAGCGAACCGGCTTCGCCGCCGATCCCGACGCCGTTTCCGTGCGGACGGAGCTGAGGGACGGCCGTGCTGTCGTCCAAGTCTCGGCCGAGGACCTGACTGTCGTCAATCCCGAGGGCGGCGTCCTCGAAATCGCCGAACCGAGGCTGTGGACGCCGGAGACGCCGAACCTGTACACGCTTGACGTGACCGTGCGCAATGACGCCGGAGAGACGGACGTCGTGCCGGTCCGGTACGGCATCCGCACGGTGGAGTTCACGGTCGACCGCGGCATGCTCCTGAACGGGAAGCCCTGCCGGATCAAGGGGCTCTGCCAGCACGAGGGATCCGGATGCCTGGGGACGGCGCTCAACCTGCCCGCGCTGCGACGGCAGCTCAGAGGCATCAAGGCGACGGGCGCGAACGCCGTCCGCACGGCGCATCATCCGTTCTCGCCCGAATTCTACGCGCTCTGCGACGAGATGGGGCTCATGGTTTTTGCGGAGCTGCTCGACGACTGGAAGATTCCGCATCGCGCCGGCTATCACGCGTACTCGAAGTTCTTCGACGAGTGCGCGGTGAAGGACGTGGAGGCCTTCGTCCGGCGCGACCGGAACCATCCGTCGGTGATCCTCTATTCTATCGGCAATGAGGTGACGGAAAGCGAAGAACAGCGCGGAATTGCATTGGCAAAAGAAATGCGGGATATGATCCGTGAAATGGACCCTTCGCGCCCCGTTACCTGCGGGCTCAACGTTCTTCTGGATGTTTATACCAGACTCGGTATGGGCGTTTATCGGGACGCTAAGGAATATCGTCTCGAACCGCTTCCCGAGAAAAAATACAGGGAAAAGAAGACAGGTTCGGCTTTCTTCAATGAGATGGCGTCAAAGCTGAACGGACTGTTCTTCCTGATGAGTAAAGGAAAACTTGCGGAGGAGATCACTGCGGATTTCGCGCCTTCGGTTGACATCGTCGGTCTGAATTATGCTTCTTCCAGATATGATCTCGATGTATCCCGCTATCCTGAGCGGCTCATGGTTGGCAGTGAAACCATGGCGAAGGACCTGCCGTATAACTGGGAACGGGTCAAAAAATATCCTCAGCTGATCGGTGATTTTGTCTGGGCTGCCTGGGATTATCTGGGCGAAGCAGGAATCGCATCCATTCTTTACGGCGGCGAAACCCCTGCCATGTACGGCCCCTATCCGTGGAAAAGCGCTTATGTGGGTGACTTCGACCTGATTGGTGACCGCAGGCCGATTTCCTACTGGCGGGAGATCGTCTGGGGCAAGCGGACTGCGCCCTATATCGCGGTACAGGATCCTGCCCACTTCGGTGAGGAACAGCATTCCACTGAATGGGGCTGGACGGATGCCGAGCGCTGCTGGAACTGGCAGGGCTTCAAAGGGAAGCCCGTCACCGTGGAAATCTATTCCTCCGCAGAGGAAGTGGAGCTGCTGTGCAACGGCATCTCCTGCGGAAAGGCACAAGTCGGCACAGAGAAAAAACACATTGCGAAGGTGGACACGGTCTATCAACCCGGTATTCTGGAAGCGGTAGCCTACAAAGGCGGCAGGGAATGCGGTCGTGACATTCTCCGCAGTGCGCTCGGTGCGCTGCATTTGCAGGCGGAAGCCCCCGAGAAGAAGCTCGCGGCAAACGGGCAGGATATTGCCGTTATCGAATTGAGCTTGGTAGATGAAAACGGTGTACTGCATCCCAATGCCGACATCCCGGTTACCATTCATACGGACGGGCCGATCACGGTACAGGGCTTTGGAACGGCAGACCCCAAAGGCGAAGAAAACTATTTCGATGCCACGATTACCACCTTCCGCGGCAGAGCGTTGGCCGTAATTCGAAGCGCCGGGTTGGCAGGTACAGGAACAATTACATTTGACAGCTGCGTCGGGCAAGTGCAGATTCGTTTGGAAATTCAGTAAGGAAAAGGCTGCAATATGAAATTAAGCAAGTTTCAGGTTTTTATGTTCCGCATAAACTGCAAAATACAGAAGCGGAAGTATGCAAAAATGCCCGCCATCGGTCAGCGGACAGAGATTCAGCGGGAAGGGAAGCCGCCCGTCAATGTGATCCTCCACGCACCCAAGAACCCGGGCGGAAAAGCGCCTGTGTTCGTACAGATCCATGGCGGTGCATGGGTCGGCCTGGATGCGGTGATGGACGAAGAATACTGCCGGCGTATCTGCGATGAACTGGGTGCCTATGTGGTGAATATCAACTACAAAAAGCTGAACGAAAAGCCGTTTCCCTACCAGCAGACGGAGGTTGTCGATACCGTCAAGTGGCTGATTGCCAATGCGGAGAAGCTGAATATTGACCCCAATCGGATTGTAATTTCCGGTGGAAGTGCCGGCGGGCATATCACCGCAGGAGCCGCAATCATGCTGGCTGAAGCGGGTATCCGAATCGCCGGACAGATCATGGAAGTGCCGTTTCTGGACTTTATTTCCGGAGCTTCCGATGAAAAAGAGAATGCATGGGATCTGGCGCGGCAGCTTTTGGAAGAATTCTCAAAAGACCTTCCCATGGATCACAGGGTCGTTTCCCCTTTGAGAGCACCGGACGAAGTGCTGAAGACGGTCTGCCCCGCAGTTGTGATCGTCTGCGGCAGGGATATTCTGCATGAGCAGGGACAGGCCTATGCTGCCAGGCTGGAAGCAGTGGGCGTAGATACCCACCTCGAAATGTACGAGAACGGAACCCACGGCTTTGGCATCGATGACAGTTTGCCGGAGGATGCCAAACAGGCGCAGCCCATTCTGCGCGAGGAATGCTTCCAGTATAAGAAGGAAATGATGCAGTATCTTTGGAACCGCATCGAGGTATAAACAATGAATATCAAACTGCTTTTTATGCGGCTTATGGTCAAGAAGACCCGCAAAAAACTTCTAAAGCGGCTGTCTGCACTTCCTGTTAAAGGCGAAAAGTTCATGGTTCCCAGAACAGATGCCGCGCCTGTGATGGTCTATCTGTACCGTCCCGCCTGCGGCGGAGGAAACCTGCCGGTAGTCTTCAATGTCCACGGCGGTGCCTGGGTGGGCGGCGATGCCCTTCTTCTGGACACCCAGAGTCAGGAGATGGCAGACCGCCTTGGCTGTCTCGTGGTGAACATCAATTATGTCAAAGCCGATGTGAAGCCCTTTCCCTATGCGCAATATGAGGTACGGGACACGGTATTGTATTTTGCGCGTCATGCCCAGGAATACGGTATCGATACCTCTAAATTGGCGCTGATGGGTTATTCTGCCGGCGGTCATCTCTGCGCCTGCGCCGCTCAGATGCTTTCGGAAGACGGAATAACCCTCTCCTGCCAGGTGTTGTGCTATCCCTTCCTGGATTTCACCTTCGGGCAGGAGAAAGAAAACGAATTAAAGAGCAGCGTAGACGGGTTGAACACGATTTTCTTCCCAGGCCTTTCCAAAACTGATCCCTTGGTATCGCCGGTGTTGCTGCCGGATGAGCAACTGAAAAAAACAGCACCGTCCATTATCATTACCTG
>CALCRH010000100.1 GCA_937894515.1 uncultured Clostridia bacterium | reverse complement strand
TGCCATTGGCGAAGCTTTTACCATCCATTTTCTTCTTACCCGCCATTTGAACTTCAAGCAATTCAATCGTTTTATCTTTTAATTTAAGGAATGTTGACTTATTTATAATAAGAGAATTAACTTTTCCTGGTAAATCATTAGCAATTCTTGCTTTTAATATTTTAAATTTCAAATCATTTACAATTACATATGCTCCAGGAACTTCACTCATAGCATGTGCAGAATGAATAAATTGTTCTGCAGGCATATTTGGATCAAGTTTCTCTGTTTCAGGAAGGATTTTATCTGCAAATGTGACTTTAGATTCATCTTGTTCCTCACCTTTAAGTTCACCATTAATAAATAAATTGATATATGCAGTAGCTGGTGCAAAATCATGCCCAACGTATTTATTAGTTAAAAGTCCGCAGAAATCAAGTATTTGCTCTCCTTTTGCGAGTAAAATCCATTCTTTCGTGAAGGATTCTGACAATCTCTACAACTCCAGCATCATCCAATCTGTAGAACACGAGGTGCTTCTTACATTTCCGGCCAAATAATCCATGGTGAATCTCAACGTATTCTCTATCGAAAAAACAAGGCCTCTCGGCAATGCCTCTAATTGCATTTATCAGTTCCCGGTAATAGATATCTGCTTGAGACTCAGACCATGTTTCAAGCGTGTATTCCCATATCGAAGAAAGATCTTCAACGGCTTTATTGGAGATATAATATTTAGTTTGTGAAATGGTGTACTAATACGTTGTTAATCAGCTGAAGCAGTTCATATCGTATGTTAGAATAATAGCATTTCGACTCGCCATCTACAGTGACACGGATTTTATTTCCCATAACTGATATTGCATATGTATGATTCTCTGCTTTTAACCGAATAAATGGGAACGAATTTGATCCTGGAGCCGAATTGCTGATTATTGGTGAACAGTGTTGGTAACATCCTCTTTCCAGTATGGTGAATAATTGTTCTACTGCTACGGGATCATCAAAAACGCCTTGCAGATTTGGATTATTACCCTCATCAATGAATGCTTCAGAAATATCAGATCCTATCAACTCTGACAGCCCAATTTGACTACAATCCATAATCTGCCGGTTCTTCAACCCGATTATTGAAACGATATTAATAATAATTGATGCAATAAGACATACTATAAGTATAGGTATTATGTATTTTTTCATCAAGCACCTCTTAATTAGTTACTTTTATACACATACCTTCAATCGAGGTAAAATAGTTTGCATTAAAATGGATGTATTTGTCATTTGTTGCATTCCATCCATCATATACGCGCAAATAGTTTGCTCCAGAAGAATATTCCCTATATCCAACAGCAACTATAGAATGACCAACTTCAATCCAATTACCTAAGTCGTCTTGTCTATACCCATAAACGGCAGTCAAAACAGGGTAATTATTGCCAAGATCTCGTTTCCAACTTGACCAAGGATCAAACCAATAGTCTGTGGAAGAAAATGAATAGTTTGCGGCAATTACTACGCTTTTCATTCCTCTTTTTGCATTAGAAAGAGACATACCACTGTTTCCATATTGATTCCATCCACTTCCAGATACAATTCGATCATAAATATCCTGACGTGATGTTCCTAAGTCTGAAAAACTACGCTTTTCCATATAGTAGCTTAGTAAATTGGCTGCTGCCGTTGGCGTGCAGTTTCCGCTATATCCATTTGTAGCACGATAATCACTCATTAAAGAAGGAGTAAAGGATGCTGCATTTGTAATTGTCTTTGAAGTATAACTGCCGGTGCTTGTTATAGTGCCACTTGTAAAGAAACCATTATAATATTCTTCTATTTCATCGTTAGGTGAATGTTGGGGTGTTACTCTTGAAGAAGAATCATAGAAAACAGACCTTTGTTCGGCAGTTTTATTGCATTGGGCTACTAATTCAGTTCGATTAATCAGCTCGTGAGTAGAATTATAGAAGATAGACTGTTTTTCGTCAACAGCAATTGCATAATCAAAAAGTCCTGTTGAATAAATGATTTTCTCTTTGGAATTGGCCTCAACTACTTTACCGTAATTGTCACACAGCAAGTCATAGATGCCTTTTCCCGAAAAACAGAACTCTGTAATGTTATCCGTCGCATATCTATTTGCATCAACTACGATATATCCGTCAGGGACACCGTTAGTTGTAAAACTTACACAGAAAGAGCATATCTCAGTTCCATTTGAGATAGGGATGATTTCGTCAATAACAGTATTAATATTGTAGTTTTCGCAA
The DNA here is from genome assembly GCA_937894515.1 of uncultured Clostridia bacterium. Lineage (GTDB taxonomy): Bacteria > Bacillota > Clostridia > Oscillospirales > Oscillospiraceae > Vescimonas. The sequence continues at coordinate 3,343 of CALCRH010000100.1, read as the reverse complement.
AGCCAATATTCTGCTAAATCCTCACACTCTGATGGTGATATAATGGCGTTATTACTTGACGATGCTGCAAATGCGGGGATACTCATAGAGAGCAAAATAACCATAGACAGAATAATGCTCAATACTTTTTTCATTATAGGTCTCCTTTCAATTATCATTTACGCTATGCAAAAGCAATAGTGGTTAGCGGTGTTATCTTAGTCTGCGAAACAAGAGCATAGCCCTTATAGTTTATTGGCCATGCGCCGGAACTGATCGTTTTCAATCGAAGCCTCCAAAAACGGAGAGCAAAATACGCAGACCAGCGCAGGAATCCATATCGTGTGTTGAATACCATACTGAAATCGCACCTCCGTTTCATAGTTTAGGGAAGATCATTGCTTTCAGACAGCAAAACATCGTTCCCTTTTACTATATAAGTACGGTTCTATTAGCGTTGGTCGCAAGATTTCCACAGTTTTTTGAAAAATATAATAAGGAGATAAGAAAATGAAAAACGTGGAGAGCATCCTGGCAAGCAATGCAAAGTGGTACCCACTTTACGAAAAACGCCGGATTTCCGCTCTCGCGGCTCCGACGTTTTCATGCTTGTTGGGGCGTTCCCCAATCCCCCGGAAACGCACATAAATGTGCGGCTGCGCGATTTTACAAAATCGCTTTATTCTCGCTTCGCTGTTCTTCACGGTCTTTCTCCTTTTCAAGTATTCGGTCAATATTGGCTTTAGCGGTGAGCAGCTCTTTCATTTCTTCACGCGCTTTGCGGTATTCGCTGTATGCCTCTTTTTTCTCTGCCATCAGCTTGGCTCTTTCTGCCTTCAAGCTCTGAGTTGATGGCAGCTTGGTAACGCCCATATCGTCAAAACACTTCTTTGCCGCTTTGTGGATCGTGATCTCGCGCTCATGCTCGGCAAGAAACTTTTTGGAGTAACCGGCTTTCCGATATGCCACATAGGTCTCGCGCGTTTTGGCGTAGTTGGCGATCTGGACTTCCAAGACCGCAATCTCAGCCAAGCGTTTCTCCGCAGCCTTATTCTTTTCGCTCAACTCGTTGAACCGGGCAGATGCGGCAGCGGACTTTTCGGCAAGAACATCATAATCCGTCAGATCATGCTCCTGAAGATATGCTACCGTCTGAGCCATCTGTTTGAGGTTGAATTTCTTTGCCCAATTCGCATACCCGGCACCTTTGCCTTCCTGCAATTTCGCCTGAATGTCGATCAGCAGATTCCCGGACTTTTTCTCCGGTGCGGCTTTCTTCGTAGCCTTGCGTTCTTTCGGTTTGTGCTGACGTTCACCGGCGATGACAGCCCGGAGATCTGCCGCAGAGTAGCCTTCGCCCAGCGTGTCCATGCGGGCAAAACGCTTTTGTCCTTCGGCTCGGATAGAGGGATTTTCGTTTCCTTTTACCTCAAATCCAGCCTGCCGAAGCAGAGCAAGCAGAGCGTCAAAGCTCTCCGGCTTCTGAGCCATTGCATCATCAATGGCGTAGCAAATCCGTTCACGGTGAGAGGTCGGCTTTTTATCGCCCCACCATTTGTTGTAGCTCTTGCCGTGTTGCTGTGGATTCTCAATGATGGAATATCCGTTTTCAATGCAGATGGTGTCGTTCAGCCGACGCACGGCGCGTGTGCTTCCCCAAAAGTTTCGGAACTTGCGTTCATGGCTCAATGCCGTGGAGTTCCAAATGATATGATTATGGATATGCTGCTTATCGACGTGGGTACAGACAATATAGGCGTGATTGTTCTTTGTGAAGCGGCGGGCCAGCTCACAACCGAGCCGGTTTGCCTCCTCCGGCGTGATCTCTCCGGGCGAAAAAGACTGTCTTATTTGGTATGCGACAATATCGTCTGCGCCGCGTTCTCTGCCGGTCTTTTGTAGGTAAACCATTTTGGAAAAAGCAAATTCTGAATCTGCTGTTCGGCTGTCACACTGCCAGCTTGTGATGAGCTTGCCGTTATCGGTTTTCTGCGGATTTTCGACATAATCAATTATTTTGCTTATTGCCTGTCCGGTGGTTCTTTCCCTACCAAGATGAAGGGGCATAAGTCTTGTAGTTGCCATTAGGGACACCTCCTTTGCAACGAAATTGATGTGTAAAAAAATAATCGCCGGAGCATTTTAGGTGCCCCGGCGACTTTCTTTAATTGTGGATGAAACCTTTGAGTGACCCGTTCACGCTTTGCAGACCGCCCAGCATTTTCACCGCCAGCATCGGCAATCCCAAGGGACTGACGAGGAAGGCAATCACCAGCAGGATGATGCCGTTCTGTACGGAGTAGGTAAAGAGAACTGCAAGCGCCATCAATGCGATCAGACCGCTCGCCAGCTTGAAAACGATGGTGGAGCAGGAGATCAGTCCGGCGCAAATCCACACGAACAGGGAGATCAGCAGGGTTACGGGTGCGGCAAGTATCTTCAAAATGAGCTTCATTTCAATTACCTCCTATCTTTCTACTATAATGATACGCAAAGATGCGGTTTTCTGCAAGGATGCGGCAGACGGGAGAATCGGAGATCATTTGAGCTTTGAAAATTCGCGGATGACGCTTTCCACGGCTTCCCACAGGGAATCCATTTCCTGCTTGATTTCTTCCATGTCGGCTTCGTAAACACGTCCGGTTTCATTCACACGTCGGGCAATCTGATTGAGGTTATTATTGTACCGGCGCTGGAGCGTGACCATTTCTTTCAGCTCCGGGAAGTCCAGCTTGACGATATATCCGTCGAGCGCCATTTTGCGGAGATACGCCGCAATGTTGGTTGTGCCGACTAATGCGGCTCTCGCATGAATGGTATCGTATTCGTTTTCGTCCACGCGGAACTTCATCTGAATCTCGCGTTTGCGCTTCGCCATGCTTAACGCTCCTGCCCTTTGGAATTCGCCGAAATTTTCGGCGAATTTTTTGCGGGCGCGGCTTTGAGCTTTTCCATGACAGAGGGCTTGCGTTCCTCCTGCGGTACGGCAAGTTCTTTTCGCACCTGATTGACGAACAGATCGACCAGCCCGGTGTGTGCCTGATCCACCACGAAAGCATAGGTGTTTCTGTCCTCGCAGACCGGAATCGTTTTTGCCCATGCCTTGTTGGTATCGGAAAGACGCCCGTCCCAATCCTTGTGCTGGACGGTTGCGGCAAGCACATAGGCGATGCGCTCCATGCTGAAAAGCTCCGTGACCTGTGCCAGAGCGGATTTGCTGTCAAGGCTCCAATCCTTGTAGTTGCCGTTGATGGCATCTTCAATGGCTTTCTTGCAGGCGGTATTTGCCTTGTAGGATGCCCGGTACTGTTCCAGCTCGTCATGCTCGGAAGCATAGGAGACTGGATTCGGATAGAGCGGCGCG
>CALCRH010000099.1 GCA_937894515.1 uncultured Clostridia bacterium | reverse complement strand
CGAGATACAAAAACGTACAGTTCAATAGAATTATTACGCTGGCGAATTTGTACTCTACGGAGCAATTAGCGGAAGCGATCGAGTATTGCGTCAAAGTGAATCGCTGCAACGTTTCTGAAATTACCGCTTTTCTCATCTTCCGTCATGGTGACGATGTGGCAAAGAAACGGCTGTCGAATAACGCCTATTACTACAACCGAAAACGAGCCGAAGAAATAAGGAGGGAGCAAGATGGCAAATATCTCTGAGATCCAACAGATTGCGCGAAAGCTGGGACTGACCAATATCGCAAGCGGCGCCGTGAATTTACAGGACGAGACACTATCCAATACTGACTATCTGCTAAAAGTATTATCCGGTGAGCTGGAAGCTGTCGAGAATGCCTCACTGATGAAACGCCGGCAAGCAAGCGGACTGCCACACCGGACATTTTCTCTGGACAAGCTGAACAAAGGCATCGCCTGGCAGGTGGAACAGCTCGAAAAGCTGGATTGGATCGACGATACCGAGGACCTCGTCATCATCGGCAAATGCGATACCGGCAAAACCTCACTGGCAGTACATCTGGCAGAAAAAGCACTCAAAAACGGAGAACGTGTCTTCTATGCAGACATAGACACCTTTCTGGAGATCATGCGGAACAAAGAACACATCGACAAATATCACCGCAAATTCCGGTATATGTTAAGCTGCGGGCTGATCATCATTGATGAGATCATGTACGTTACCATATCACCGGCAGATCTGCCGCTGTTCTACAGGGCAGTAAACTTCCTCAAGGAAGAGCGAAGCATTGTATTCATAACCAACCGTGAATTGTCAGAGTGGACACAGGCGGCGGAAGACCATCACCTGATGCAAACGCTGACAGAAAAGATCATGAGCACAAGTCAGCTCATTCGAATGACTTAACAAAATGGGACACACCGTGTCCGTTTGCCATATAACTTAAACTCGAAAAATACTGGATTTATATCCGGATTATATAGATTTCTGTTTTCCCGAGTTGCAAAAAAATTCTCAGGAATTTTCTAAAATTCGAAAGAAACTGAGAATAATGATACCCCATAGGGGGCATCGCAATCTCCAGCGGATTTTCGCGTGCAACGGGCGTGGGGTATCGCGCAAATTATCGGGAAATCAAGTGGGGCTGCGCAGCAAGAGTGTCACAGGGACGCGAAGCCTGCAGCCTGAGTCACCACGTCCGCGAAGATGTACTCGAAAAGACATACACGGCAGCGATCCAGCAGATCACCGAGAGCGCCGATGAAGTGACTGCGGCAGTACGCGAAGGTGCGATGCTGACGCTGGAGCCGGAGAACAGAGAACGCCTCGAAGCAGTGGAACAGGCCATCATCGAGACACAGGAACAGGCCCTCGCGCTCCTCAAGAAAAAGTCCGCCCACCAGATCACCGACGCCGAGTACACGGATGCCATACAGACATGCAGCCAGAGGATGAAAGAACTCGAAGCCCAGCAGGCCGAGCTCCAGACCATCGCCACCCGGTACAGTGAGGTCAAAGCATGGCTGGACACCTTCGAGGAAAACGTCCGCAGCGGCGACATCATGGATGCCAACGACGCCTTGGTCATGAAGGCGCTGGTCGATGAGATCATCGTCAACGACACCGGCATCGAGATACACTGCAAATGCGGCGTCACCATCGAGCAGGAATACGTAAGATAAACAGAGCCCTCGGCCACCGGCAGCAGCGTCGGATGGTCGAGGGCTTTTTTGCGTAATGAAATCGTTACGTTTGCTTCAACCCCGATTGAAAAAAGGCCTGTTTTGTGCTATAATAAATCACTAAGGTGGTGAGCACTATGATGATTAGCCCAGAGGGCTACTACGAGATGGAATTGAAAGGCAAATCCGCAGAGGACATTGCCAAGAAGATTCGTGGCCTGAAAAACGAAATCGGACATCTGAAAAAAACAATAGAGAGCCCGGACTATGGCACCGAGCCGGTCATTCATCCAGATGAGCACACCCGGCTGTGGTGTTCGCGCCTGTATCTGGAACGTGCCATCGCCGCCTATGAGGAAGCCGGTGGAACATACCAGCCCAGCAAGGCAGAACAGCAGGCAGTAGAAAAAGACCACCGCTGTCACCAGCCAGAAGCAGCGCTTCACGCGCGCATGATCCCCGCTGCCGTAATTGTAGCTGAG
>CALCRH010000098.1 GCA_937894515.1 uncultured Clostridia bacterium | reverse complement strand
ATAGTAGAGTGCAACGATCATTTCGGCCATGGACATGCCGCCGCCCATATGGCTGTAGCCGATATGGTTCGTTGTGACGCAGATATCTTTGCGGATCTGTTCTGTTTTTGCTTCCAGAGCTTTCAGACGTTCGATATCTATAGCCATTGCAATTCCTCCTATTCAAAATTTATAGTTTTTTCATAGTTATTATTATATTTCGGGATGATATTTGTGTACAATTCCAAAAAAATGATATGTCGGACGTACAAGGTGTATTTTTTTGATATTGCATCCAAAACATCAAAAAATGCGAAAAAACTGCCTGCCGGTTTCACAACCGGCGGGCAGTTAAAATGTAAATCAATATTTGACGATAAGCCGCAGCTTTTCTCTTGTCCCGAACATTTCAAGTGCCGTCTGCATTTCCTCGAAGGGGATCACCTCGCTGATAAGGCTTTTGATGTCCAGATACTGAATGGCCTTTGATGCGGCTGTCGTGTAGTAGGATTCTACCGCACCGTAGGAGGAGAGGATCGTCAGCTCCTTCCAGTAGGTCTCCATGAGGTTGAGCCGCAGGGCTTCGTCGATATGGTAGTAGGAAAACAGCATCAGCTTTCCGCCTCTTGCAATCAGCTCCGTGACGTTTTCCAGCGCAGCAAGAGCGCCGCTGGCATCTATAACAACGTCAAAGCCGAGACCGCTTGTGAGATCGAGCGAGGCCTCCTCCACGTTTTCAGAGAGGGGATTGATCACATAGTCGGCACCGAGCTTCAGGGCGAGGTTCCTTTTGTACGCTATCGGTTCGCTGACAGCCAGAACAGACGGCATACGCTTCTTGACAAGCTGGAGCAGCGTGAGTCCGGCAGAACCGCCGCCGAGGATCAGGACCGAGCTGTCAGGCTCGATCTGTATCCGTTCAACACAGCGGATGCAGCTCGTCGCCAACCAATAGAGCGAGCCTTCCTTCAAGGATATGCTATCCGGCAGACGTACCAGACTTTTGGCATCGGCAATGATATAGTCGCTGGAGGCACCGACACCGCGCTTATCCAGACACAGATTCGGCTTTCCCTTTCTGCACATCGGGCAGACTCCGCAACCGAAGCAAATGTTGCTGCTGACCCGGTCCCCGATCGCAAACCTGTGTTTTGCCGCTTCCGGTCCCAGCGCTACAACTTCGCCGGACATTTCATGGAGCAGAGTGCGGTCATCGTACGGTGATGCAAAAGTACCGGAAAACACATTATAATCGTCTGCGTTGATTCCCGCATAACGGACTTTTACGAGGATCTGCTCCGGCGAAGTTATTATCGGCTCCGGACAGGCGTTGTCTATTTCTATTTTTCCGATGGAAGTTACTCTGGCTCTTCTCATTTATCTTCTCTCCTTTGAATGTGCGTATTCTGAGCGCGAAGCCACTGTGACGGGCTTTGCCCCATCAGTTCATGAAATACTTTGGTAAAATACTTGGCATCGGAAAAACCGTGCTTTTCGGAGATGGCCCGAATGCTCATTGTACCCTTCAGCATATCCACAGCAGCAGAATAGATCCTTACATACCGTATGCACTCCGTGATACCGATTCCCAGATCTTTTTTAAATACCCTGCTGAGGTGAGCCCCGGTGACGCCAAGCTGTTCGGCGATCATTCCTGCGAACACTTCCTCACTGTGTTTATGTACAATACATTCCAAAGCCCTGTAGGTCAGCCCGCTTGGTTCCCGCTTCTCTATGCCGGGATGGATTCTGCTTAAGAAAAGCTCTTTCTGTCCGGCAAGGGCGTTTTCTACCGACCAGTATTCCTCCTCCGGCAGCGGACATATCTGCTCATCAGGCGCCGTGATACAGCAAATGCAGGCATATGCCGCCATAAGCTGGGAGCGGATCAAGCGGTAATAATTCATATTTTTATACCGTTTGATCTGTTGGATATATATATCGTCCAGAATGGCAGACAGTTTTTCTTCGTCACCATGCAATGCTGCCTGAAGGATCGGCACGTAGCTGGCATAAACATCATCCAGAGGCGTGTCCTGATTCAGCGTGTGCCGTTGGATATAAGGCACCGAAAGAAATTGTTTCTCGGCATAGAAGAAAATATACCGCTCCATCAGAATAAGCTTTTCATATTCTTCGACAATTTCATGAACAGGTTTGACCTCGCTCAGGAAAAGCATTACCTCCCCTGCGGTGATCTTGCGAAGCCCATTATTCAGTGCCTCAAGCATCTGCACCAGTTTTGTGAACCGCTCCCCGAAGGTGACCTGCGGCATGCCGATCACTATACCGTAACGGCAATCGTTCTCCCGAAAGAAAATACCTTCGCCGTTCTTTTTGATCGTTTGCAGTATCAGAGACTCCGCCTCAGGCAGTTGTCTTTTCACGATTTCATTTTGCAGAACCGCCCTGATTGCAAAGGCATGCCGATGTGTTGCTATCTGCTCATATTCTGAAATCGCAGGCCAGCAGCTCAGCCGGTTTATCCTTGCGGAGTCGTTTTTCCCGGAGCACTTTTCCGTGTGCGGAATCATTTGCAGAACCTGCATCAGGTTTTCCGCAGTAAGTTCAGACCATGGAATGACATGGACCGCATCCGTATCCGGGACTTTCTCGTTTGTGTTTTCATATGGAACCAGTATAATTCTGGAAGAGTCTGCTCTGTCACGAAAAGATTCGGTGATTTCCTCGATGACAGGGCTCGGCACGTAATCAACAACTATCAGTGCCAGAGGATTGATCTTTCTTATCGTGGTTATTCCGTAGTAACTGTTCAAACCGATCAGCAGTTTATACCCCATCTGCTCCCACGGAAGCATTTTTTCGATAATGTTGCTCTTATAAAAGCTTTGGCAAAAGACCATTATCTTTTTCAATGGCGCCGGAAACATGAGATCACCTCCTCAAAATCGGCTGCAAAACCTGTTTTTCTGTCAGAATATACTGTCAATTATTACGATAACAATATCATGTAAAATAGCAAAACTCAATAATAGATTTTTGAAAATACGTACAATTCCACCGGTCAAAAGTATCCCGGAACTCAGAAACACACAGAAAAGATCACACAGATATCAAAAATTTAATGCTGTAATATCAAAATTTACGTGCTGTCGCCGGAAAGGTTTGAATGATATAGTATAGTGTGAAAGGGAAACAGGCCGAAATCTGCTGCAAACAGATTATTAACCTCCAAAAAATTGATACCATTATTATTTTCTTAGTTACACTGACAATACATAGGCTTGCATATTTACTATAATTAATTAAGAAAGGAGATAAGCCTATCATGATGACAGAGCAGTTCAAAGCGATGAAGCTGAAGGAAGTTTTCGCAAGAGACGAGTGCAGAGACACCGTTTACACCATGGCTCCGCCTCTTGGCAAGTTTCCCCTGGTATTGGTCGCCAACAAAACAGCGGGCGAAATCTTTGAGTTGGCAGTAACTGCTAATCTAATTACCGTTGAGACCCGTGACGCACTCGTAGAGAAGCTCCAGCAGCAACTCGGTCTTATCGAGTGATACCAAAAAGCAGGCAGTCCGTGAGAGTGCCTGCTTTTTTAATGCAAGAAAATTGCCTGATTTATCCGGTAGACAATTTAACAATTATTAATTCAAAACCTTCAATTCGTAAAT
>CALCRH010000097.1 GCA_937894515.1 uncultured Clostridia bacterium | reverse complement strand
CCATCGTACTTTTCGCTGATCTTCTCCAGTACTGCCGACAGCGCCCTGCACGGAGCGCACCAGGGAGCGAAGAAATCCAGCAGCACCGGTGTGTCGGATCGAAGGATCTCGTTGAGAGAATCCTGTCCGGTGATCTTATCAAACATTTCCGTCACCTGCCTTTCATTCAGCCGTGCAGTACAGCATACACCGGCAGAAGCCGGAAAAGCCGGGATCTGCGGCCTGGGTGCGAAACTCCGTGCACATGCACTTCGTGTCCTCGGTCTTTTCCGTGCGGCAGGGACAGTAACCGTCGTTTTCTTCCAGCCCCTGCTTTACGATTTTTACAATGGTTTCATCGGGATTAAGCACTATTCTCATATTGTTTTCTCCTTTCCTCAGCTTTTCCAGAGTCCGTGAACATTGCACCAGGCATACACGGAAATCACGTCCTCATCGAGACGGATGTTGAAGATCGCTTCCGCGGCGTCGCCGGGGTTCAGACGGCGCATATAGACGCCCTTATTCGTCAGCAGGAAAATCATGCTTATGTGGTGCTCGGGCGTCATGGGATGGGGCAGCCCGCCCACAAGGATCTGCACATTAATGCCTTCCCGGCGGGTTACGGGAACGTGCTTTTCGGCGGAGGCATCCTCGGTGTTGGCGGCGATGCGGGTCATTTCCGTCCCGCAGCACTCGGGTACCACGCCGGAGTCCTCGATCATGCAGATGAGATTGCCGCAGATTTCGCAGCGGTACATTATCAGTTCTTTCATTATTTTATTCTCCTTTCTTATTTAGGCAGGGGCATCGGAGTGATGCTCAGTTTATATACGGCAAAGTTCAGGTAAGCCGCAAAAGTTGACCAGAGTATATAGGGGATCATCAGCAGTCCGGCAGAGGTGCTTGCGCGGAAAAACAGTACCGTAGTGAAAATGATCACGGCCCACATCACAATAAGTTCGAGAAAGGCCCACAGGAAAAGCGAGTGATTAAAAAACAGAATTGACCAGAAGAAATTCAGTACAAGCTGAATTCCATAAAACACGAGAGCTTTTATGATCAGCGACCTGTCTGCCCCGGAGGTGATCACAAGATACGAGGCAAATCCCATCATCACATAAAGGATCGTCCACACGATGGGGAATACCCAGCCGGGAGGCGAAAGAGGAGGTTTGTTGAGGAAGAAATACTCTTTCATCATATCCCCGGTGAGCATCGCGGAGATACCGCCGACACACAGAGGGATCGCTATGGTGACGGCAAGCAGGCCGGGTCTCAGTTTCGTTTTCATATTGATATCTCCTTTCATATTCACATCAGCTTACTCTGAGCTGCGTTTCTTTGCAGCTCGGACGGCAAGGATCGCTGCCGCTGCAAACAGTCCCAGCACCGATACCGCCATCGCACATAAGGTTATATTGTTAAGACCGCTTTTTGCGTTTTTCATTTTTTCTCCCTTTCCGGATATGTAAAGATTTTGACATGGAACTATTTTCCTGTTATAATGACAGGCAGAAGAAACCGGCCCATGGGGCTCACCTCCCGTGCTTTTTCTTTGCAGGCACAAAATACCGAAGGGCTTTACTTCGTCTTCACATAGCAATTCATGGGATGGATCATATATTCATTGTAGGGGAAGCGGTCGGTGGTGACATAACCGGCGGGTGCGTCGATCAGCTGAGGGATACGGTTGACAAGTGTGGCGCAGGTCAGTTCCACGGTTGCAGGCTGATTGACGATGCAGGTCGTCTCGGGTTCACCGTAGAGCGTCCAGATGTTTGTGTCAAATTCATCCTTGTTGTAGATTTTCCCGATGCACTCCGTCTCCAATGTGATCCCTTCTTCGGTCGTGGTGGTGACGACGGCACGCATACCGGTGGCAAAGCCCGCTTTGACGGTCAGCCCCAGAGTTTCAGACTTCAGATCCTCCTTGTCAATGCAGGGGATGCACTTCTGTGTCTGTGAAGTGATATGCAGTCCCAGCTTGCTGCAAAGCCAGCCGTTCTGGTTCCACATATAGGAAGGGACATACTCTCCGCTTTCAACCAGCGCTTTGATCTCGTCGGAGGGAAGCTCGTTGTACGCCCCGATCGTCCGCTGAAATTCATCAACGCTCAACCCCGCGCCGTGACCTTCCGCAAGGGCGATGCCGTAGTCCTCCACATTGTAGGAGCTGCTGCCGTGAATCTTCGTGATTTTATGAGATGAACCGCAGAGATTGGTGACGAGCGTTCCCCAATAAAGGTCACAGTAGCCGACGCCGGTGAGCGTACAGCTGCCCTCTTTGGCAAGCTTATCCAATTTGGCGGTGAGAGCGGGAGAAGAATTCCAGGGATAGAGTGCTTCTTCGCAGGTCGTGATGGCATTGATGCCGTGCTTTGCACAAATCGTAAAGATCTCTTCCAGTTCGGCAACCGTACTGCGTGTTGCTATGATGCAAACGTCAGGTCTGAGTTCACCAAGGCGCTTATCCGCGTTGGCGGAATCCTCCACCGTCACGCCGACGAAGGGATAACCGTTGCCGATGATCTCGGATACATCCTTGCCGATATGGTTTTTATTGCGGCAGAAAGCACCGACAAGCTCCGCGTCATGCTCCAGAACATAACGCATCAGATAACGACTCATTTTTCCCGCTCCGTACTGAGCGATTCTGACTTTTCGATCCATAATGGTTCCTCCTTAAATTATTCGGTTTATGTTTAACAGTATCAGTGCTCGGAGCTGCTCTGTGTTTCTTCATTGACCGGCTGAAACGCCGATTTGGGAGCGCCGCAGCGGGGGCAGCGCCAGTCCTTCGGGAGCTTTCTGAATTTGACTCCTTCTTTTTCTTCATCATAAATATAGCCGCAGGCTGTGCATATATATTTCATGTTCAATCTCCTTTCATATTCTGGTTATCATAGCTTCGATCTCTTCCGCGCTGCGGAAGCCGGTGAAGCGGTCAGTGGGTCTTCCGTTTTTGAAAAAGATGACCGTGGGTATTTCGTCTATGCCGTATCTGTCGGACAGCTCCTTCTCATCGTCCACATTCACCCTGCAGACGCGGATGATTCCGACGTAGTCCTCGCTGATATCGTCAAGAACAGCTGACAGCATTCTGCAGGGAGTACACCATGGAGCAAAGAAATCCAGCAGTACAGGCATTTCCGACTGAAGGATCTCCCTTTGGAAATTTGCCGTGTTGATTCCGTCACACATTTCTATCGCTCCTTTCAATCCGCCGTGCAGTACAGCATGCACCGGCAGAAGCCGGAAAAGCCATCCGGCGTCGCGGACGACCGACAGCACGGCGAAAACAATCGCCAGCAGAAGCGCCAGGGCGAACGCGGAAAGCACAAACCGCATGTTCGCAAACCTGTTCAGCGCCGCGCCGACGACCGGTCTGTTCACCGGACTTAAACCGAGACGGCTCATGATAAGCTCGATGCGCCTTGTCTCTCCGGCATCGGAAAGGCCCTGATGCACGGCGCAGGCGGAGGTATAATAGCGGCGCAGGATCTCCTGTTTGGCCGCTTCACAGCACACCTCGTCATCGGTGATGCAGTAGCCTATCATATTCACGCCCATATCCGTGGGGGACTTGTAGGGGGACTCCCCCTGGATGCGCTCAAAGATGGCGTTGAGCACCGGG
>CALCRH010000096.1 GCA_937894515.1 uncultured Clostridia bacterium | reverse complement strand
GCCATGGGGATAACTCCTTTCAGATTTGATACAAAAAAAGACGCTCCTGCACAGGTTTATCCCATGCAGGAGCAACTCTTATTTGGTTTTGTCGGATGCGCTCCTGCCAAACTCCATTTTGTACTCGGTCTTTTCACCGTCGTCGCACAGAAGAACGGTGGCATCGTAGGTCTTGCCGGTTTTCTCCGAATAACAGCCCGTCAGCCGGATATTTCCGTCTTTTAAGAGCGCGGCGGCAAGAGATTTGGTAAGCTGCTTTTTCTTTTTTGTGAAAAATCCGCTGTCCTTCCATAGTACAAACCGGCAGTCCTTGTTTTCGCAGAAAAAGCCCTTGGGTGCTTCCGTCACGTTCCCGCCGCAGCGCGGACATTTGCCAATGACCTCGCGGTCGGAGGGAAACAGCACATCCGCGCCGGAAACCGGCGTATAGGATGCGATCAGCTCGGAGAGCATTTCGGTAATGCCGGATAGGAAGCTGTCCGCGTCCAGCTCTCCGCGCTCCACCGCCTTGAGCTTGTGTTCCCATTCAGCGGTAAGCTGGGGAGATTGAAGCTGTTCGGGAAGCACGGTGATCAGTGCCGCGCCGTTTTGTGTGGGGATGAGGTTCGTGACCTTCTTTGCCTTGCGGCGTTCCACAAAGCCGGAGGACACCAGCTTTTCCAAAATCCCGGCGCGGGTCGCCGGTGTGCCGATGCCTTTGCGTTCCGCATCATCCGGCATATCCTTTGCGCCCGCCGTTTCCATCGCAGACAGGATCGTGTCCTCGGTGTAATGCTTGGGTGGGGCGGTTTTGCCTTCCTTGACGGAAAGCTCCGACGTAGAGAAGGTCTGTCCCTCGTTAAGCTGCGGCAGAACATCCGTCTTTTCCTCCTGCTCATAGCATTTCCAGCCGGGAGCGAGAACGGTTTTGCCTTTGGCAGTAAAGATAACGCCCTCACAATTAAGCGTCACCGCTGTTTCCGCATAGCGATATGGGGTGCAAACACCGCACAGAAGGGACAGAGATATAAGCTGTAAGATTGCTTTTTCTCCGACAGAAAGTGCGGCAAGGTCTGCCTTTGCCGCCGATACAGTAGGAACAACAGCGTGGTGGTCGGACACCTTTTTACTGTTGCAGATCTGCGCGGTATTTATCTGCTCCGGCTTGGGAAGCCCGCAGACAATAGCGGCGGCGGTCAATAGGGACGGAATGGTTACTTCCATATCATCCGTAAGATACCGACTGTCCGTGCGCGGATAGGTGCAGAGCTTCTTTTCATACAGACTTTGCAGATAGTCAAGCGTCTGCTGTGCCGTATAACCGAGGGTGCGGTTCGCATCCCTTTGGAGGGTGGTCAGATCGTAGAGCGCCGGGGCTTTTTCCTGCTTTTCCTTGCGCTCCGTCTTTGTAACCGTGAACTGCTTTCCCCGGCAGAGTGACGCGATCCGTTCCGCTTCAGCTCTGTCCTTCAAACGCTGCGTCGCGGCAGGAAAACCGCAATCTGCCTGAACGGTATAGAACGGCTCCGGGACAAAGCCGCCGATCTCCGCTTCACGCTGTACCATCAGCGCCAGCGTTGGGGACATGACGCGCCCCACATTCAGCTTGCTGTGATAGGAAAGGGAGAAATACCGGCTTGCGTTGATGCCCACAAGCCAGTCCGCTTTGGCACGGCACAATGCCGCCTGATGCAGTCCGTCATACTCGCGTCCGTCCCGTAGTGGCTGAAACCCCTGCCTTATCGCTTCATCTTCCATGCTGGAGATCCACAGGCGTTTCATCGGCTTTTGACATCCGGCAAGGTCATAGACGGTGCGAAAGATAAGCTCACCCTCGCGTCCGGAGTCGCAGGCGTTGATAACCTCCGTCACGTCAGCACGGTGCAGGAGGCTTTTCAAAAGCGCAAACTGCTTTTTCTTATCAGGATGGACGGTAAAGGCAAAGGACTTGGGAATAATAGGCAAATCTTTCAGCGCCCATTTGTCGTAATCGGGGTTATAGTGTTGCGGGTCGGCAAGCTCTGCCAAATGCCCGAAACACCATGAAACGAGATACCCGTTACCCTCCAAATATCCGTCATTCCGTTTCTTTGCACCGAGGACGGCGGCAATGCTCTGTGCGACAGAGGGCTTTTCCGCAATGACAAGCCTCATTCTTCGTCCGTCCCTTCATTCGATTTGGGAGCTTCGCCGGTACTTTCAGCCGAAATTTCCTCATACGGCTCAAACTCCATTTCCGTATTATCCTCACCAAAATCGTATTCGTTGAGATCGGTGCTACCCTTGGTCTTGGGCTGGTTCTTCTTTACTTTCAGGAAGTAATATGCTGCGCCACCGCCGAGAGCCAGCACAAGCACGATAATCAGCGCGGGGTTAGTGTCTTTCTTTTCTTCGGGCTGCTGTTCATCCTTGTTTCCTTCGGTGTCGGTATCTGTCTGCTCCTGTATGGGTTCCTTGCCGACACATTCCGTCATATCGGTGGCACAGACGGGACAGGTGATGTCCACATGACCGGCAGTGCATTTATCCTTACAGGTGCAGGATTTCGGCGTGACCTCGCCGTCCTCCATGAGCGCCATAAGATCGGCTTCATCGACGAGGTTCAAAAAATACACGTTTTCTGTTTCACCGCTGCGGTCAATGACAAGGTAGAAATAGTTGCCATTCTTGCTCTGCAAGGTGACAAACTGCTTGCTGTGTACTTCACCGTTGCTGTCTACGCTCTCCGTCTGCTGAATGTCATCCACCAGAGTTAAATTGCCCTCCGGGGTAAGTTTCTCGGAGGAAGCACAGGCATTGAGCATGGATAAAAGCAGATCGGTGAAAGAAGCCATATCGTCGGTAGGAAAAACGGTATCACTTATACGCAGATAATCTTTGTAGATATATCCTGTTTTCCCGGGGATAAGCACCTGATACCAGTCACCCTCCTGGGAAAGCACCGCAACTTGTTCACCGGGATAAAGCTGGTCAATGACAGCATAATCTGTTCCACCGCCCACGCGAACATTAAGCAAGCTCCCGTTTGTTACCACGATTCCGATGAGATAATCTTTGTCCTGTAATGCCAAGTCCATGTCAACTTTATTGGGATCCATCGTTGTTTCCTGCGTTGAAATGGAAAAAACTGTTCCGCTCTCTGTATCATTCGCAGAGGCAAAGGCAGATACAGACAGGGACAGCATACAGACCAGCGCCGCGCACAGACAGAGCAGGACGCGGCATTTAGATTTCTTCATAGTGAGGTTCCTCCTTCTTGATGTTACAGGCAGGTGTGCCGGGCAAAAGCTCCATGAGCTGTTCCGGCGTCAGACCGCGCTCACGCACCATGCCGATAATGTAGGTGTTTTCAAGCTCACGGATTTGCTTATCCAGCTCGCGGTTTTTGTTCTGCAAGTCCATGATCCTGTTTTTGTTCTTTTGAAGCTCATCACGGAGCTTTTCAATTCTGGGGTTCAAAGCTGTTTCCTCCTTTTATGGTTGTGGAAGCCTACCGTAGCAGTAGAAATGCTGCTGCCAATAGGACGAGTTGAGGTTTGCGTACTGGATCGGGTCACCGCAGTGAATCATCATGTTATTGCCCACATAGATTGCGCAATGGGAAACGCCGTCGGTATCGTAGGTTCCATCAAAGAACACAAGGTCGCCGGGTTTCGAGCTTGTCGTGTGGGTACAGATATTACATAGCCCCTGTGCACCCAGCCTGCCGAAGTTCCAGCCCACGCCGCAGTTATTGCATACCCAGCTCACAAAGCCGGAGCAGTCAAAGGACGTGGACGGACTGCTGCCGCCCCACACATAAGGGTAGCCGAGATACTTTTCCGCTTCCTTAATCATCAGGGCAAACTGTTCATCCTCTAATGCCTCCGCAGGGATGTCATAGTCGGTATAGCTTCCTTCAATGTATTTTCCGACGTATTCAGAGCTTGGAAACAGGTCGGGACGGTTTCCTAATACCGCCATATACAGGGCATACATGGAGAGCTGATCTTCGCCCATGATATACACCGGCACATGGGAGAGATTGAAGTTTTCCAGCTTGACCGTGCAGATGGTATAGGTGTACGACACCTGTACCGTGTAGAAATAGGTTTCCGTGCTGGTTTCGCCCGTTTCGGGGTCGGTGACGGTGTATGTCCCGGTGCGGCGCTCTGTGCGGTATCGGGTTTCCTCGGTAACGGTTTCCGTCAGGATATACTGCT
>CALCRH010000095.1 GCA_937894515.1 uncultured Clostridia bacterium | reverse complement strand
TGTGCATGCATTCCGCGTAAATTGTGCACGCTCGCCGCGGTACCGTGCATGGTGTAAAAAATGTGGTAAAATGTTGTTACACGCGACCATTCGCGTGAATAACAACAAGGAGGTCATTACTCATGACCAATTACCGCGAGATCCTGAGGTTGAACGCCATCGGGATGAACAAACAGGAAACAGCCGCCAGTATAGGCTGTTCCCGCAACACCGTTGCCGAGGTATTACGCCGGGCAGCAGAACACAAGCTGAGTTATCCGCTTCCGGAAGGACTATCGGATGCAAGGCTTGCGGAAATTCTTTATCCATCGGCAGCAAACAAACCGGTATATAGAATGCCGGATTATGAGTATGTTGCCAAGGAAATGATGAAGGACGGCGTAACCCTGAATCTTCTGTGGCTGGAGTACTGCGAAAAGTGCCTTGCTGCCGGCGAAACACCGTACCAATCCACGCAGTTCAACAAATCCTACAACGAATATCTTGCCAAGAACAGCGCCACCATGCATCTGAATCACAAGCCCGGAGAAACCGTACAGGTGGACTGGGCGGGAGATACTGCCTCCGTGATCGACACGGATACCGGCGAAATTATTCCGGCTTATGTTTTCGTTGCAACACTGCCATACAGCGGCTACAGTTATGTTGAGGCGTTCTTTTCCATGAATCAGGAATGCTGGACAACAGCTCACGTTCATGCATTTACGTTCTTCGGAGGCGTTTCCCGAATCATTCAGTGCGACAACCTCAAAACCGGCGTTGTTCATCACGGTCGTGATGAAGTGGAAATCAATAAGGCGTATCAGGAACTCGCGGAACATTATGGGACTGCCATCATTCCGGCAAGAGTGCGTTCTCCAAAAGATAAGGCATTTGTGGAAGGGACTGTCGGGGTGATCTCTACATACATTCTTGCGTCATTACGCGGTCAGCGTTTTCTCTCATTGGAGGAACTGAATGCCGCTGTCTCGGAACGGCTGTATGAATTCAATCATAAGCCCTTTCAGAAAAGAGACGGCAGCCGTTCCTCCGCGTTTGAAGAAGAAAAGCCGTTTCTTCTTCCGCTGCCTCCCAGACCGTTCGAGCTGTCTGTATGGAAAATCGCGACCGTCGGACCGAACTATCATATATCCGTGGATGGAATGAATTACTCGGTTCCGTATGAATATATCCGTCAGAAAGTTGACGTTCGCATTACGAGAACCACCATTGAAGTATTCTTTTCCGGGAACAGGATCTGCTCTCATATCCGTCTGTATGGACGTCTGAATCAATACAGTACCACAGAAAGCCATATGCCCGAAAAACACCAACAGTATGTACAGTGGAACGGAGAGCGGTTTCAAAATTGGGCGAAAAAGATTGGTCCCGAAACCGAAACTGTTATTTCCGCGATTCTTTCAGGATACAGGGTGGAACAGCAGGGATATAAGGCATGTATGGGGCTGTTGAAATTAGCGGACAAGTATACGCCGGAACGGTTAGAGAATGCCTGCAGAAAAGCACTTACCTTTACGCCGAGACCTTCCCTGAAAAATGTTCAGGCAATTCTGGCATCCGGTCAGGACAAAACAGAAGGAGTCAAGGAAACAACATCATCTTCAGCATACGGCTTTACCCGCGGTGCAGAATACTACGGAGGTAAGAAGGAATGCTGACCGAAAACACTGTAACCAAGCTGCAGGAAATGCACTTAACAATCATGGCTAAGGCGTTCAAAGAACAGCTGTCGGATCCGGAGATGAACGCGCTTTCTTTTGAAGACCGTATGGGGCTGATTGTTGATCGAGAATGGACGTCGCGAAAAAACAACCATCTGAACAGACTCATAAAAAATGCAGGCTTTTCAGATCCGGAAGCGTGTGTGGAAAATATCGAATATCTTGCAGACCGTAATCTTGACAAAGCACAGTTTGCAAGGCTTGCATCCTGCCAATACATTGAGGAACACCATAATGTGATGCTTCTCGGTGCCACCGGCTCCGGAAAAACTTATCTTGCCTGTGCACTCGGGATGGCTGCTGTCAGAAATTTTCTGACGGTAAAGTATGTACGGCTTCCCGAATTGTTGGTTGAATTATCCATCGCAAGAAACAACGGTACATTTTCGAAAGCGATACAGCAGTATAAAAAGCCGGCACTTCTGATCATTGATGAGTGGCTTCTTTACCCTTTGAAAGAAACCGAAGCAAGGGACTTGCTTGAAATAGCAGAAGCAAGGTATAAAAGGGCATCTACGATTTATTGCTCGCAGTTCGACATTCCGGGATGGAGAGAAAAGATCGGCGATCCCATTATGGCGGATGCTATTTGCGACCGAATCGTCCACGATTCTTATCCGATCATCATTGACTGCAAAGAATCCATGAGAAAGCGGAAAGGAGTGCAGGAAACCGATCATTAAGGCGCCTTCGGCGCATCGGGCTCTGCCCGAACCCGGGGTTTAACGCATTCGGATTTTCCGGGAAGAGTGATGGCTGTGACAAACAAAAAAGAAGAGCGATCCCCATGTGCGGCATGGTATCACTCTTCCCGCTAAATCCCGTATACGGCGCTCAAGTCGCTCCCCAGCGTTGCTCTATCCTCCGCTACGGCTAAAAGCACTATTATGATACCATGAAACATGAGCTATGTCAATGTACAACTTTGCCGTCGAAGGTGTACAGTTTCGAGCGACGGCACTGTTCAGTTTTCAGCGACGAGGGTGTTCAATTTGGAACGGCCGAGGTGTTCATCAACGCCGCTGTATTCACTAATAATACTAAAACAAAAAGAGACATATAGGAAAGG
>CALCRH010000094.1 GCA_937894515.1 uncultured Clostridia bacterium | reverse complement strand
ACAAGTTTGGGACAGGGGTTAAAACGTATGCCTATGATATGACGTCATTCAAACTGGAAGTTAATGTTGCGGTGAACCACGTATTTTTCAGCTGGGTTTTCGGCTTTGGAGGCAAGGTCAATATCAAGTCCCCGGAAGAAGTTAAAATGCAATATAAAGCTATGGTTGAGGATGTTGTGAAATATCTGTAACGAGGCATACGAAACATTGAAAGGACATGAATTATGGAACTGCTTTACTCTGATATACTTCCACTTGCTTTAGAAGATGGACAAACCTCAATAATCGATTCTTTCCATGAGCAGATTGCGTTATCTGATCGTGTAGAGATTGCTGTGGGCTATGTTTCAAAAGCTGCGCTTGAAGAACTTGACAGCCTTGTCTATGCGCTTCATCTCAAATATGTAAGCCTTGTTATCGGTATGTATTACATCGAAGGAATGCCGGAAAGCACTTATAGAACTGCATTGGCTCTCAACGAAAAATGGAAAGCTGACGGCATCGGTGAAATCAGGTTGGTAAAAGCTTTCAAGTATCATGGAAAGCTGTATGCTTTCCTGAAAGATGATTCTGTGTTTTCTGCGATAATCGGCTCGGCAAACCTTGGCGTAATAAAGCCGGAGGCAAGCAACCGCAGACAATACGAAGTGTCTGCACTCACCAAGAATACAGATGAAGCCGGAGCAATTCTGTCTCATATCAGGGAGCTTCAAAGCAATAGATGCTCGGCAGATATTGCGGATGTTCATGACATGACGCTGATTCGTGAGATCAACGTTTCTCTTACCGGTGTTGATACCGTGGAACAGGTTCCGCAGACAGAAGTTGCCCTGTATGATCGGCACAAAACAGATGTCTCGTTCATCCTGCCCATCAAGGTGCCTGCCTATGATGAGCGGCACATGGACGACGGCAAGCATTTTACCAAAAGCAATCTGAACGTGAGTTATGCGGCTCCCCGGAGCGCTCGTAAATCCCGTGACTGGTACGAAACTCAGTTCACCGTAAATAAGAGCATTACGCTCCTGCCGGGTTATCCTGAAAAGAACAAAACTTTCTCTGTCGTCACTGATGACGGTTATACTTTCAAAGCTCATACCACAAGTGACGGCAATAAGCAGTTCAGCGCAGTCGGTGACGAACTGATTCTCGGACGCTGGATCAAAGGCCGCCTTGCGGCTGCAGGTCTTGTTACTCCGGTGAATGACACTCAGCTTGACCGTGACCGCACCGGCATGATAACGAAAGAAATGCTGGAAGCCTACGGATGTAATACGCTTGTTCTGACGAAAACCGATCAGAAAACCGAAGATGAAAACGGCGAGCTTCTTGATGTTTGGTTCCTTTCGTTTGAAGCAACCCAGGAGCAGGAGGATGAGGAATAATGCCGTACTTAAAAACCTATCTGAAAACGATTGCTGACAGAGGAAATGTCCGTCTGGCAGAATCCATTTCAAAGACAGCAGAAGATGTCGGCAGTCAGTATATCAAAAACTTTTCTTTCTGCAGCCATGAGATCGGACTGCTTTTCGGCAATGTCCAGTCCGGAAAGACCGGGCAGATGTTCGGAATCATGTGTAAGGCAGCAGACATGGGTTTCCCCGCATTTGTTCTCTTGACAACCGATAATGTTGTACTCCAGCAGCAGACTTTGGAACGTGTCAAATCTGATCTGAAAGGGTTCTGCATCTGCGGCGAGAACGATTCCGGTCTGTTCATTCAGAACAGCCTGATGGAACCTGCAATCATCGTGCTGAAAAAGAATGTCCGCATCCTGCGTCTTTGGGCAAATGTATTTGCTTCCACCGGCTTTATGAAGGGCAATCCGCTTTTCATCATTGATGATGAAGCTGACGCCGCTTCACTCAATACGCTGGTCAACCGAGGCAGACAATCTTCAATCAACAAGTATCTGGATTCCATCAAGAACGGAGCTTCCAGCAGCATCTATCTCCAAGTGACCGGAACGCCGCAGGCAATTCTTTTGCAGACAATGGCTTCCGGCTGGCATCCGTATTTCACATATTATTTTGCTCCCGGCAATGGGTATCTCGGCGGGGACTTCTTCTTCCCCAAAAATGAAAAGGCTGACTGCATCAGCTATCTTGAGAACATCGCCGAGCCGGAGCGTCAGGTGGTGCTTCATCACCTTGCTGTTTCAGGGCAGATTTTTGCAAGCGGCGGCACGATCTCCAACTGCCTGCTTCATCCGAGCGTAAGGCAGGCTGTCCACAGCAAATACGAAAAAGCAGTCAAGGACGAATTGAAATGGTGCCGTGATAATATCGACGGTGCCTTCAAGACGGAACTTGAAAAAGAGTGGCAGGCACTGAATCCGCAAAAGAGTGTAAAGGCAGATTTTGATGCCGTATTTGCACAGGCGAAAAAGCTCGTCGTAAACGATGAAGTAAAGGTGCTTGTGATGAACGGCAAGAATGATATTGCCAGCGAAGAATATTCTTCCGGTTCCAATATCGTCATCGGCGGCAATACGCTTGGGCGCGGCGTAACTTTCCCTGCACTCCATACGATCTACTACACCAGGACGAGTAAAAAGCCGCAGGCAGATACCATGTGGCAGCACAGCCGTATGTTCGGTTATGACCGCGATCCGGGAATGATGCGTGTCTTTATTGACGAGCCGCTTTATAAGCTGTTCTCTGATATAAACGCAACGAACAATGCAATTATCGCACAGGTGGAAAATGGAACGGAACACATCAAGATTTACTATCCCGAAGGGCTGAATCCCACCCGTGCCAACGTTCTGGATAACAAGAAAGTGTTCATGCTCTCCGGCGGCACAAACTATTATCCGTTCAATCCTGAGAATAACACGATTGAGGAACTGGATGCTCTCCTTGCGCCGTTCAGCGAAACAGAGCCGTCTTATCAGGTCAATCTCCGGCTGATGAAGGAAATTTTCAATCATGTGACATCCGATGAGGACTTTGACATCAAGAGCTTTGTCTCTGTGCTTGATACGATTCTTGCGGAGAAACCGTCTGCACAGGGCATCTTGATCGTAAGACGCGGCAGAGACGTGGCAAAAGGAACCGGCGCTTTGCTGTCCCCGAATGATTGGAGCCTCGGCGGTTCGTTCACAAATCAGGTCGTCTTGACTATGTATAAAGTCACCGGCAGAAAGGGCTGGAACGGACGCGAGCTTTGGGTGCCGAACATCAAACTGCCGCACAATGTCGTTTACTATGATGTGAAAGAGGCAGACGAGCCGGAGGAATAATCTATGGCTGATGATTTAACTCCGGAACAGCGCCGCAGGAATATGCAGGCGATAAAAAGCAAGGATACAACCATAGAACTTGCCTTGCGCAAAGCGCTGTGGGGCAAAGGCATCCGGTATCGCAAAAACTGCAAAACGCTCATCGGGAAACCTGACATAGCCATTACAAAGTATAAAATTGCCGTTTTCTGCGATTCGGAATACTGGCACGGCTATGATTGGGAAAACAGGAATCAAAAGATCAAGTCGAACCGCGAGTATTGGAT
>CALCRH010000093.1 GCA_937894515.1 uncultured Clostridia bacterium | reverse complement strand
GTCGGGAAAACCTTTTCCGCCAATGCGATTGTTAAGTTTCTGAAGAATGAAAAGCGTACCGTTTCCGTAGAAACCGTTTACAACTATATCAAATGGCTCAGTGAGGCATTTATCATTTATCCGTGCAATCGCTATGATTTGCAGGGAAAGTCTGTCCTCAAAACGCAGGAAAAGTATTATCTTTCGGACATTTCCTTCAAATACTGTATTATGGGCTTTTCAAAGCAGATGGCCTCGGCAATGCTTGAAAACATCGTTTTTCTTGAATTGAAACGCAGAGGGTACGATGTGTATATCGGAAAGAACGACACAAAGGAAATCGACTTTGTCGGAATCCGGCGTGACGAAAAAATATATGTGCAGGTCTGCGTGGAATTGCCTTCCGATTCAAAGCGTGAAACCGATAATCTGATGGATATCAAGGATCATTATCACAAATATGTCGTCTGCATGGATGAGCTTGCCGCAGGAAATGATAACGGCATTGAAATAGTTCACATCGCAGATTTTCTGCTGCGGGAAAATTGGTAAAGCAATGTTAGGGGTGTATTATGGAAGACCGTGAAAAAAAACAAGCAGAAGCAAAGTTAATGAGTGAACTTTCCAAAGGTGAGAAAAGCGGAAAAGAACAAGGGTGGATCGGCTTTGAAGACGCAATTCAGGAATTGCTTGTCGGTACAAAGAAACGAACATTGAGCCGTGAGGGAGAGTTTTTGATATATTGCATTGAAATCTATAAAACAGCCAAAAATCTGACCGGCAAAGAAGTGATGGGACTTTTTATGAAATACAGAGTTAACGAATATGTCAGAAGTTACTTTGAAGCACTTCATACCACCGGAGAAAAGTATATCGTCAATGACATTGATTTGTTTATAGAGGCAAGACAATCTATTTAACAAGCGGATAATATCCAAAGCAGAGCCGTTATCACTGCGTTTCACAGTTTACGGCTCTGCTTTTATGTTTGGTAGCAAATAAAGATTTCTGCGAAATGTTGCAAAAATCTTTATTTGGATATTATTTATTCAACAGTTTCTTGTAACTTGCATCCATACCGATCGCACCGAGAGGAGCAGTAATGAGAATGGAAAGCACCGCAACCGAAAGCACGATGTTTCCGCAAGGCAGACCGAGCGACAACGGTACAGAGCCGATCGCCGCCTGAACGGTGGCTTTGGGCAGATAAGCAATCACGCAATACAGCTTTTCTTTTCCGTTCAGCTTTGTTCCGATAAGGCACAAAAGCACACCAACCGAACGGAAGATGAGGGCAATGAAAATCATCAGCACCGCCGCAAGACCGGCTTGCAGAGTGTATCGGATATCCACCGCCGCACCGACAAGCACGAACAAAATCACCTCTGCCGCAAGCCAGAGCCGCCCGTACTTTGCGGACAAATCGCTTGACACTTCTTTACGGCAACGCATTTGAATGACACAAGCCATACTCATAACGGCAAGAAGTCCCGAAACCGAAACGATTCCTTCGAGCCAAGATTCGACCGACATCAAAAGAAATGCCGAGCCGAGGACAAGGATCGTTTTCAGACTTTGCCGGATCGGGTTGCCTTTCTTATGTGCAAATTCAAAAAGGAATGAAAGCATAAAGCCGAGAGCCATTCCGATAAGAACACCGAGGATAATTGAAATCGGTATATTCAAGAAATCCATCGCTTTTGCCGCCTCTCCCTGCGCCATCCCGACAAAGGCGGAAAACAGCACGATGACGAAAACATCGTCAAGCGATGCTCCGGCGAGGATGAGCTGTGGAATTTGCTTGTCCGTTCCGTAGCCGTCTTCCATCAACTGTACCATTCTCGGCACGACGACCGCAGGCGAAACCGCACCGAGTACGGCACCCATGATCGCCGCTTCCAGCACCGTGATGTGAAGAAGCGTCGGAGCAAGCAACACGAACGCACCGATTTCAAAAAGTGCCGGCAAGAATGACATGAGTATCGCCGGCCTTCCGACTTTTTTGAGGTCGGAAATGTTCAGTGAAAGTCCGGCTTTGATGAGAATGATGATGAGAGCGATCTGCCGAAGCTCCGACGAAATGCCGAGTATTTTCGGATCGAGAAAATCAAGCACGAAAGGACCTATCACGATGCCTGTGACAAGCATACCGATGATGCGGGGCAGTTTGATTTTGCGGCAGATAAACGCCATGGTAAGCCCGACAAGAAAAATAAGTGAAAGTGATGTAAGCATAATTGCCTCCCGAATATGCAAAAAAGCCGATGCCTTTCTGCAAGAATGTTGCAGAAGTCATCAGCTTTGAAAGCGGTTTAGGTTTCCCACGGGAGAACTTCATTCCCGATGATGTTATTATACTCATTTTTGGGAAAAAGTCAATAGCGGACGGCGAGTTTGATTAGGAACTTATAATATATAGAAACTATTGACTATTCGTTACGAATATGATATAATTTTATCGGTGATGATATGGAAACGAGAAATACAAAACTGATTGTCGGTGTGGCAGGCGGTACTGCCGGAAAGGGTTCAAAAACCTACAAAATTTCAATACCGTCAAAATGGGTGAACGAAATGGATTTGGAGCATAAAGATATAGAACTCTGCTTTGACGGGAAAATGGTCGGATGTTCCTCCCTGATAGGTGTTCCCGAGATATGTTCTCTTTGGGGCGCCTTCTTTGTTTTTAAGCCACCATGGATTGAATACTTCCGCTTTCTTGCTTGCCTGAATATTCAGACTTCCGTTCAGCAATGCACCAGAGACGATAATCTGGTCAAGAATTTCCCATTCTCCTGAATGGTAATATGAACCTTCCTGTGCATCTGTTGTGGGGAAACCATCCCACATAAGGTTGTAAAGTCTGCCATTTTCATAAATACTACCTCCTGTAGGCATGACATTCAATGTCTTGTGCAGGGCTTTGTCGTCAGGATTGTCATTCATGTCACCCATTATGATTATTGCAGCGTTTTCGTCAAGCGCAAAGATGCTGTCAGTAATCAGTTTTATCTTCTCAGCGACAGTCATTCTGTTGCCTTCCGTTGCCTGTGCACCTCCTCTTCTTGATGGCATGTGAGTCTCTATGACATGAAGTATTGTCCCGTCTTTCGTCGTTCCGCATACATAGAGAATGTCTCTTGTGTCTTTCTCGTCTGGCAGTTTCACACCTACAGGTCGCGACAGCAAAGGCGTGAACAAATCTTTCCTGTATAACAGAGCAACGTCGATGCCTCGTGCGTCAGGACTCTCATAGTGCACATATTCATAACCGAGTCTTCTGTATCTGCTGCCGTCTGTCATGCTTTTGAGGACAAAGTCGTTCTCAACCTCGCACAAGCCGACAAGCATTGGCCATTCTCCATCCTCTCCTGCACTTACGATAGTCCTCATTACATCGTTGATTTTCTTGTAGTAACGTTCCTGCGTCCACTGCTTTTCAGACTGTGGCGTGAAATCATAGTCGTTCTTGAGCGAGTCATGTCTTGTATCGAACATGTTCTCGACATTGTAGGTCATAATTGTCATCTGAAGCATGATGAAAAGTAGTTTCATAAATCATTTGGAAATGTGTTGCAAAAATAATACTTTTTTCTGACTTCCATGTCAAAAATTATTGCTAATTTTGCACCCGAGAAATAATTTATCAAAATAAGCAATGAAACCAACACTATTTATCCTTGCTGCAGGTATGGGAAGCCGTTATGGCGGACTCAAGCAGCTTGATGGCGTAGGCCCTTCTGGCGAGACCATCATGGACTATTCTATCTTTGATGCCATCCGTGCAGGTTTTGGCAAGGTGGTCTTTGTAATCCGTCATGATTTCGAACAGGATTTTCGCGAGAA
>CALCRH010000092.1 GCA_937894515.1 uncultured Clostridia bacterium | reverse complement strand
CACGACAAGAGCGAGATCGGCGGTCCTCTGAACCAGTTCTCCACCATCGGTTACAAGTTCGAGACCAACGGTGCCACCATCCTGTATCCCGAGTATCTGCTGCGCGTCATGAGCGTTTCCAGCTACTCCGCAACCGACGACCCCAATGACGGTTCCGACAACACGTAATTAAAGGCAGGGAGGGGGTAACTCCCCTCCCTTTTTTAATCTGAAAGGAGAATCACAATGGCAACTGCAAAAAAAGATGAAATGATTGAAAAGAAAGACGATCGTGTGGAGATCATGATCCCCAAGAAAAGCGCCAGCGAAGATGACAACCTGTTTGTCTCCGTCAATGGCAAGAACTATCTGCTCCCCAGAGGCAAGAAGAGCAAGGTACCTGCATTCGTTGCGGAGGAAATCTACCGCAGCTGGGCAGCGCAGGACAAGCTGGACAACACCGTGCAGAAAATGCTGAAAGAGGCACAGCAGCCTCTGTAAGGAGGGCGTATGACCATCATTGAATGTATCGGCGAGGTGGACAACCTCCGACCCAATGCCTATATGGACGACCAGAAGATCCGCTGGCTCAGCATCCTGGACAAGCAGATCTTTGAGGAGATTATCAAAACCCATGAGGGCGGCGTTAAGACATTTGACGGGTATACGGTCGAAACCGACCCGGATACGAAGCTGCTTCTGGAGGACACCTACGGGCATGATGTTTACTGCTTTTATCTGGAAAGCTGCATCGACAGGGAAAACGCAGAATGGCAGAAATACAACCAGAGCACCAGTTTGTACAACGCTGCATACCAGCAAGCTGCAAATGCATACAACCGAAACCACAAGCCGCTGAAGTACGGAAACGCATTCCTGATTTGAGGAGGGATTTATATGGCATTTTACCCTACAGTAAATGAGACCTATCAATCCCAGCAGGTAATCGACACGTTCAGCGGCTTGAACCATAACCTGAAGATCGGAGAAGGAGAAGCATACTACACGCAGAACCTCTCCTCCGACCATTATCCCATGCTGTCCACCAGAGTGAAACGGGGGATCGTGACCACCCTTTCCAATCCTCTGGGCATCGCAGCGAAGGCAAAGCTTGCCTATGTGGACGGAAGCCAGCTGCACTACGGCGAATATAACCTGACAAGCTTTTTCCAGAACAAGGGTCTTGCCATAGACAGCAATACAGAAAAGCAGCTGGTAGGCATGGGTGCGTACCTGTGCATCTTCCCGGACAAGCTCTACATCAACACCACCAATTTTTCCGACTGCGGCAGCATGGAAGCGTTCTATGAGTCCTCCGGTGACATCGAGTACACCGTCTGCAAGCAGGACGGCACGGCCTACAAAACGCCCACCCAGAGCGCATCCGCCCCGGAAAAGCCGGAAAACGGCGACCTGTGGCTGGATACTTCCGGCAAGAACCATGTGCTCAAGGAGTACAACAAAGCCACCGCATCCTGGGTGCAGATCCCCACGGTGTACACCAAGATCGCGGCGACAAACATCGGCCTTGCCTTCGAGAAGCTGGACGGCGTTCAGATCTCCGGCTGCGCAGGCAACGCCCAGGTGGAAGCCCTCAACGGCTCCAAGCTGATCCAGGAGAAGGGCGACGGCTACATCGTGGTCATCGGCCTGCTGGATCAGAGCTACATGCAGACGGAGGGCAAGGTGACCGTCACCCGGAAGGTGCCGGAAATGGACTTCATCGTGGAGTGTCAGAACCGGCTGTGGGGCTGCAAGTACGGCCTTGTAAACGGCAGGACCGTCAACGAGATCTACTGCTGCGCCCTGGGCGATTTCCGCAACTGGGAAAAGTACCAGGGAATCTCCACAGACAGCTATACCGCCTCTGTCGGCTCCGACGGAGAATGGACCGGCGCTGTCAATTATCTGGGAAATCCCCTGTTCTTCAAGGAGAACCATCTGCACAAGGTGTATGTCTCCGCAGCCGGTGCCCACCAGATCGTGGATACCGCCCTGCGGGGGGTCATGAAGGGCAGCGAAAAGAGCCTTTGCACCGTGGGCAACAGCCTCATCTATCAGTCCCGGGACGGCATCTGCGCCTATGACGGCAGCCTGCCGCAGGTGATCTCCCAGAAGCTGGGCAACACCTTCTATAAAAACGGTGTGGCCGGTTCCCTGGGCGATAAATACTACATTTCCATGGAAGACGGCGACGGAAACCGGAGCCTGTTCTGCGTGGACACAAGGAACGCCGTCTGGCACCGGGAGGATAATACCAAAGCCATCGGCTTTGCGACCCTTCCCGGGGAGCTGTATATGCTGACCGAGGATAAAAAGCTGATCGCCGTCAACGGCACCGAGGGCACCCCGGAGGCGGATTTCGGCTGGATCGCAGAAAGCGGCCTCATCGGCTACAGCGATGTGGGGCAGAAGTACATCTCCCGGGTGAATCTCCGGGTGGTGATGCCTGTGGGAAGCCGGGCGAAGCTGGAGCTTCAGTACGATTCCGACGGCATCTGGCATTCCTGCGGCACCATGATCGGCAAGGGCACGGGATCCTTCCTGCTGCCTGTGCGCCCCAGACGGTGCGACCATTTCCGCTACCGGCTCTCCGGCACCGGGGACATCAAGATCTATTCCCTGGCAAAGCTGTATGAAGGCGGCAGCGATGCCAAAACGAACGATGTTCTTCCGTTCTGAGGAGGTGGCTTAGATGTATTTTGAAGCACCACCCCAGAGCGGGGAGCTTTACGGCTATCTTTTCAGACTTTCGGAAGCGCTGAACGTGGCGCTGAACCAGGTAGAGCAGAAAATCGCGGAAGGGGCTGAACAGGCAGCCCAGACGGCTGTGGAATCTGTCACAAAAGGCGGACAGTTTGACAGCCTGCTGGATCTGAAAGCGCTGATCATCAACACAGCTGAGTATACCCGTGCGGAGATGGATGTCATCAAGACCGAGCTGCACGGGGAGTATGAGGCGGTTTCCACTGATTACGGTTCCTTCAAGGAGACCATCAACACCACGATTACGGAGACGGCGGAAGGCGTTCTCCGGGAATACAACTACGGCGCACGGCTGGACGGCGTGGAAAGCTACCAGACCGATATGCAGGGCTACATCCGGCAGGGCTTCATCGGCTATGAGGAGGATGGCATCACGCCGCTGATCGGCATTGCCGTAGGCAAAGGGCTTTCCGCGACGAAGGTCATGATCGACGGCAAGGAATATACACAGCTGGACGAAACCCAGCCCTGCGCCTTTTACACGGACAAACGGGTTTCCTTCCGCCAGAACGGTGTTGAAGTGGCCTATCTGTCCAGCGGCAGGCTGAACATCGGGGATGCCGACGTTACGGGAACGCTGACCGTGAACGGATGGCTGATCTCCAACAGCTCCGCCGGGCTTACATTGCGGTATACGGGAGGTTAACATGGCAACAGGAAAAAACGGAACATTCATCATCAATAACACCGCCTCCAGCGGTCTGCCCATGGGTGCCTGCCGGTTCACCTGGGAGGAGACCTATGAGGTTTCCACCAATACTTCCACCGTGAAGATCACCAAAATGGAAATGCTCTGCGCCGGTGACGGCTACGGCAACCAGAACTACGGTCTTGGAAACCTATGGTTCAACGGAAGCGTAGACATTAACGGAATCACCGTTGCGACGGTCACCCGTGGCAGTCACTTCCTTGTGGTTCCTGTGTACGGAGCCTATACGGATGCACAGATCAGCTCCCCGGCGCTGCCATGGCAGACGACGGTTGAGCACAACAGCGACGGCACGAAGAGCGTCACGGTCACCGTGGGACTTCATGCGCTGGCTTCCTCCGGCAACGCAAAGACAAATACTGCGATTTCCGGCAGCGCAACGCTGGAGCTGACCACGATTCCCCGAGCCTCCACGGTTACGGCTCCCAACGGCAATATCGGCTCTGCCGTTGCAATCACCATCAACCGGGCAAGCAGCTCCTTCACCCACACGCTGACCTACAAATTCGGCTCTGCCTCAGGAACCATTGCATCGAAAACTACAGCCGCATCCGTCTCCTGGACACCGCCCACATCCCTGTATTCCCAGGTTCCCTCTGCCACATCCGGCAGCTGCACCATCACCTGCGATACCTACAGCGGCAGCACGAAGATCGGCACCACCACGAAGACCATCACGCTTTCCGTTCCAGCATCCGTGAAGCCGACTGTGCAATCCGGGTGGGCAACTGTGAGCAGGGTAAACGGCAGCGTTTCCGTTGCCGAGTACATCCAGGGTTATTCCAAAGCGAAGGTGACATTCGATCCTTCCAAGGCTGCGGCGGGTACAGGCTCTTCTGTCAAGAGCTTCACCATCACCTACGCCGGCAAGACCTACACGGCATCGAATAATGTTGCAGCTACGCCGGTGCTGACCGCCTCCGGCATCCAGATCATTACGGCCACCGTCACCGATCAGAGAGGCAGAACGGAATCGGCCAATCTGACCGTCAATGTGCAGCCGTATTCGGCACCGACCCTGAGCGCCGTCCGGGTTTTCCGGTGCGATGCGGACAGGGTGCAAAAAGACGATGGAGACTATTTCTATGCGGATGCCACAGCCTCCTGCGCTTCCGTAAACGGCAAGAACGCCATCACGGAACGGAAGGTGCGGTTCAAAACCGTAACAGGAGCTTACGGCGAGAAGGCGGATTTCCCAGGCAGGTTCGGTCAGATTCTGACCACAGCCACCTATGTGGTGGAAATCTCCGCAAAGGACACCGTGGGCAACACGGTGACGGCAACCGTGACCCTTCCCACCGCTTCCGTCGGCATGAACATCCGAATAGACCACGACGGCGCAGCCTTCGGAAAGTATTGCGAGCATTCCAAAGCGCTGGAGCTGCCAGAGGATTGGACGATCCGCATCGGCGATCACGGCGTAGGGAGCAATCTAGACATTCTGGATAATGGCTGGTTTACCATTAATCAGAGAGGGCTGACGAGCTATTCTGGTAGTGCCGCGTACTCGTTGGACAGATGGAGAAGAAGTTCTGCACGAACAATAATCACAATGCACGATGGGTATATCACTCACGAATCTTCCTCAACCGCAACCAATTATGCGTATACCTACCAGTTGCTGGAGTTGTCACGGTTTGATGGTGCTGATTATCTGACGATTTCCATGTTGTTCGATGATGGTTATGTAATGAAAGCAACTGGCGAATACAACGGCTTGGAAACAAACATTACCGTTGGATATTACCAGAATACTGCCATTGCATTGTTCCAAAGCAGCGATTTCCCGGGATATTTGATGTTTCGTATTGCTACCAAATATCCGAGCCTGTCAGCTAACATTAGAGCCGTAAAGGCTGAGGTAGGCAAAGTGTCTACCCTTGCAAATGATTCTGCCCCTAATTATGCGGCAGAGCTTCTAAAATGCCAGAGATACTACCAGATTCACAGCGCAAACAATGTCGCTGACGTTGATTTGCGCCCCAATATGCGGGCAACACCCAGCAAATCGGCTGTCACCGGCGGATATGCGTACATTGCCGACCTGTAAGGAGGGACGAACATGGACGAAGAATTATCAAGAGTTTACATCCTCCCGGATGCGCAGGGCAGGATCACACGGATTGATGGCGGCTACACGATTGCAAACATCAAAGACTTCTCTGACTGGGTTCTGGTTGATGAAGGTGTTGGTGACCGATACAACCTCTGCCAGAGCAACTATCTGCCAGAACCGCTCACGGATGACCGTGGCATTTTCCGCTACAAATGGAACGGGAAAAAGATTGTTGAGCGGACGGAGGAAGAAATGTCTGCGGATGTGGTTGATGCAATTACTGCAATACCCACCCAAGAGGACAGAATCCGTGAACTGGAGGCGCAGAATGAAATGCTTATGGAATGTCTTCTGGAAATTTCAGAGATCATTTACGCTTAAGAGAAAGGAGATGGAATACATGATGGCAATGCTTTGGGCACAGCAGATCATGCTGGGTAAGAAGACGTTTGAACAGGTTCCTGCAAAGCTGAAGGATCAGGTGCGTGAACTTCTGATCGACAGCGGCTGCTGGGATATGTGTGAGTAAGGAGGAAGAGAAATGGCATACAAAGACCCGAATAAAATCTATGTAGTACCCACGCCGGAAAACCCCTACAGAGAGCCGGACAAGAGTAACCCCAAAGATCGGAACAACGAATACGGCGGTTATTACTTCGGCGCGGAGCAGGGCGTTCGCGTGGATCCGAACAGAAATCTGCAAAAAACCACAAATACAAATACAGGCGGCGGTGGCGGCGGAGCAGCTGTGCAGCCTGCGGCGGGAAATACGGAGGTAAGCACAGACCCCGGATACGTTGCCCCCAGCAACAAGCTCACTATGCCGAATTCCAACCCGTACGATGTGGCAGCACCCGATGCCTACCAATCCAGATGGCAGGAGAGCATTGACAACCTTATGGGCCAGATCATGAACCGGGACAAGTTCACCTATGATCTGGACGGAGATATGCTCTATCAGCAGTACAAGAATCAGTACCAGCTGCTGGGCAATCAGGCAATGCAGGATACCATGGGGCAGGCAGCAGGACTCACCGGCGGCTACGGCTCCACCTACAGCCAGAACGCAGGTCAGCAGGCATACAATGCCTACCTCCAGCAGCTGAATGACAAGGTGCCGGAGCTTTACGGCATGGCGCTGGATCAGTACAACCAGGAAGGCGCAAACATGCGCAGCAACCTTGCTATGCTGAACCAGGCGGAGGAATCCGACTACGGTCGATACAATGACAACTACAACAAGTGGCTGACAGAACGGCAGCACGCGGAAGAGCGGGACGACCTGGCGTGGAACCGGGAATACCAGTTCCAGAAAGACCAGTATGGCAGACAGCAGGACGAATACAACCGCATCGCAAGTCTGATCGGCACCTACGGCTATAACCCCACGGATGAGGAGCTTGCAGCAGCCGGACTCTCCAGAAGCATTGCAGACATGATGCGCAATGCGTATCTTGCGGCGCAGATGCCATCCGGCGGCGGTGGCGGCGGAAGAAGCGGTGGGGGAACCGAAAAAACAAAACAGGATCAGCTGGACGACAGCTGGGCAAAATGGAGTCAGGAACAGGCAGCCAAGCAGTCTGCCTACATGGACAGCCTCGCAAGCCGGCCCGTCAAGGATAGCAGCGGACAGTATAGTGACGCAGCCGTTACTGCGGCGCTGATCTCCGGCGGCATGAGCAATGCAGCTGCGCAGGTTCTGGTGAAAAACAACAAGGCGTATGCACTTCAGAAAATCGGCATCAAGTGATTTGGAGGTAGTGAATGAGCTTTTCAAAGGAAAAGGCACAGGCGTATCTGCGCGACCGTGATGAGCAGTTTTATAAGGCTCAAACTTCAACTTCAAGCGCTCAGAACACCAACGCCGGTCAGAACAGTACGCCCCGCAGCGACGTGGACACGTTCAACCAGCAGGCCGCGCAGGATTATCTGAGATCGAGAGACCCCGGGTTTTCTGCGGCTTCTCCGAAAAACAACCAGAAGCAGGCGGAGAATAACACATGGTGGTCAAGGGCAAATTCCCTTGTGGATACCATGCAGAAAAAGAACGGCGTTAATACCCAGACCATGAACGTACTGAACTCTTTGCTGAAGCAGTACGATTCTCTGGATGCAGATCATAAGAATCAGTACAAAAGCGGATACGATGCGCTTGCTGATTTCTACGCAAGCCAGCAGGAAAGCAAGGACGCTTATGAAAAATATCTGGATGAATATCTGCGGTCGCAGAAAATCGGCGCTTCCATGGATGCAATCGGCAATGTGGACAGCCTTTATGTCGAGGACACTTCCGACTATGAGGGTGCATACACTAAAGCAAAAGGCAAGTACGACGACCTTGTGAAAAAATATCAGCAGGCTGACAGCATCGCAAAGGCATACGAAGACGGTGCAGCCGTGGACGAAAACGGGAATTTTATTTATGATTCCGCGGCAAAGAAGGCAATCTCTGAAAGGGATGCTCTTTACAAACAAGTGGCAGAAGCAGGGAGAGAACGAGATACAGCCGGATTGCAATGGAATCTCCAAAATAAAACCGCATCGCATAAGCAGTACTATGACATGCAGGGAGAAGACTGGTTCCAGGAAGCATCCGAAACAAAGAACGAAGGAAACCGGCTTCAGCGATATGAAGCACTTGTGGCAGCCGGTGCGCCGTCACAGGATAATTTCATCAAAGAAGGCCGGGGAAGAAACTGGGATTATCTCACAGATGCGGAGAAATCTACCTATAACGCTCTGCTGAACCACAGCGGTGCGCAGGCCGCAGACAAGTTCCTGGATGACATTCAAGTGGCGCTGGATAAACGTGCGTATGATTTGAGATCCGCTGAAACCTACAAAGAATTTGAGGAAGCGGGTACAGCAAAGCGCATCGGAATGAATGCCGCTTCGATTGTTGCAGGCTTGTACGGCTCTGCCGCCGGTGGCATTGCTGATGCATTCTCGATGACAGAAGCTGCCTTCAAAAACGGAGATTTTAACCCGTATACCAACGCCCACGCGGCGCAGCAGTACCGCAATGATGTACGCGGTGCGACATCCAACGCAATCGTAAAAGCAATCGGCGACGAATCCGCAGAGATCGAAGAGGTGAAAGCAGGAATACGCAACCTTGAGATTATGCGGGATGCAGCTTACCAGACGATTTCCGGGCAGGAACAGGCAGCTGAGTATGACCGCCGCATTACAGAAATGAAAGCGCAGCTGGAGCAGATGCGGCAGGATGAAAACACCGTGAACGGTGAAAAAAGCAAATTCCTTGAAGCTGCCGGAAAACTGGCAACCAATTCCTATCAGGCGGTAATGAGCGGCCTTGACAGCGCAGCAGGAGCGGCGATCCTTGGTGCAAAAGGCTATGGCGTGGTCATGGGGCTTGGTGCTGCATCGGAACGTGCAAGAGAGCTTTACGAAAGCGGCGCTACCAAGGGACAGATTGCGATGGGAGCAATCGGTTCCGGCATTATCGAGGGGTTGTTTGAGGAAGTTTCTCTGGATAAATTCGCAGAGAACTTCCTCGCCAGCGATCCGAAGGGCATCAAAGACTGGGTGCTGAAGACGCTGACGCAGGCCGGAATCGAAGCATCCGAAGAGGTGAACACCGAGCTTGCCAATATGGTGCTGGACGCTATCAACCGGGGCTATGCGTCGGATAACAGCCAGAGAATCATGGAGCTTATGAAGGACGGAATGTCCTACACGGAAGCGCAGAATAAAGCTGCAAGTGAAGCAGCTATGAACGTATTCTGGGCAGCTTACGGCGGCTTTGTATCCGGCGGCGCAATGGGCGGCGTTGGAGGACTGAAAGCACTTGCAGGCAGTTTCATGCGCCAAAATACGGCGCAGCAGAACGTTGCAGGTGACATTCCTTCTGCCCAGCAGGACGCTTCCGCAATCAACGAGACAATTGCCCATGCGATGGAAGTATACCAGCAGAACGGCAGCGTCAGCGGCAACCAGGCAGACCGCGTGATTGCAGACCCGGAGGCGCTGAAGGCAATCGGTATGACGCAGGAAGAGATCTCCGGTATGACGGCATCCCAGGCAAGAGCTGCCGTGAAAGAAAAGCTTTCCGAATTCATTCCCCAGCAGATCACGCAGAAAGAAACGCAACAGGCAGAAGCCGCAGAGGCAAAGAACGCAGCTGTAAGATCTATCGCCTACCAGTACGGTCAGCTGGGATATTCCGAAGAACAGATGAAATCGGACAGCAGACTGTTTGAGCTTTCCGATGCGGAAAAGAGCACCGCCTATACCGAAGGCAGAGAAGCATTGCGGGATCTTGCAAAGAGCCAGTACGAAACCGCCGGTATGCTGGGAGGCAGAATTTCTGACATCGGCAAAAACTATGCCGCAGCGCTTACCCTGGAGGAGAGAACCGAGGCATACAAGGCCGGAATCAGAAAGGCGGCAAATAATACCGCCAACACGGAAGCCGTAAGAGCTGCAAATGTGGGCTTCAGAAACGATTCCTCCAGAACCCTTTCCGAGAAGGACACAAAGCTGCTGGACAATGTTTCCCGCAGAATGGGCACAGGCATCGTCATTCGAGACGACATGGAAGGCTGGGAGAACGGCAGATACAACAAATCCACCGGCATGATCGAGATCTCCTCCAAAGCAGCGAACCCTGTCATGGTTGCCATCGGTCACGAAATGACCCACAGAATGCAGCAGCTTGCTCCGAAGCAATATGAATCATATCGGGACGCGGTTGCAAAATATTACACAGAACGGTTCAGCGGCGTTATGGATTATACGCTTAGTGACCGGCTGGAAGATCTGGTCAATGCTTATCATAATGCAGGTGATGATATTTCGAGGGCTGAAGCACTTGACGAGCTTACCGCAGAATACACGCAGGATATGCTCCGGGATACGAACACATTCCAGCAAATCGTGAATGCAGACAGAAACCTCGCAAAAACAATCATTGATACAATCCATTCCATCATCGAGCGCATCAAATCTGCACTTGGGTACACATCGGATGAATATCGTTATTACCGGGACATTGAAAAGGCGTACAGACGAATGTACGAAGAATCCGAAAAGAATGCAAAGACGGCAGCGGAAATCTCCGCAACGATTGCACCTGCAAGAGCGCAGACCGAATCCACTTACACAAAAGAAAACGGCAAAGCAGTTCCCACAGATCCGCCCGGAGAAGTACAGCACAGCATTAAGATGGACGCGGAATACATGACGAAAGCCATCGCAAAAAACAATAATGCGAAAGCTGTCGATCCCCGAATCATGGAACAGGCCATGAAAGACAGAAGCGATATTGCGGCGACTATGCGGCGGCTTCAAGCAGATAAGAAGGTCGGTCTGCCGGAGGATGTCACAGGAAACACATTCTTCTCTGACTCCTCTTACGGCGGTTCTGAGGAGAACACCACAATCTGCCCCAGAACGCTGGCTTCCGAATCCTTCATGGATGCAGTTTCCGAGTATATCGGAAGACCGCTTACTGTAGCAGAGCAACTTTACATTTCGCAGGATCTTCAGAACAGAACCACCACACCGGAATGCCTGTACTGCTATGTCGCTACCGACAGAAAAGCTTACAGAGAATTCCTTGGTTCCTACATCAGCCAGAGAGATTCCGTTATTGAAAAGCTGAAGAGCGGCAGCACCGACACCTCCAGAAGCGGTGAGCTGTACCAGAACTTCCTTAACGGCAGAAAAGATACGGACAATATGTGGAAGCGGTTTTCTATGTGGGTGAAGGATTACCAGAGCGGAAAGAAGATGATCACCGCCAATCACCTTACCAACATGGCAAAACTGATGGGCGACATTAAAAGCGAATTCGGAGCCGAATACAAAGACCAGATCAAAGATGCCATGGCTTATGCACAAAGCGCCTCCTGGGCTAAGAAACGAGTTGGCTATTTGGCATACAACAACCATATCCTTGGATGGAAGCAGGCAAGAATCGACAAGCTCAACAGCCACTACGGCCTGAGAATGTATTCCTTCTCCGATTTCCACCCGGCTTTCATTCTGGAGAATATGCAGATGATTACCGACGCATCCGTGCGCGGTCTGAAGATGCTGGCATACACCAAGGATACCGACTTCGTGAAGATTTTTGCAGGGTCCGGCATCAACATCAATGTAAGCTGCTTTGGCTTTGAATCTGGCGGCAAAGTGTTTGAAAACAACATTATCGGCGCAAACTGGAATGAGGCCAAGGCGCTCCGTGCAGAGCATCCAAATGTCGGTGTAACATTTGTTGCAACCAATGACACGCTGACCGAATGGGCCATGGCGCAGGACTGGATCGATGTTGTCATTCCGTACCATCTGGTTAGAACCGGTGCAGAGGTGGCGGAAGCTCTTGGCTACAAGAACTACACCAGCGAATCCGGCGACAAAAAAGCACCCGGCTGGAGCAAGGATACTGACAGCAGATCCATTGCGCCTACCGAGCACAACAACGATTTCCAGACCTATATGGATGCATTGGCGAAGAACCACCTGACACCCAGATTTGAGCGGTTTATTGACAATCCCAACTATATGAAACTGGTGAACGAATGCCGACAGAGCGCTTTGGAGAGCAGCCCCGTTCAGCCTGTCTTTGACATGGAAGCCGCAAAAGAATCCCTTGCAAAGCTGGAAGCCAACGGCTATTACACACCCATCGGAGGCAGCGTGGATGCCATGTATGAGCATGCCGGTGAAATCGGTGAGGACATCCTTGCCGGCAAGGTGCAGCATTCTGTGAGCGGGATTGAGGAGATTGCAAGTACGGAAAGTGTTGACATTGATAAAGAAAAAGGCGATAATAGGGGTACTATTATTGCTGGAGGCGATAGCAATGACAATAGAGGAGTTCGAGGCAGCACTCCGAAAAGTACAGGATTCGTTGGGACTTACAGAGGAGAGGATTCAAGCAATGTTGGAAATGCACAGAAAAGTATCGGCTGGGGAAATCTGCCTAGACGATTTAGAAATAAAGCAGTAAATGCGGTTTCAGAGTATATTTCTAAATCTAGAAATTATAGCGAGCTTCGACTTTATATTTCCAATGAGGTTGGGAATTTAGATGGAACATATACGCTTGCAGAAAAGAACGCAGTGATTGAGAAGATCACAGAACGATTCTACAACGATTGCCTTGTATCTCCAGATTACGCCATGCAGAAGTGGGGTATTTTAGGCGGAAATATCATCGATTTGTACGATTCTGTTATGAATGCTGCGAATGAAAGCCTGCGAAAATCCGCTTCGAATAATGAAAGCCTGCGAAAAACCGCTTCGAATAATGAAAGCCTGCGAAAAACCGCTTCGAATTATGAGGTGAACAGGAACAAGAATAGCAAAGGGAGGCAGCTCTCGAAAGGACAAGCAGAGTATTTCAAAAAATCCAAAGCAAGAGCAAGCGATGGAAGGTTGATTGTATTTTATCATGGAAGTTCTTCTGTCGGAGACATTGATGTTTTTGATCCCAACATCAAGCCGGTTAATGGAAGAATTTATGGCGATGGCATTTATTTCACAGAAAATCTGAGAGCTGCAAATAGTTGGAGTGAATCTGGTAACATCTATGAGGCATATCTGAATATCGAGCGCCCGTTTGTAGTCTCAACTTCTGAAGTAGTACCGGAAAACCTTAAACGCATCTTGGAAACCAAGTATTCCGTCTCAGAAAGATTCCTTGGAAATACCGATTCTGCTTTTAACCAGTTGATTGTGACCACGGGGAGTAGCAATGCAACAGATATTCTAAAATCCCTTGGATATGATGGTGTTCTCGTAACAAACGAAAATAGCAATAGCATTTATACGTTCCATGAAGTTGTTGTTTTCGATTCCAACCAGATTAAACGCACGTCTAATTTGAATCCTACCAACGACAAAAACATCAATCGTTCCATAAAAGGCATCGAGGACATTGCCTCCACGGACATCAACCCCACGCAGATCACGGATATTGCGGTGCTGAAGAAGGTCGCAGACGGCGTGACGAACACGGAGCTTTCCGTGCCGGAGCGCAACTCCATGAAGATCTTCCAGAAGCAGCTTTCCAAGATCGAGGACATTCAGCAGAAGATGGATACCATCCGCTCAAAGCCTACCATTTCCCCGGCGGAGAGAAGCCAGCTTCAGGTATACGATGCACGGCTCAGCAACCTCAACAAGCAGTTGTGGAACATCGCCCACGTTGATCTGCTTACCAATGTCACACAAAGAGCAAAGACGGAGCTTATTGAAAAGTACGGCTCCATTGATGTGGGTGAGAAGCCATCCCGTGCGGTGAGCATCCCGAAGCAGACCAATAAGGACAACCGGGTATCTCAGACTGTAAGAACCTTTGCAGAGGCAGCAGCGACCACAGACGAGATGGCAGCAGAGATTGAGAAGCGAGCCATTGAAGGCGAATTCAGTTATTTGCCCATTACGGACGAGGCGTCCAAAGCAAGAGCAGAAACCACCATTAAGAGAAAGGGCTGGGACGATGCGCTGAGCGACTGGAGCCGGGACATTGGCAAGACCAGATTCCCGGGCAAGGATCTTATCACGCAGGGCTTCATGCTCTACAACAACGCTGTGAACCAGGGCGACACCCGGACGGCGGTGCGGATCCTCTCCGATATCACAACCACCGTCCGCAATTCTGCGCAGGTGGTGCAGGCTGTGCGGGTGCTGAAGCAGCTGTCCCCGGAGAACAGACTGTATGCCATTCAGCGGCAGCTGGATGTATTGCAGGACGACCTCAACGAGCGGTACGGTGACAAGGCCCCGCAGATCGATATGGCATCCCAGCTGGTGCAGGATTATCTGAACGCAACGGGTGAGGAGAATATCCGGGCGGCAGAAAAAGCCTTGTTCCAGGACATTGCGAACAAGCTGCCGAACACCTTTGTGAACAAGTGGAACGCATGGAGGTACCTCAGTATGCTGGGCAACCTCAGAACCCATGTGCGAAACGTAGTCGGTAACGTTGGCTTTGTGCCTGTGAGGGCGCTGAAGGACACCGTGGCAGCGATTACGGAGGAAGCATGGCAGGCGGCGCATCCCGGCGAACGGCGGGACAAGGCGCTTCTGACGCTGAGCGCAGAGGACAAAGCTCTGCGGAACATCGGCAAGGCCGATTTCAAAACCGCAGCGGATCTGTTTGAAACGGAGAACATGAAGAGCGGCGATTCCATTTCCAAGATCGAGCGGCTGCGTCCGGCATTCGGCGCAGACAAGGCTGTCTGGAGATGGCTGAGCAAAGCTGCGGAAATGAACAGCGACCTGCTGGGATGGGAAGATACTGTGTTCAAAAAGAGCACCTACTCTTCTGCATTTGCGCAGTATATGAAGGCCAATTCCGTCACCGCTGCGATGATCGAGAACGGCGAAGTCAGCCCGGAATTTATGGATTCTGCCAGAACCTACGCCATGCAGGAAGCCCTGAAGGCAACCTACAATGACATGAATCAGTTCTCTGATTTCGTGGCAAGCATCGGCAATATTAAAAACAGCAAAAACAAAGTGGCGAGGGCAGCCGGTGTGATCGTGGAGGGCGTGCTTCCCTTCAAGCGGACACCTGCAAACATCCTTCTCAGAGCGGTTGAATACTCTCCTGTCGGACTTGTCAACGGCATTGCGGAAATGACCTATGGCGTGAAGCACGGCAAGGTGGACGCGGCACAGGCGATTGATGCTCTCGCAGAAGGTCTCACAGGCTCTGCACTTCTGGGACTTGGCGCATTGCTGATGAGCATGGGGCTGATCAAGCCCGGAGACGATGACGACGACAAGCAGAAGAAGTTCGACACGCTGAGAGGCGAGCAGAGCTATGCGCTTGTGATCGGTGACCACAGTTATACCATCGACTGGCTGGCACCGGAAGTAATTCCGATGTTTGTCGGCGCGGAGATCTACAATGCGTTCACCAAGCCGAACGGAGAGAAAGCGCAGATAAAGGATATTCTGGAGGCATTCAGCAGAATCAGCAACCCGCTTCTGGAGATGTCCATGCTGAGCGGTCTGAACGATATGCTGGACAACATTTCTTACAGCGATAAGAAACTGTATTCGATTGTCACAAGCGCGATTTCCAGTTATCTGCTGCAAGGATTGCCGACCGTATTCGGGCAGATCGAGCGCATCGGAGAGACCGAGCGGGAGACGACCTACACGAACCCGAACTCTCAGTTCTCCAAAGATACGCAGTACACCATTGCAAAGGCAGCGAACAAGATCCCCGGCATCGAGTACAACCAGATTCCCTATATCGATGCCTATGGCAGACGGCAGTCCACCGGCAATGTGGGAACCAGAGTCTTCAGCAATGTGGTATCTCCCGGTTATATCGGAACAGACAGATCTGCTCCGTGGGACGACGAACTTCAGAGGCTGTATGATGCAGGAAATACCAGCGTGTATCCGAGCATGCCGAGTGATACCTCCATCGATGACCATGTGCTGACGGCGGAGGAGCTGATCGCATACCGAGAAATTGCAGGCAAGGCAAAGTATGATCTTTTGAACGATCTTATGAACAGCGATGTCTATGAGACTATGAGCGATGCGGACAAGGCAAGCGCCATTGACACACTCTATAAATTTGCAAATGCTTATGCAAAGTCTCAGGTTGTGGAAGGCCACGCAATGAGCAGCGCTCATAACAAAATCAAGAGCTACCTGGACAACGGCTACAGCTACGCAGACTACATCTTCATAAACGAAGGTGTAAAAGGACCCAGCGGCAGACAGACAAAGGAAGCAACCGTCAACTTTATCCTTCAGAATTTCCCGAAATCCGAGCAGAAAGAGGCGTATCGGTTTATCGCCGTTGAAGGCGAAGGCTATAAATTCGCAGGTACTCCGTGGGAGTAAAACAAGAGGGGGTGGGGCTTTTAGAGCCTCACCCTTTTTTGATACAATCCGGGAAAACGGAGGTGATCACATGACATTTTCCCAGAGAACAACGACTCCCGGCGACCTGCCGTATTATAAATCGCTGAACCCTTTTTATATCTCCGGCTACGGGATGCCCAACTGCGCCTGCTATGCCTGGGGCAGAGCTTACGAAATCATGAAGACAAAGCCAAAGCTCAGCACAGGAAACGCAGAGAACTGGTACGGCTTCAACGACGGATACCAGCGCGGACAAGCACCGATGCAGGGAGCCATCGCATGCTGGGCAAAAGGAAAGCCCGGTGATTCCTCCGACGGCGCAGGACATGTGGCGGTGGTGGAGCAGATCAATGCAGACGGCTCCATCATCACATCGGAATCCGGGTGGAAAAGCAGCCCTCCATGGTGGAGAAAGACCCGGATGAAGGATGGAAACTGGGGGCAGGGAAGTGCGTATACCTTCCAGGGATTTATTTACCTTCCTATCGCAACAGTTTCCAAAACGGAAAGCGTTGCCACAGCAACCGGCCTGCCGACATTATCCGCAGGGTCGAACAACGCCAGCGTGACGGCAATCCAGAAGCTTCTGGGAATCGTCGCAGACGGTATTTTCGGGCAGCAGACAAAAGCGGCAGTTATCGCCTTCCAGACCGCACATGGGCTTGATGCCGACGGCGTGGTAGGCCCCCAGACATGGGCATCCTTGCTTGGACTGGGGGTGAAGTGAATGGAAAAGATCCAATGGGGACAGGTTATTGTTTCTGTGATCCTTGCGCTGTTGGGCTCCACAGGGCTGTGGAGCTTTATCAGCGGGAGGCGGGAGAAACATGACAACAAGACACAGATGCTGGTAGGCTTGGCGCATGACCGCATCATCAGCCTTGGCGTATCTTATATCAACAGAGGATATGTGACGGCTGACGAATACGAAAATCTTTACGAATATCTGTACGTTCCGTATGCTGCTTTGGGCGGCAACGGATCCGCAAAGCGAATCATGGAAGAGGTCAAGAAACTGCCTCTCCACAAATAAGGAGGAATTATTATGGCAATCTTTTCTACTTTGGGCATCGTGACCGTTGCCTCTGTTACTGTGCTGTGCTACCTGTGCGGCATGATCGTCAGCGCA
Organism: uncultured Clostridia bacterium; assembly: GCA_937894515.1. GTDB lineage: Bacteria > Bacillota > Clostridia > Oscillospirales > Oscillospiraceae > Vescimonas. The sequence goes on along the minus strand of CALCRH010000092.1, from coordinate 25,674 downwards.
TCCAAGCTGGATAACAAGTGGATCCCCATTGTCTGCGGCATCGTCGGCGCTGTGCTTGGCATCGTTGCGCTGATGCTCCGGGTCCCCGATTTTCCCGCAGCTGACTACCTGACCGCAGCCGCCATCGGCGCGGCAAGCGGACTTGCCGCAACCGGCTTTGATCAGGCAGTAAAGCAGCTGGTCGAATAATCGCAAAGATAACCGGCAAGGAGGTGCAGCATGAAAAGGCTTAACAATTTTCTGTTTCAGTTTGAACTTCTCAGCATTGCCCCCGAGGATATCGAAAGCGTTAAGGTCGTTTTTGAACAGGGGCACCGCCGTCTGCTGTTCGACACTTCCGACGGTACAAGATGCTATGTCAAGGGGAATATCGTGAGCTGCATCTGGAAAGCAGCGGACACGCTTATTTTTGTCCCGGGCGAACCGATGTATATGGATACGTTCGTGAAGATCAAGGACACGATTTTCAACCCGGAAACAGAAAAGGTGGAACTCATTATGTCCGATTCTCTGTTCCGCAGAGAGGAAGTGATCGTGGATGATTGAGGTCAGAATCCTGAACCATGAACCCGTCCGTGTTTCTGTGATCCACGATGGCAAAACTGCCGTCACGATTCCTGATACGAGAATCATCCCGCAGAATATCTACCCAACCTACACGGGTGCAGCGGAAATCACACCGACTCAGGAGGCGCAGATCCTGCGCACAACTGAGCATGTCCTGTTTAAGGATATCAAAATCAATCCGATCCCCAGCAACTGGGGCCGCATTGAGTATGACGGGTCCAGAATCAGAATTGTTTAAGGAGATAAGAAACCATGGCTAAGAATGTTATCATCAACGGCGTAACCTATTCGTCCACGCCTCAGGTTGATATTCCCAAGGCAGACGGCAGCGGTGACGCTACCTTCTACGATACCAGCGCTGCGAACCTGACCGCAAACGATCTTCGAACCGGTAAGACGGCCTTCGGTGCTAACGGCTCTGTCCAGGGCAACCTGGCTACAGTCGGACAGTTTACCGAAAGCATCACAGCAAAAGCACAGGAGATTAGCATTCCTGCCGGTATCCACGGAACCGGATCCACAGTTAAAATCGCAGCTGCTTCCCAGAATGCGCTCATCCCCGGAAACATTCGCAAAGGTGTTTCGATTCTGGGCGTAGACGGTGATCTGACCTCTGCAACCATTGTGCAGGACTCGTCCACCAAGGTGCTCCGCATCTCCTAAGGGGTGCTTTTATGGCGAAAAATATAACTGTAGCAGGAGCCAGCTACCCGTCTGTCCCTGCAATTGAGCTCCCCATCACAGGCGGCGGCACAGCAACCTACCATGATTGCGTTGGCACTAAGAACATTACGAAAAACGGAGAGGAAACCGTAACCGGTTTTGAAAAGGTTTCTGTAAATGTTCCGACCGGGTCCGACCCTGTCCTACAGAGCAAGAGCGTATCTCCTACAGAATCCGAGCAGACCGTGACAGCGGACGCAGGGTATGACGGCCTGTCCTCCGTTGCGGTTGCTGCAATCAGCAAGACCTTTGTCGGATCCTCCGTCACCCGGCAGGCAGCTAAGACTGTCAGCCCTACGGAATCGGAGCAGACAGCTGTAGCTTCCGGGGTATACACCACAGGAGCAGTCAAGGTCGGCGCAGTATCCAGCACCTATGTCGGCTCTGCTGTCACACGGAAAGCTGCTGCAACTGTGACCCCCACAGAATCCGAGCAGACAGCGGTTGCATCTGGCGTTTACACCACAGGAGCCGTTAAGGTCGGAGCAATCAGCAACACCTACGTTGGTTCTGCCGTTGCCAAGAAATCCTCCACAGACCTGTCTGCAAGCGGTGCAACAGTTACTGCCCCTGCTGGCTACTATGCGGCCTCTGCATCCAAATCTGTTGCATCTGGTACGGCTGGCACTCCGAGCGCAACAAAAGGGTCTGTCAGCAATCACAGCATTTCCGTGACTCCTAGTGTGACCAACACAACCGGCTATATCACAGGCGGCACCAAGACCGGAACAGCGGTAACTGTATCTGCATCGGAACTGGTTTCTGGCTCCGAAACCAAAACAGCAAACGGAACCTACGATGTGACCAATTTGGCGCAGCTGATAGTCAATGTGGCTGGAGGCGGCGGTGGACTTCCTTCCGGGATTTCGGCGTTCGCATTCGGTGATGTGGTTGTCAATACAGCGTTTACAACATCACGGCAGACATTTAATCACAGTCTTGGCGTTGTTCCAGATCTGATGATTGTCTACGCAACAGACAATGTGGCTACCACTTATTCTATGCTGGCAGCTATCCGTGGAACGAGCGGGGGCACATTCGGCTGGCGTTCGGGATATAATCTGTATTGTTTTTACCATGGCAACTCGACCAGCACGGTCACCATCCAGAACTCTAACAGCACATCCTATGGTGTTAGCAACATGACCGCATCGACGTTCCAGCTTGCGTCCAACAGCTCCAGCTACTACTGGAGAGCAGGTACCTATAAGTACCTGGCTGTCAAGTTCTCTTGAGGTGTGCTATGGATATTATCGAATTCCTGAAGGGTCGTGAGCACGAATGAATCAGGCGCTGAAGAATGAAGTGTACCAACTTGGTACTGACGAGCAGGCCGATTTTGTTGCGCTCTGTGCTGGCCTCAACCAGACTGAGCACGACATCTTCATGGCCTGGCATCATGGTGAAGGGGACCTGGATGTCATGGCAGACAACGGCCTGACAGAGACAAGCTACAAGCCCATCGAGAGGCGCATCCGAATGAAGGTCGCAATCGCCATCTTTGACTGCATCAACTTTAAGAAGATGTATCTGGAAAAGCTCTAAAAACCATATAGTTTTTAACCACATTCCGTATACCGGGATGTGGTTTTTTGTACCCTTTTTGTCGAGTAATTTCTTCCAGAAAGAACTACCATGAAAACAGATCACAGGGCCCGTGATACTACTTTCTTTGGAGGAAAAAACAATGGCAGAATATGTAGCAGGCCGGGGCACTACCGCCCTCGGCATTATCGGCACCGTGCTCGGTGGTCTTGGTGCTACCGGCATGCTGGCAGGCGGTACTCCGCTGCTGGCAAATAACGGTTATGCATTCGAGGCTCACAACGCTACCATGCATGACATCGAGGATGTGCAGAAACTGGCAGCAAAGGACGCTGAGATCGCTCAGCTGAAGAGCGAGAAGTACGCCGACGCTGTCCGTGAGGATGCCAAGCAGTATGGCATCGAGATCTACAAGGAGCTGGCAGGCCGCCTGAATGACATCAAGGATGCCCAGGCTGCTAAGTGGACCGACCAGATGGTCGTCAATGCCCAGATGTCCGATGCAATCACCGCTCTGGATGGCAAGGCAAACAATACCGCCAACCTGGTGGCTCAGATCACCCGTACCGCTGTCCCTCAGAATGCAATCTGCAACTTCGGCTGCGGCTGCAATAGTGGCTGCGGAAACAACGTTTAACACGATGGGGGTGCAATCGCACCCCTTCCTTAAAAGGAGGAACTAACATGGCTTGTCAAAACTATAGAATCATCGAGCTGCAGAACAACAGCGTAGGCGCTGTTTCTGTTAACTCTCTCATGCCGCTTGGAAACGTAACCAGACGGATCTCCACAAGCACCGGCTCCGGTGTACCGTTTGATATCATCACCTCCGGTGCAGACACCATCCAGCTGACCAGCAAGGGCTACTACAAGGTCCTGTATAATGCTTCCGTTGATGTGACCGTCGGCAGCTCCGCTGCACCGATCACCCTGACGCTGCTTGCCAATGGCAATGAGCTGTACTCTGTGACGACCACAGCAGGCGCTACAGGCACCTATAACATTTCCTTGGCAAAGGAAGTACGGGTGTTTGCGAACTGCGCTTCCTGCTCCACTAACTGCCCCATGAGCCTGCAGATCAGATTGAGCGGCACCGCCATTACCGGCGGCAAGTCCAACGTCATCGTCGATTCCTGCGTCAACGGGTAAGGAGGGGATACCATGGTGACACTAGATCAGTTCCAGAACGGGATCACGGCATACTATGAGCATGAGATCGCCCAGAAGGCAAGCGGCATCGGGCAGTTCGGCGCATACTTTTTCCTGCCTTCTTTGTCGAATATCGTCAAGGGCAAGATAGCAGGCCTGAGGGAATCGCCGCTTGCGGAAGGTCTCATATCACCGGATGGCCTAATTGACCTGGAAGCTGTGAGGGACAGAGCTGCAGCTGCCATGCAGCATTGTGGCAGCATTGACATCATGGGATTCCGACTTGACCGGAGCGACGTTGATTCCTTGTACGACTATATCAGGAGGGCGTAAGATGGAACGTATCAAAAGAATTGCAGACCAGATCCACAGGGAGCTGTGCTGCGCAGAGTACTATGCAGAGTGCCACATCCAGGCCAAGGCTGACGGTGACTATGCCTGGGCTGAAAAAGTCAAGCTCATGGCAGAGGACGAGGTTAGACATGCGACCGTGCTGCATGACAGGGCGGTCGCAGAAATTGAAAAGCTCGAGGAACACTACAACCCGACTTCCGAAATGAAGGATGGATGGGACAAAGCTCACCGGGAATATATCCGGAAGCATGAGTGGATCGAAGAGCTGCTGGGCGTCGGGTGAATAACCCGATGCCCTTTCATTACAAATTTATTACAAAAGATGTAGTTACACACGAACTACATACGAATGATTTTTTGGTCTTATAAAAAGCCCAAAAATGTTACGAAAACATAATAAAAAGCCCCAGAATCGTTTGATTCTGGGGTGTTTTTGGTGGACGATAACGGACTCGAACCGCTGACCCTGCGCACGTCAAGCACGCTACCTGGTAAAAACCGAACATTCTTAGGTTTGTTTTAGATGTATTTATATAAAAAGATATAAGATAATTCGACTTTGTTTCTATTTAGAAAAAGTTGGCTACATACGAATTACATACAGGTCACAAGATTGAGACTTTTGCGGAACTCTCTGCTATAGCTAGGTCATCAACGTGCTTATAGATTCTGTCGGTTGTATGAATGTTTTTATGCCCCATCTGGCGGCGGAGCAGATCCGGCGGCATGCCGGATGCAGCTGCCATGGTGGCAAATGTATGGCGAGAGGAATACGGCGTTTTGTCGCCAAGGTGCAGTTCATCTTTTAGAACCTTATATTCACGCTTTGCCCAGTTGCTGTAGTTGCGATTGCCATCGTAGCCGCCGATCAGAAGCTCAGAGCCTGCCGCTGTTGCCATCATTACCAGCATGGTATAATCTGCAATGCCATATTCCGCAACGCCGATTGCACGGTCATATCCGGCCTCTGTCTTGGAGCCGGAAACAAAATAGTTGCTGTGGCAATCAGCCAGCCTCGCCGTGAAGAGATCCTTCGGTCGGCATCCTGTTGCGATCAGAATACGCAGGATCATGGCCTGCGGAAGTGTGCATTTCTGGATCGCAAGCAGCTCCTGCCTGGTATAGGGCAGAGTCTCTTTTTTCTGCCGGGCAACTGTGGAAACAAACTGTGCATGGTTTACTTTAATGATGTCCTCTGCCATGGCCCATTTGGACATCGATCCGAAAAGCTGGATCTGTTTTCCAACGGTTGACTCCGCATATCCGTCCTTCTCCATTCGGATAATTATATCCATGAAATCCGATTTTCGGAGAGAGCGGAACTTCCGATCATGCAGCGTTGGGCATCGGTTATAGGAGGAGGAATAGTCGTCCTGGTGGGATTTCGATATGGTACGGAAGTGCTCACGGCTCCACAGGTCGTAAACCTTGGCAAAGGTCATGTTGTACTTATCTGTGATTTCATCGTCTGTGAGACGCTCCAGAGCCTTCTGAGCCTCTGCATATGACGGATGCGAGGATATGTAGATGTGATTCTTTTGGACGATCCACGGATTTTTGGAATTGTCCTTGCGGCGGTAAATCGTTCCGGTGCTGTTTGCGCGGCGGCGATGCTTCTTCGGCTCTGCGATCTGCTTTTTCCCGCACCAGTTGCAGAACACGGAGCCGTCCGCTATTTCCTTTTTGCACTTTACGCAGAGCATCTTCGTCACCCCTCAAACAGCTTTCCCAGCTGCTCTTCCATATATGCAAGATTCTTCGGCAGATCCTCTGCCCTGATTGTACCGGCATGGAGCAGCCGGTCCTTTGTGATTGTGACGATCATGTAGATTTCCCGGCGCTCCTCCGGTGGCAGCATGGCGACAAGGCCCATGAAGGTTACCAGCGCTTCGATATTGCCGTCCCAGTCAGTTGCCAGGTACCGCATGATTTTGGAGGACTCAGGGGACAGGACATTCAGTTCTTTCCCGTTTTCATCCGGGCCATAAAAGATGTCCAGAATGGAGCAGTTGAGAATCTCTGCGGCCTTCATGATAAGCTCGGGAGTTATTTTCCGCCTGCCAGCTTCGTAGTTGTGTATGCTGCTGGCAGTCAGATCCATTTGCTCACCGGCATACTCGGCACTCCATCCTCGATTGGTCCGGAGCCTGCGGAGGTTTGCGCCAATTTTCACGTTTATATTTTCAGTTTCCACACTACCATCTCCAATGTGACAATTTGTCACGATGCATTCCAAAAAACATTGGGTCATTTTTGGCAGGGGTATCTTCAAAATTCGTCAGTTCGTTTCGGACAAATGAAGAATTATGGTGTAGAATTAGGTTAATCTTCTTCCCATTCATCATCCGGCTGGACATTGTAAGCGATTGTAAGATCATCCCAGGGAATTTCACCACCACGGTCTTCCAGATCCCAGGCATCTTCAAGTTCGGCATTCAGCTTTTCAATCAGCGCCTTCACATTCTTTTTCTGCGCCGGGGTGATGTCATCAAATTCCAGAATCATTCCAAGCTCCATCTCGGAATACTCTTGATAGCATTCCTTCAGGTACTTATATACAGATGCAGATACTTCGATTTCGGGATAGATATAACCGTCACCATATTCGGGTGCATAAAACCCTACTTCAAACGTTAATTCCTTAGACATGGCTGCCTCCTATTTAAGCAAAATTGTTATTTGGAAATCAGCAAGAAGAATACACCCAATGCAATTTCCATTGCGTTTACAAGTATCGGTGCATGAAGAGAAATATTATAAATAAGATTCACAATGCTAAATAGTGCGAGCAATACTCCAAAAATACGGAAAGTAATCATACGGTTTTGTCCATCACCGCTTTTGAACATAAGATCCGCAATTTTTATAAGGCATGCGACCGTAAAATAAAATGTTATGCTGTACAATATGAATGTTGGATTCTGACCGGTTGGGTTAATGAAGAAAGCAGCGATTGCCCCAATAATTGGAATAGAACCAATGTAATAAAAAACAACTGATAAAATCGCTACAATAATCGTCGAAATCACATAAAAAAGAACGAATATAGCAATGCTGCATACTAAATCTTTTAATATGGTTTTCTTTGGCGTGTTGTCCTTCCTAAAAGGATAAATATCACATGAGGCGATGTGTTCAATCCCTTTTATAGAGTGGTTGATATTGTCCTTGTTGTTATCCATACATTTCCTCCTATTGTACGTTATAACGTACTTTAAAAAGTATAATATTCAAACATAGGTTCGATTTAAGAAAGGGGAATTACAATGAGCAAAGATGCAATGATTCAATATATTCACGAAAGGATGAACGGACTGGATGAAAATTGCATCCGGGTGCTCTATCGGTTTGTATTAAAGATAAGCCGAAGTTAGGTAACACAAGTGAATAGGAAAGGACGAGCTTTTGCGGCTCGTCCTTTTTTTATTTGTTGTAAGCATCCGCAAGGGCTTTTGCCAGATCTGCGGCCTGCCGCCGCTGTTCACTTGTCAAACGTGCAAATGCGGAAGCCAGGGCGCGGATGGAATCATCTGCCGGAGAGCCGATAATTTCCGCAAAGAGATCCGTAAGCAGATCCTCTTCTGACACCGCCGGGAAGATATTGGAATCCTCGTCACCACCGGCTCCGGTGCGCAGCCATTCTTCGTTTACATTGAATTCACGGATGATCGCTGTGCGAAGTTGGTTTGAAACATTATTCGTTCCGCTTTCAACCTGCGAAATTGTATTCTTTGCAACGCCGATCTTTTTACCGAATGCTTCCATTGTAAGTCCAAGACGCTTCCGAACAAGGCGAATGCGCTCGTTTTCTGTCATCATCGGTATCACCTCCTTGTGGATTTATCTTATCATAGGAGATTTCTGCTGTCAAGAAAAAAGTTCAGCGAAAGAACAAAAAGTTCTTGACAAAGTTCTTAGAAGGATGTATGATGATCATGCAAAGAACATCACGCAACCCAAAACTAATAATTTAATAAGGAGGGCAACCAATGAGCGCAGAGGACAAGAAAGCTGCCAAGGAGCTGATGGAGAACTACCTGAAGCTGGATAAGGGAGACCGCAAGTACATCAAAGGCTGGGTCGATGCCAAGGCCGACACAAACAAGGAGGCAACCGATGGAAAAGCTGACAGTAAACACGCATGAGGCAGAGAAGATCTGCCGGGATCACGGCTGGAAGGTCAGTCACATGAGGCTGGCGGACGGAATCGCAGAAGGGTTCTATCCCTTCGGTCGGATCGTCAGCGTGGGAAACACAGGGCGGCGCACCGTTGAGATCTTCCGCAAGGATCTGCTGGCGTTCCTCCGGGAGATGGGGGCAGAGGTATGAGTAAGACCACCGCGAGAGCTGTTATCCGCATCTGCGACTGGATGCTCGGTTACCACGGCAAGCTCGTCAACCAGGCGATCATCGGTCTGGCAGGCAGCGTCGTCATCATGTCTGCGATGATCGGATTGGCGGTGATGACGCTGTGAGACAGGGGAAGAAACCGACCGTCAAGCAGCGGCAGCTGATCCAGAAGTTCCGGCTGAACTGGGAGAACTGGCTGGTGGTGCAGGAGACAGCGGACACTCTGGTAATCCGGCACCGGATTTCAGATCAGGAAAAACGCCTTCCGAAATGGAAGGACTGAAAGGAGGGAAAGAAATGCAGCGGGAAGAGATTGAAAAGATCCAGAACGTATTCCACTCCATGAAGAAGCGGATCGCTGTACTGGAAGCAGAAAACAAGGAGCTGCGGACGCGGCTGAACGATTTGGCTGCTGACCAGATGGCCCAGAACGAGGCCGATATGGAGGTCATCGCCATGGTCAACACACCGCACCCGGTGCCCCGGCGCTGGCTGTTCGGAAGATAAAAAAGACCGCCCCGTGAGCGACCACGGAGCGGCTGGATAAGAGGTGGATCTACACGAAAGAACCACCTGCATTATAACACAATAATGGAGGAATTGCAATGAGTTATTTTTTCAGCGACAATCCTGCTTTGGATTTTGAAAGGTGGGACCGGGAAGCGAACCGGGAATTCCGGGCGAGAATCGCAACCTGCAACTGCTGCGGCGGTGAGATCGAAGAGGGTGAGAAAGCCCTGGAATGGGAGATGGGTGACCTGATCCTTTGCGAGGACTGCGTCGGTCGGTTCTTCAAGCCTCTGAAGCACGAAAGCGTGAGCTACTGTTATGCGTGATTTCGAGGTTAAGCGCTCCCGGAAGCGGACAGTCCACGCGACCATCGTGCTGGACTTTGATCCTCTATGGGTGTGCTGCTCAGCATGCCATTTTTTGGAGACATATTCGCAAAACAAGTGCAGATTGACAGGGCTTAAGATCCACGACACATCACTTGTGGATTTCAATTGCCCGTTAGATTTTTGGATTGAGGAGGAAGACGAAAGTGGAAAATTACTTTCAGACATTGAATGCGATTAACGTAAACGACAAGACCGAGAAGAAGAACGGCCTTACTTATTTGAGTTGGGCTTATGCCTGGGGTGAGGTCAAGAAGCTCTTCCCGGATGCCCAGTACACCATCTATGAAAATGCCAACGGGTGGAACTACCACACAGACGGCAGAACCTGCTGGGTAAAGACCGGCGTTACCGTAAACGACATCGAGCACATCGAGTACCTGCCGGTGATGGATCACCGTAACAACAGCATCCAGGCCGACAAAGTTACATCCTTTGATGTGAACAAGGCGATCCAGCGGAGCCTCACCAAAGCTGTTGCACGGCACGGACTTGGTCTCTACATCTACGCCGGTGAGGATCTGCCGGGCGACGAGCAGGCAGCTGCGGCCCCTCGACAGGACTTCAAGATGGCCCGGTTCAAGGAAGGCGACTACCTGGGGGAGACCTTGCAGGATGTGTGGCGTAAGGATCTCAGCTATGTTTCCAAGTACCTCAAAGAGGGGCGTGACGAGGACATGAAGGCTGCGATTCGGGCATTCAGCACATGGGTGAAGAGCAATGCCGGTTGATGTGACGGCTCCTGAATGGAGCTTCGGACGGGACGGGGCGAGGGTGAGCTTCCTCGTCCCCTCCATCCAGGATGCGCAGGGGCTGTGCGATATGTTTGACGGCAAGAAGCAATATGAGCTATCCGTCAAAGCAAAGGTTAAAAAACGCTCGCTCAGCGCAAATGCGCTCCTCTGGGCGCTGCTGGGAGATATCGCCGTCGTGCTCCAGAAGAACGACCCGAAGGCAAACGCCGACGACCTATACCGGAAGTACATTCACGAATCCAATAACTACATCACCCAGGAATGCAGGGCAGAGGACTTCCCGAAGCTGGAAGGGATCTGGCGAAGCAACGGCATCGGCTGGGTGTGCGATGTGGTGGACGTGGACGAGACCGGGGACGGACTCCGGCTGACCTGCCGGATGTACTACGGCAGCTCCCAGTATGACACGAAAGAATTTTCCAGGCTGGTGGAATCCGTTCTGACGGATGCACGGGAGCTTGGGATCGACCACACCTCACAGGCCATGAGGGCACTCATGGAGCAGTATCCGGGAGGACAGTAATGGAAGATAAGAAATGCTGGCTATGCCTGAGAAACGGCGCACAGGATCCGCTGGACAGGCATCATATCTTCCCGGGGAAGAATAGAGCGCTTTCCGAGAAATACGGGCTTGTCGTGTGGCTGTGCCACAGCCGGTGCCACATCGGGTACGGACCCGAAGGAAAGTACGCTGCCCATAAAAACGCGGACACACGTGCGGCACTTGCCAGATATGGGCAGCTAAAAGCTATGGCAGAAAACAATTGGAGTAAGGAGGATTTCATCCATGTCTTTGGACGAAACTACCTCGATTAGAGGACAGTTCACATTTTACAGGAGCTACTGGGAGGCAATCAGCAACCTACCACAGAAGGATCAGCTGACGGTGCTGAAAGCTATCATCGAGTACGGACTCGATGGGACTGAGCAAGACCTGAAAGGCGTTGCGGCTGCTATGTTTTTCCTTGTGAAGCCTACGCTGGATGTTGGCAGAAGAAAAGCTGCTGTCGGAAAGCAAGGTGGAAGCAAACAGAAAGCAAACGGAAAGCAAACAGAAAACAAAAAGAAAGCAAAACGTAAGCAAACCGCAAGCGAGAAAGAGAAGGAGATAGAGATAGAGAAGGAGATAGAGAAAGAGAAAGAGATAGAGATAGAGAACGATAGTTCTATATCCCCTATTACCCCCTTTGATGAATTTTGGGCGGCATACCCGAAGAAGGTTGGCAAAGGAGATGCACGGAAGGCATTCCAGAAAGTGAAGGTTCCGCTTGAAACGATTCTGAAAGCCGTGGAAGCACAGAAGGCATCGGCGCAATGGACGAAGGAGGACGGCAGATTTATCCCAAATCCATCCACCTGGCTGAATCAGGAACGATGGTGCGACGAGCTGCCGAATCAGGCAGGATATACCGCATCTGCCGGGGAATGGATTCCCGGAGAGGCAGAGCTGGATGCAATCAGAAGAATCATGAAGGAGAATTGACGATGCTTGTGAAAATCAAACCGAGATATGAGGGTGTTATCAGAGCGCTGATTGGCGGCATGGAGATCCCGGAGGTTGCGAGGGAATGCCACATTTCTGGGCACGCCATTGAGCTTTATATGACCATGATCGAGATGCCGGAGAGGCCGCGCAGGAAAAAGGCACAGAGCAAACTGGGGAAACTGATCTACGCGCACGGCAAGACCCAGAAAGAGGTGGCGATCGACCTGCACATACAGGAGGCAGATCTGAGCCGGATCGCTCTGGGGAATAAAAACCCATCACCGCATATGATCTGCGCCATTGCGGATGCTATCGGCTGCGATGCCAGCGAGGTGCTGGAGGCGCTGACCAACACGGGGGTGAAATGATGCAGGAACTGAAGTTTGTGATCCCCCTGCCGCCGGTGACGAAGAAGAACCACGGCAGGATCGTGCGGAATCAGACATCCGGGAGGATGCATGTGCTGCCGAGCGAGCAGTTTTTGAACTACCAGGACATGGCAGGCTACTATCTGCCGGACAGATGGCAGGAGCATGACAAGCCCTGCACCGTGAAGGCCGTCTTCTACATGAAGGAACACCGGCGGGTGGATCTTGTGAACCTGCTGGAGGCGCTGGACGATGTGCTGGTGCATTACAAGGTTCTGAAAGACGACAACGCATATATCATCATCAGCCACGACGGCAGCCGTGTGAAATACGACAAAGTGAATCCGAGAACAGAGGTGTCAATCAAATGGGAGTAAGCGAAGAACTTAAAGAGAAGGTTGCCACTAGCATCCAGCGCTTGAAAGCATTTGAGCCGCCAGAAGGGTATCATCTTGCTTTTTCCGGCGGAAAGGACAGCTGCGTTATCAAAGCACTTGCGGACATGGCTGGAGTTAAATACAACGCCGTGTATCGCGTGACCGGCATTGATCCACCAGAACTTGTGCAGTTCATCAAGAAGCACCACCCGTATGTGAGGATGGAATTCCCACGATACCCGGACGGGAAACGGGTGACAATGTGGAACCTCATCGAGAAGAAGAAAATGCCGCCAACAAGAATTTTAAGGTATTGCTGCAAGTTTCTGAAGGAAGATTCTGGAGACGGTCGCATGACGATAACTGGAGTTCGCTGGGCAGAAAGCACGAACAGAAAGAATAACCAGGGACTTGTAACGGTTATGAGCGCAGGTCGTAAGATCAAAAAAGAAACAGGACTAATAGATAACCCGGATTTTACTTTAACCGATCGGGGGTGGGTGGTTCTGGTAAACGATAACGATGAATCACGCAGAATGGTCGAGAGTTGCTATAAGCGGCACAAGACAGCACTAAACCCGATCATCGAGTGGACAGACGATGATGTCTGGGAATTTCTGAGAGGTTACAACATACCGTACTGCTCGCTCTATGATGAGGGATTTAAGCGGATTGGGTGCATCGGATGCCCAATGGCGAGGACGCATGGAAGGGAACGAGAGTTCCTGCGTTACCCGAAATACAAAGACCTTTATATCAAAGCATTTGGAAAAATGCTGGAAGCGAGAAAATCAAACGGACTGCCAACACGATGGCAAACTGGAATTGATGTATTTAACTGGTGGATGGAATATGACATCCTACCGGGGCAAATGGATTTATTTGAGGAGGACTAAAAAATGCTGAATTACATTGCGATCATGGGACGTTTAACCAGAGACCCGGAGCTGCGGAGAACCCAGAACGGCACCGCCGTTTGCTCCTTCTCCATTGCCTGCGACCGGGACTACAAGCCAGAGAACGGCGAACGGGAAACCGACTTCATCGAATGCGTGGCGTGGAAAAACAACGCTGAGTTCATCGAAAAATACTTCCACAAGGGAAGCCTTGCCTGCGTGACCGGAAGATTGCAGATGCGCAGCTGGAAAGACAAGGACGGCAACAACCGCCGTACAGCAGAAATTCTGGTGGAGCATTGCTACTTTGCCGAGGCAAAGAAAGACGGCACCCAGAAGACCGCTGCGCCGGATGCAGGGGATTTTGCAATGCTGGAAGATGATGACGCGGATCTTCCGTTCTGAGGTGGCAGCTATGGAAATCAAACGCGGTGATATCGTTTATGTCGATCTGAACCCGGTGGAGGGCAACGAGCAGGGCGGATGCCGCCCCTGCGTCGTGCTCCAGAATAATCTTGGAAACATGAAGAGTACAACGACCATTATAGCACCGATCTCCAAGGCAGACAAGAAGCCGATGCCAACCCATGTCCGGTTTGTTGGGCAAGGGCTATCCTGCACGGTGATGAATACCATCATGCTGGAGCAGATCCGAACAGTATCGGCAAGCAGGCTGGGCGAAGTTAGAGGCCACCTGGACAAGGAGACCATGAAAAAGGTAAATGAGGCAATGGAGATCAGCCTGGGGCTGCGGAGGGTGTTTCAATGAGGCACGTTGGAGATATTACGAAGATCAACGGGGCAGAACTGGAGCCGGTCGATTGCATTACCGGCGGCAGCCCCTGTCAGGATCTGAGCGTAGCCGGAAAAAGAGCCGGTCTCGCAGGAAAACGTTCCGGGCTGTTCATGGAGCAGATCCGGGTAATCAAAGAAATGAGGGAAGCAGATGTACGCAGAGGAAGATCAGGTTTCATGGTTCGGCCCAGATACATGGTCTGGGAAAACGTCCCCGGAGCATTCAGCTCCAACGGAGGAAAGGATTTCGCAGCCGTCCTTGAGGAAACGATCCGGGTCGCAGAGCCGGAAGCCCCCGATGTGCCTGTGCCTGATAAAGGATGGAGCAAGGCCGGGTGCATCTACGACCCGATGGGAAGCTGGAGCGTTGCTTGGAGAGTACACGATGCACAGTTTTGGGGAGTGTCCCAGAGAAGAAAACGCATCTGCCTTGTCGCAGATTTTGGAGGTCTCAGCGCACCCGAAATACTCTTTGAGCGCAAGGGCATGTCAAGGGATCCTCAACAGAGCATCACGGAGAGGCAAGGCACTGCCGGAGGCTCTGAGAATCGCGCTGGAGAACCAATCACTTATCCTGGAGTCGGAATAACATCTCTGAGAAACGGGAACAACCCGAAACCGGGTGACCCATGCCATTCGCTCACGGAAGATTCCAGGAACTATCTAATATTCTGCTTGCAAGGGAACGGTATCGATAGAGCCGATACAGCCGGATGCAACGGGCGTGGTTGGTGTGAGAATGTTTCCTATACGCTGAATACCATTGACCGACCGGCTGTATGTGCTGGTTTTGCGTATAAAGCGGCAGCGGCAGCGGCAGCGGGGAGCATTGGCTATCAAGAGGAACTTTCACCAACCCTAAAGGCTGAGCAGCAAATGGCGGTGTATGATGCCATCTGCATTGGAAACGGGCAGACGAACCAGAGCATTGATACTGTTGTTGGAGCGCTGAACTGTATGCATGACCCGCAAGCTGTATTTGTTCCTGATGTAGCCCATACCCTCAAAGCAAAAGCCAATTTGCAATTCCGGGAGGATTCCGAGACCTATATTGCCGCTGTTGATTGTCGGAACGGCGTGGAGAACACCGGTGTAAATGGTATACTGCAAGCTAAAGAGCAAGGCATGAACCTGAACAGCAACAAAGTGTGCAGGATTGGCTCTGTGGTTCGCCGACTGACACCGCTTGAATGCGAGAGACTCCAGGGCTACCCGGACGGATGGACGGACATCGGGGATTGGGTTGACAGCAAGGGTAAGAAGCACAAGGGCGATGCCGATAGTCCGAGATACAAGGCGTTGGGCAATTCGATTGCGCTGCCATTCTGGTTCTACATCCTTCGCAGGATTTCGGCACAGTACGAACGACCTGCAACACTTGGAAGCCTGTTCGACGGAATCGGCGGTTTCCCATTGTGCTGGGAACGATGCAACGGGACCGGTACGGCACGATGGGCAAGCGAAATCGAGGAGTTCCCAATGGCTGTTACGAAACTTAGATTTCCAGAGGAGGACTGACATGGAACGAGAGATTCAGAGGGCGAAGATAATCGCCTACTGCAAGGAACACGGGTCGATCACCAACATGGAGGCTACAACGCAGCTGCATATCGGGTCCGCGTCAAAGCGGATCTCCGATATACGGCTCAGCGGCAATTACAAGGTGAGCCAGGAGGATGTCAAAGTCCTGGACGAAAACGGAAAACAGCGGACGCATTATTACCGCTACAGAATCGAGGAGATCAGACAATGAGCAACTGGGTGAGAAATGCAAAGACATTCCAGCGGTCGTCATTCCGGCACAACGGTATCGCCGGATCCGGTGTGGAGCATGACGATTATTCAGAGGCCAGCGGGAATCCGAAACACTATCAGGACAAGGTAATCGTCAAGATGCCACATGACAACGTGACCCCGGAGGCGTTAAACGGCGAGTGCATCGTGGTGCAGGAGGGACGGAAAAATGGAACAGAGAACGTTTGAGACCGGAGCTGTCCGGGACAATGCAGCCGGGAAGGGGAGGTTTGATCTTCTCCCATGGTACGGGATCTGGGAAGTAGCAAAACATTGCGAGCAGGGTGCGCTCCACTACGGGGAGCGGAACGTGGACAAGGGCATTCCGGCACACAGCCTGCTGGACTCTGCCGCACGGCATCTGGCTCGTCTGATCGCCGGGGAAACAAATGAAGACCATGCCAGAGCAGCTGCATGGAACATCCTGTGGTACCTCAATCAGAGGACTACCCACCCGGAATTGGATGACATGCCGAAGGAGGAATAGGGCGAAATGAGTATTACTAGAGAACACCAGCAATACGGAAACTACGTCGCTGTGGGTGACCACAGGGATGTAGAAGCAGCCATGATCATGCTGCGAGATGCTGCAGATATTCTCGAAAT
Organism: uncultured Clostridia bacterium; assembly: GCA_937894515.1. GTDB lineage: Bacteria > Bacillota > Clostridia > Oscillospirales > Oscillospiraceae > Vescimonas. The sequence goes on along the minus strand of CALCRH010000092.1, from coordinate 9,013 downwards.
ACTGAAAGAGGATCACAAGACGCTGCGTTTGGAAAAGTTCGAGCTGATTTGCCACAGCAAGGAGCAAAACGGGATAATTGGACCGACAGTTGGCTGGAAGGTTGGGGTCTCATTTAATACTGAAGAAAATGAGCTTTACTACCTCGGAGGATGTACGAAGGAGGAAGAGTGATGAATGAACAACTAAAACGTTGCCCGTTTTGCGGTGGAGAAGCAAGTATGCGAATACGCCCATATTGTAGAGTGGTGTATGCAGGATGCCTTAATTCAGATTGTAAAATTCAGCCAACAACAGATTGGTATGATACAGACGAAGAAGCTATCGAAGCATGGAACAGGAGGAAGAGTGATGAATCATGATGTAACGCATTGCCTTGATTACGATCCGAAAAAATGCCCGAAGGATTGCTACCGTGCAGAAGTGACGAGAGATGCGAAACGGAGGTATCTTGAACTGCCTGACCTCCTAATGTCATGGGAGGATCTTGAAGGGACAAGGGAATGCCCGAAGGAGGAAGAGTGATGGTAGAGAAAAATGTCGCAAATAGCGCAGAAAATCCGGGAAAAATGTCGCATAGGCTAATTGATGCGGATGCTCTCTGGGAATCGGTTAGCGAAATAAAACTGCCGAGAAAATGTGAGATTGTTGCGTTTAAGCTGAAAGCGGCTTTTGACGCTGCCCCCACCGTGGATGCCGTTCCTGTTGTGCGTTGCAGGGATTGTATACATTACAGCAACGATGAAATCGGCTGGTGTGATTTTCACAGCCATATTTCAGAGGATGGCAACTGGTTTGAACCAGATGAAGATGATTTTTGCAGCTGTGCTGAAACTGAAGCAGATAAGCTGAACATCTGCGGCGATGTTGATTGCGAAGGCTGTATGCTTCAGCATCACGGAACGATTGAGCAATGCCGGGAAGAAGCTAAGAGGAGGAAAAGCGATGCGACTAATTGATGCGGATGCGCTCTGGGAAGCGGTTGGTGAAATAGAGCTGCCGAGAGGATGCTTTAATGTTGCGGTTAGGTTGCAAGAGGCTTTTAACGCTGCTCCAACGATTGATGCCGTGCCTGTGGTGCGGTGCAAGGACTGCAAAAAATTTGGGAACGACGAAGAGTGCCCGATGTTATCAATGCAGGCATACACAGAAGCAGATGATTTTTGCTCAATTGGAGAAAGGGAAACGGCATGCTGAAGCTTGTGTTTGAACTGGATTCTGACGGGACGGCGGAATGGGTAAAAGAGCATCTGGAGATGTATCTTGAACGCTGGGGAGACATCCGGCTTGTATCCATAGAGGACATGACGGAGCAGATGATTTTGGAGGATATCAATGGCAAAAAATGATTTTCTAGCACGGCAAAAGGAGATGCAGATGGCATGCCTGAATGCCGGATGCCAGGTGGGACGGCAGCAGATGTGTGACGCGATCACGCTGGCGCTCAGAGACGCGGAGACCATGGGACGGGATACCTTCGGCGCGAAGCGGCTGATCGCCGTGCTGAAAAAGACGGCACAGATCCTGGACTATTTTGACGATGCGTGGCGGAAAAGCGACGACTCCGACTACTACCAGGAGAAATTGGACGCAGCGCTGCGTGAGGCATACGGAGATGAGATCGACTTCTTCCCGTTCCGCGAGCGATACGACATGCTGAAGCAATACAGCTATAAGACCGGGAGGTGGGAATGATGGACAGACTCAGCTGGTGTGCCAACGAAGCCATGGCACGGGGTATGACATACGGAAAGTACATGACTATATACGGCGGTGCTCCGCAGCCAAAGCAGAAAGATGAGGGCGACACAGTATGCAGGTTTTGCGGAAAGAAATTCTACCGCAAACTGAGCGGCAGAAAATATTACTGCTCGTTTGATTGCTACGAGCAATGGAGCAGAGAGAGTGCCAGACTGCGAGCCAGGGAAAAACGAGGATGGAAGGCGGCGATCTGAATGTCCAGGCATAAGATCAGCAAATACGCCCAATGCCCGTTTTATAAGGCTCAGGAGAGATGGATGGTTGTCTGCGAAGGAACCGACGAGGCCAATACGATCCACCTGTGTTTTGCCGATGAGGGAAAGGCTTATGACTATCGCAGCCAATACTGCTACTCCCTCGACGGCTATTGCAGCTGCATGATCGCAAGGATGCTGGAAACCAAATACGATTAAATGAAAACCCACCAAGGAGAAATCCCTGGTGGGCTTTGTGTATCTATTTGTGCTGATCTCTCTCAGCGAGGCTGATGAGGTATTTTGCGATGCTCAGGCCGGCGGATTCTGCACCGGCGGCGATCAGCTCCTTTTCCTCCGGTCGCATCCGCAGGTTGAGCTGCACCTGATTGGCGGCACGCCACTTCTTAGAGGCTCGTTTCTGAGCGTCGGAGTATGGCATATCAGGTCACCTTGAATTACTCTGCCCAGATGCCATCAGCATCCATTTCCGTGATTTTCTCAGCTGCTGCGGAGATGATTTCGGCAATGTCGAAATCTGTATAGTCAGCATCGATATCCCCAATGATTTCGTTGCCGCACCATGTGCAGCTGTCGGGCAGCATATCGATGATAATGCTGTTGTACATCTCCATGCCTTTTTCGGTGAGGGCGTATTCGCCGAAATCTGCATAGTTGAGAGGGAGCCGTGCGACTAATTTTTGAGTTGCCATAGTGATTTCCTCCTAAAGGTGATTGTTTGTTCTTGATGGTGTTATTATAGCACTAGGCATAGACAATGTCAAGAGGGTTTTTAAAAATTTTTTTCGGAAAAAATCGGAGAGAGATTATAGGTGGGGGGGTGGGGCTTTTAGCAACGAAAAAATAACTGATATGATGCGGGAAAAGCCGAAAAAGGAGGAGGGCTGTTGGATTGGGAAAAGTTAAAGGCAGAGTATCTGCAAGGCGGCATCAGCTACCGGCAGCTCTCAGCGAAATACGGAGTCCCGTTTGGAACGCTGCGGAAAAAGGCAAAGGCTGACGGATGGGCACAGAGCAGAGCACAGATAGAGCACAGAGTGGACACAGATGTTTCCGCTGTCATTAGGTCCAGAGTTGAGGCAGGCACGGCGAAATGCAAGCTGGAGGTATACGATGTGGCATCTGAGCTTTTGGAGCTTACCAAGTCCTCTATGATGGCGCTGAGCCATGAGGGGCCGCTGATGCCACAGGCCATCGGGCAGTATGCTGCGGCGCTCAGAGCGATCAGAACCGCCATGGAGCGGCCTTCCGAAATGGACATCGAGGAGCAGAGGGCACGGATCGAGAAGCTGCGCAGAGAGACGCAGACAGACAACAGCCAGACGATCACGGTGCAGCTGGAGGGGGATCTGGAACGGTATGGCGGATAAAAAGCTTATCATGCCGGAACCTAACCCAAAGCAAAAGCAGGCATTTGAGGACAGGCATCGGCACATCGGATACGGAGGCAGCCGAGGCGGTGGAAAATCATGGTTCGTCCGATGGAAGGCAATCCTGCTATGTCTGCTGTTTGCGGGGATCAAGGTTTTGATCACCAGGCGGACATACAAAGAGCTACTGAATAACCATATCAATCCTCTATTGGAGCTACTGAAGGGGATAGCGAAATACAACCGCTCCGACAAGGTGTTCACATTTCCAAACGGATCCACGATCTCGTTTGGATACTGTGCTTGCGAGTCTGACCTGGGGCAGTATCAGGGCGCGGAATACGATGTATGGTTCTGCGATGAGGCAGGGCAGTTTCTGGAGGACTGGATCAAAAAGATCAACGCCTGTATCCGTGGTGTTAACGGATTCCCGAAACGAACCTACTACACCTTGAACCCGGGCGGCGCATCCCATGGATATTTTAAGCGGATCTTTATCGACCGGCAGTTTGTGGATGGCGAAAACCCGGAGGATTACTCATTTATACAGGCTCTGGTAACAGATAACAAGGCTCTGATGGAAAGCCAGCCGGAATACATCAAGCAGCTGGAAGCCCTGCCGCCTAAACTGCGCAAAGCGTGGCTGGAGGGCGACTGGGACATTTTCGAGGGACAGTTTTTTGAGGATTTTGTAATCGACCCACCGCAGCGGAAGGCCATCGAGCTGGAAACGACGGCGGAGGAACTGAAGCAGCAGCGCAGATGGTGTCATGTGATCGAGCCATTCGACATTTCCAGAGGGCAGGCCGCCGGATGGACCGTCATGCGCTCCTACGACTTTGGTTACGGAAAGCCCTTCTCCCTTGCGTACTGGGCGATGGACTATGAGGGGACGCTGTACCGCTTTCTTGAGCTTTACGGATGCACGGAAACGCCCAACGAAGGCGTGAAGTGGACACCGGAGGAACAGTTTAAACGGGTGGCAGAGCTGGAACGAACCCACCCATGGCTGAAGGGCAGAAAGATCGTGGATTCCATCGCAGACCCGGCGATCTGGGACGCATCGAGAGGTGAGTCCATCGCAGAGACGGCGGCAAAGTACGGGATCTATTTTACCCCCGGAGACAACAACCGCATTCCCGGGTGGATGCAGATGCACTATCGTTTCCAGTTTGACGAGGAAGGATACCCACGAATCTATATCTTTTCCAACTGCACGGCATTTATCCGCACGATCCCGCTGATGATGTACTCCGAGACGCACCCGGAGGACCTCAACACCGACCTGGAGGATCATGTGGCGGATGAATGCAGATACATGTGCATGTCACGGCCTATCAAGCCGATTCTCCCGGTGAAAACCAAGACGATGATCGTTGATCCGCTGGATCAGATGCAGAAAAATAGGAGGTAATCAATGGATACCATTACACCGCAGACCGATGCGGAAAAAATCCGCGAACTGAACAAGATCCTTCAGGATTACAAGGCAGGAAAGTCCGCAACGGAACGCAGAATCATCGAGTCCGAAAGCTGGTGGAAGCTCAGAAATTCCCGGCAGGAGACCATGGACCATGCATCTATGCGAGACGGCTACCGCAGCCGCTCCAGCTGGCTGCACAACGTGATCTGCAACAAGCATGCCGATGCCATCGAGGCGTACCCGGAACCCAATATCCTGCCCAGAGAGGCCAGCGACAGAGCCGAGGCGCGGATCCTGTCCGATATTATCCCTGTGATTCTGGAGCAGAACCGATTCGAGCAGGTGTATTCCGACGTGGCGTGGCAGAAGATGAAGACCGGCACCGGCGTTTACAAGGTGGTATGGGACAGCCAGAAGCTCAATGGTCTGGGCGATATCGCCATTGAAAAGGTGAACCTGCTGAATATTTTCTGGGAACCCGGCATTACGGACATCCAGAAGAGCCGATACTTCTTCCACACCGAGATGGTCGACAAGGATGCTCTGCTGGAGCGATACCCCCAGCTGGAGGGGCAGCTGAAGACCCCCGGCATTATTGAGGCACGATTCCTGTACGACGATACCGTCAGGACGGACAACAAGGCGACGATCATTGAGTGCTACTACCACAAGATGGCTGGCAATAAGAATACCCTCCAGTACATCCAGTATGTGGGCGAGACCATCCTCTACTCCACAGAGGCAGATCCGCAGATGGCGGAGCGCGGACTGTATGACCACGGGAAGTATCCCTATGTTTTCGATGCGCTGTTCCCTGTGGAGGGCACACCCTGCGGTTACGGCTTTGTGGACCTCTGCAAGGATGCGCAAACCGAAATTGACATTTTAAAAACCGCATGCGTTAAAAATGCTGTGGTATCCGCCACCCCCAGATATTTCAAGCGGCAGGACGGCGGCGTAAACGAGGAGGAATTCCTGGATCTCAGCAAGCCCATTGTCCACGTTAACGGCAATCTGGGTGAGGATTCGCTCCGGCAGATCGTGGCATCCTCTGTGCCCGGCAACGCAATCAACATTTTGCAGGACACGATCAACGAGCTGCGGGAGACCTCCGGCAATACGGAGACCTCCACCGGCTCTACCTCCTCCGGCGTTACGGCGGCATCCGCCATCGCAGCATTGCAGGAGGCATCCGGCAAGGGAAGCCGGGATTCTACGTTGGCATCCTACCGGGCATACGCATCCATCGTGGAGCTGGTGATCGAGCTGATCCGACAGTTCTATGAGCTGCCCAGGCAGTTCCGCATCGTCGGTCAGTACGGCATGGAGGATTTTGTATCCTACTCCAATGCCGGAATCCAGCCCCAGAGCCAGGGCAACGACTTCGGCATTGACATGGGTTACAGACTGCCGGTGTTCGACATCAAGGTCAGCGCACAGAAACGCAATGTCTACACCAAGGTCAGTCAGAACGAGCTGGCGCTCCAGTTTTATAATCTGGGATTCTTCAACCCCCAGATGGCAGAGCAGGCCCTCGCAACGCTGGACATGATGGAATTTGACGGCAAGGATCAGCTGATGCAGAAGATCCAGCGCAACGCCGCCATGCAGGAAAAACTGATGCAGTACATGCAGCTGTCCATGATGCTGGCACAGGCGGCGAAGCCGGACATTATTCCCCAGATCCAGCAGGACCTTGCAAGAATGACAGGCCAGGCACCGGCGGCAGGTTCCGGTGCAATGCCTGATCTCAATATCGATCCTATGGGCGGCATGCAGCAGAAAGAACACGGTATCGTTGCCAGCGCACGGCAGCGAGCCAACAACGCAAGCCAGCCGGGAGGTATGGAATGATTCGCGCAGAATACAGCAGATCCAAGCAGGAGCTGACCGTTGAGGGGCATGCAGGCTATGCCCCGGAGGGGCAGGATATCGTATGCGCTTCGGTATCCATCCTCATCCTGACGGCGGCATTGCGGCTCAGAGAGCTTTTCGAAGAAGACCACACCCATTTCCCGGAACCGATGATCGTCACGGAGAAGGGCTATGCGAGGGTGCAGGCTATGGCAAAAGGAAGGCACAAAAAGCGCACCAAAGAAGTATTCAGCGTCATCTGCGCAGGACTGCGGCAGATGGCTGAAGAATATCCCGACAACGTCTGTTACCGGGAAATTTTATGAGGAGGCATCCATATGCGATTCAATTTTAAGACCCTGCTCCAGATGTTTGCAGACGGCGGTGAAGGTGCCGCTCCTGCCGCAGCTGAAGGCAGCGTCGATACGGGAAGTAATACCGCTGACTCCGGGCGGAATCGGCTGAAGGTGCTGGGCGTGCCTGAAGGCCGGATGAAAAACAGACAGTACAATCTGCCGCCGATGCGGAAGGCCGAGGCCACGGCACCCGCACAGGCAGCAGAGAGCCAGCCCGTCCCTGGCACAGATGACACGCCCAAGGAAGCAAAGGAGCCGACATTCGACGATTTCACCAAGAAGTACTCCAAGGAAATCCAGAGTCTGATCAACAATCGGCTGAAGGGCGCAAAGGATGCAGAAGCGAAACTGAACGCCATTGGCCCGATGATCCAGTCGCTGGCGAAGGAGCACAACATGGACCCGGAAAACCTGGACTACATTGCCCTTACCAATGCGGTGACAGGCGCATATGCGGAAAAGGCTGCAAAGATGGGCGTTTCTGAGGAGATTGCCATGCAGCTGGATCAGCAGCAGAGACAGATCGACAGGCAGAATGAATTGCAGCGGCTTTTCCAGGAGCGGCTTCAGTTTGACAACCACATGGCAGGTCTTCGCGCACAGGCGGAGGATCTGAAAAAGGTTTTTCCCAATTTCGATCTGGATGCGGAAATGGACAGCAATGAGACCTTCCGAAAACTGACGGGACCCGGTGGGGTATCCGTCGCGGATGCCTATTGGGCGCTGCATCACCAGGAGATCCAGACGGCATCCATGCAGGCTGCTGTGCAACAGGGCCAGAAGAAGGCTGCTGCCGCCATCCAGTCCGGCATGGCAAGGCCGAAAGAAAACGGCGCAAGCTCTCAGGCTCCCTCTGTTACCACCTTCGACTTTTCACGGGCAACCGCTGCGGACAAGGCACGGATTCGTGCGGAAATGCAGCGTGCTGCCGCCAACGGTCAGAGGGTAACACCGAGCATGTTCTACAGAAAATAAGCTGCGGTGTGCCCTCCACACACATTAAAAAAAGGAGATAAAAATCATGTTTAATTTCAAATTTGATATCCAGATGTTCCCCGGCCTTCCCACTTCTCATGCATACACCGAGGCAGGCTTCCTGACCAACACCACCCAGGACTACGTCAATTCCTACACCGGTGAAAGCACCCCCTTCGACGAGCAGCACACCCTGTCCGGCGAGATGAAGGTCTACTACGACACTCAGCTGCTGGAGAGTGCCAAGGTCGAGCAGTACTACGCACAGTTCGCCAAGCGGCAGCCCCTGCCCAAGAACCACGGCACCAGAGTGGAGTGGAGAAAGTTCAAGAATTTTGCCAAGGCAGACGAGCTGGTTGAAGGCGTGATCCCCTCCGGTCAGAAGATGGCAATGACCAGCCTGCACGGTGACATCAAGCAGTACGGCACCTACGCTTCCGTTTCCGACAAGCTGGAGTTCCGTGCTTATGATCCCATCATCGATCAGGCGACCGAAAAGATGGGTGACTCTGCCGCAGAGACCCAGGAGACTCTGATCCGCGATGCGCTGCTGGTCAACACCAACGTGCTGTACTGCGACAACATCGCACCCGACGGCACCTATAAGTCCACTCCCCAGGGTCCCTCCACCATGGGTGCTTCCACAACCGACGGCTTTGCCCTGCTGACCCCCGACATGGTCGCAAAGGCCGCTACCAAGCTGAAGAAGGACCGTGCTCCCACCATCAACGGCAAGTACGTTGCAGTCATCCACCCCTCCGTAGCATACGATCTGCGCAAGAGCGATGCCTGGGTGGAGGCTCACAAGTACAGCGCCGTCACCGAGATCTTCAATGGCGAGATCGGCGAGCTGCACGGCGTTCGCTTCATCGAGGACACCTTCGCACCTGTTCTGGGCGGCGACTACAGCAATAAGTCCGGCGGCGTGACCTACGCCACCTACTTCTTCGGCAAGGAGTCCTTCGGCATCATCGATCCCGAGGGCGGCGCTCTGGAAATGATCGTTCACGACAAGAGCGAGATCGGCGGTCCTCTGAACCAGTTCTCCACCATCGGTTACA
>CALCRH010000091.1 GCA_937894515.1 uncultured Clostridia bacterium | reverse complement strand
CGATAAACCCTGACACCGAGCTTTGTGTTACCTGCGGCGGCACAGAAGCCATGATGGCGGCAATGATGGTAATATGCAATCCTGGTGACAAGGTTTTGGTATTTTCACCGTTTTATGAAAATTACGCGGCGGATGCGATTTTATCAGGTGCCGAGCCGGTTTACATACCTCTTGTACCTCCTGAGTACAACTTCGATATCAAGCTGATAGAGGATGGATTTAAAAACGGAGCGAAAGCGATAATCGTCTGCAATCCTTCCAATCCGTGCGGAAAGGTGTTCACCAAAGTTGAGTTGACCGCCATCGGTGAGCTTGCGATTAAATATGATGCATTCGTAATAACCGACGAAGTTTATGAACATATAATCTATAAGCCGAATGTTCACATAGCCGCCGCATCACTGCCGGGAATGTACGATCATACAATCACCTGCAGTTCACTTTCCAAGACATATTCAATTACCGGCTGGAGGCTCGGCTATCTTTGCGGTCCGGAGTGGGTGATAGAAAACGCGAAAAAAGTCCACGATTTTCTGACAGTGGGTGCAGCGTCTCCTCTGCAGGAGGCAGCAGTTGCCGGGTTGGAGTTGCCGGAAAGCTATTACACCGAGCTGCAGCAGATTTATACTGAAAAAAGAGATTATTTTCTTGCAGGGCTCGACAGAGCAGGCTTGAAGCACAATACACCTCAGGGCAGCTATTTCGTAATGCTCGACATACAGGACTTCCTTGGTCTTCCACAGTTTAAGAACTGTTCGGATCTTGAATTCTGTGAATGGATGATAAAGAACATCGGAGTCGCAGCCGTGCCCGGTTCGAGCTTTTTCAAAGAACCGGTCAGCAATCTCATACGTCTGCATTTTGCAAGGCAGCAGAGTACACTTGACGAAGCATTAAACCGTCTTCAGAAAATGGCTGACCTCCTTCAATGATTAACACGGCGGTTGACGCATCAGGAGAGCAATTCTGGCTTCCATCTGCTCGTTTCTAATATATAAGTCAAGACCACCCGCATAGCAGGTGGCTTGCACTGGCCCTATAAGGGCCTTTGGCTGGCTTAGCCTAAAGGCCCTTGAGCAGTCTACCAACCGCATACATTCTCTGACTGCCGCTGAAGCGGCTTATTTTTTGCCCTTTTGTATCGGCTCACCCGTAAACGGGTCAAAGTATTCCTGCAATCCTATTTGGTCTGTGATTTGATCCTCCTGCAGCTGATTCCGCACATATTCTTCTATCTTCTTTTCGTTTCTTCCCACCGTATCCACATAGTATCCCCTACACCAGAAGTGCCGGTTCCCATACTTGTACTTCAAATTCGCGTGTCGGTCGAAAATCATTAGACTGCTTTTCCCTTTCAGATATCCCATGATATCTGCTACTGCATATTTCGGAGGAATTTCCACATACATGTGTATGTGATCCTTCACAATTATGGCGTATAATATAATGGGTTATTGTAAGAAGCCCATAGAAAAAGAACAGGACGCGTTTTTCATCAGAGAAGCTTTGAAGAACATCTTCGAAGTTTACAATCAGATATACACAAACCAAATCAACAATAATTTGGAGTCTGAAAATGAATTATCTTACATTGTTGAAACAGGCAATTGTCGAAAATAGTGAGCGTACAGCATTTGTTGATCAAAACGGTAGTCGCCGCATCAGCTATGATCAATTGGATAAGTTGAGTAGTAAAACAGCCGGAAAGCTGCACAGTGCAATTTCCGCAAAGAGCAGGGCGATTTATCTTGTCATGACTTGCGTCATTGCCATTCTGCTTGCTGGAGGGATTTGCATTGCTTTTTATCTGGGGCAGTCCGGCATGGAAGAAGGCTATCTCAAAATGGTGACCGCAGTCGTTGGAATGCTGTTTGCCTCGATACTGTTTGCCTGCAGTCTCAACGCCAGGGATGACATGCAACAGGGACGTGCCTTGTCCGCAATTTCCGCGCTGCTGGTTTTCAACCTCCTTCTGACGGGCATTTTTGACGTTTTGGACGGCAAAGACGGCATGGGAACGGCGCTCTTTGCACTCCAGACGCTTTCCTCGGTCATTTCGACGGCTGTACATTGCCTGTTCTGGATCTATCAGAGCAATTCTTTGCCGAAAAACCGCAGACAGCGGTATTATACCGTATGGATCTATGGGCTGCTGCTGGTCTATCTCGGCATCCTTATGATCAATCCATTTACCGGCATTCTGTTCCGTCTGGATGAGACAGGGCAGATGGATTACACCGGAGAAACGCTGGAGTGGATCTTTTTCTCGGCGTTTTATCTGTCCTATCTGCTCAATATCCTGCTGCATCGGTGTTCTTTGAAGAAAAAGCTCATCCTTGCAAGCTTTTCGGTCTTTCCTCTGCTATGCCTTGCCCTTACGATGATATGGTCAATCCTTGGCGTACCTTACCCGGTATCCTCTTTGACCTATGTTTCCCTGCTGCTGGCGGCATACGTCGTGTTCTTTGGTGATTACATTGAAAGCAAAGACCTCATGCTCCGGCAAAAAGCGGAGACGGCAGAGATGAAATCGGAGCTGATGCTTTCGCAGCTCAATCCGCATTTTGTTGCCAATACGTTAAACTCGATTGTGGCGCTGTGCCGCTTTGACCCGCCAGAGGCTGAAAGAGCAACAAGACTCTTCGCTGGATATCTTCGTGAAAACTATGTGGATATAACCGGAAATCAGATGGTTCCCTTTGATAAGGAACTGCAAAACTTAAAAAACTATATTGCCGTCGAGCAGATCCGATTCCCCGACCTGAAGGTAAAATACGATATTTCCTGTACGCAGTTTTTGATACCGGCCATGACGATGCAGCCACTCGTGGAAAATGCCATCACCCACGGCATACACGGCAGCGGACTTATCACGATCTCTGCCGCCGAAACACCGGATGCCTATGTGGTGTGCATCGCGGATAACGGGGCGGGTTTCTCAGGACAGCCCTGCGATGGGAGAAAACGTCTGGGGATCGTGAACTGTCGTAATCGGCTGCAGATGCTCTGCGGCGGCAGCTTGACGATTCGGAATCGGGACAGCGGCGGAGCAGAGTGCGAAATCGTGATTCTGAAAGAAGAAAAAGAAAATGAAAATACTTTGCATTGATGATGAACCGCTGGCACTGCGGCTGATGGTCAGTATGCTGGAGGACAAACCGGATGTCAGGACTGTTTGCAGTTTTTCCGGTGCTGCGGATGCGCTTTCCTGCGCGGAGACCACGCCCTTCGATATCGCTTTTGTGGACATTATGCTCGGCGGCGCAAACGGACTGGATTTTGCGCAGAGTCTGCGCACGATGCAGCCGAAATGTAAGATCATTTACTGCACGGGCTATCCGCAATACGCCATTGAAAGCATCAACCGAGGGATTGTGGACGGGTATCTCTTAAAGCCTGTGGAAGATCAGCAGCTGCAGGCGATTTTGGATAGGTATCGCTCCCGGAAGCCGCTGACCGTCAGTCACGGTGGAATGCAGCTTGGTGTTTTTGACAGGCATGGTCAGCCGGTCGTGTTTGTGCGCAGAAAGACCAAGCAGCTCTTTTCACTTCTTATGGAACGGAATGGGCAGAAGATGACTACCGATGAATTATGCGACCTTCTGTGGGAGCATAAAGCGGATCTGATTTATAAGAACAGGCAATATCTGTATTCTC
>CALCRH010000090.1 GCA_937894515.1 uncultured Clostridia bacterium | reverse complement strand
AGAACGCATATTAAAACGGCAATACGAAAATAGGTAAGCGGATTTTTAATAAACGCATACACTAAAATTATTATGGGCTGAACGCTCCAATAGGGGTCGTAGACCGAGGCGTTTTTGAACAGGACGCGGTATCCTTGCAGACAAGCTTTAATCCCCAGTGCAATGGCAATATGCGTTTTTCCTCGGCCGGGATTGCCAATCATCACAATGTTCTGCCGCTGCTCAATGTATTTGCAGGAAGCCAATTCCTGCAGGAATACAGGGGATACGGAAGGATTGAGCTGACTCATATCGAACTCATCCAATGTTTTCTGAAATGGGAAACCTGCAGCTTTCAGCCTGCGTCGAGTCTGGTTTTCCTGCCGGGATGCAGCCTCTGCCATCATAAGATCCAGCAACAGATCTGAGAAATCTGCGTTAGTTTTGCTTTGGCGGAGCACATCTTGGTAATTTGCAAAGGTAGGTATTTTAAGCTGTCTGGCGTAAAGCCGGATCTGCTCTTCTCTCATATCAATCATGACGCGGCCCCCTCCTTGCCACAGAGATGGTCATACTGGCTTAAATCAACAGCCTGTACGCCGACTTCATCCATAATTTCAGAAGGAGGAACAACAATAACCCTCCGCTGCATGACAGCCTTATATCCTTCGGATAAACATTGCTCCAGGACTTCTACCATTTCTTTGGACTTCAAATGCTGGCTTTCCATCCAGTCAATGAACTCAATCGGGACCGTATTCAGGACAGGCCTTGCGTAGCGGATCGCCCTGCCCTTTTGTGCCAGAATAGGGAGATAGTGCTGCAAATCCAGAGATTCCTGCTTTCTGCCCAGGCAACGGTCATGAACGGCAACAAGTTCTCCGTTGATCCAAACCTCAACCGTATTGGGGAATGCTTTCAGCGTTGTATGTTTACCCCGGTGTTTGCACGGAACCGAGTAATGGTTCGTTTCGAACAGAACCGTAGAATACCGACCAACGACCGGATAACCTTTCTTTGAAATGTCCATCTGGTACTTCGGCAAAGGACGCAGATTATTTTGCTCTGCTTCTAACATTGCGCCGACAGGCTGCGGTCTGCTTTCAACTTTGTGGTCGAGATATTTCACGCATTGTTCCAGCAGCGTCCCATTCAGTTCTTCCAGCGAACTCATATGCGGCAAAGGAACGCAGACATTTCTCCGGATATAGCCGACGAGGTTTTCTACCAACCCTTTTTCGTTGCCGGAAGCCGGATTACAAAAGACGGGCTGAAAGCCATAATGTGCAGCTAACTGTGAATAATCGTCCTGTGCTGCTGCGTGTGCACCAAAGCCACTTTTCACGGCAACTCTGGCATTGTCGAATACAACATTCCTGGTCACGCCGCCGAAGTATTTGAACGTGCGGATCAATGCATCCAGAAAGCTCTCCAGATTCTGCCGCCAGTATGCAATGACGAAAGGCGCACAGCTATAGCACATTCTGGCGCAGAACAAGTTCACCGTCGTTTTAGTGCCATTCATGTAGATCGTTGCTTCTCCCCAGTCAACCTGAATGGAATCTCCGGGCTGAAAGCTCAGGGGAACAAATATTTCAGTCGCGGTGCGCTCGGCGCGGAGCTCGTGCACGGCATTTCTTATGGAGGACTCGCTTCCGGTGAAGCCCTGCTCTTCAACCAAGCGATAGTAGATTCGCCGGGCAGTGTGATGCTGCTTCTTTATATGTTCTGCGTCATCCTCGTCCAGACAACTTCTAATAAAACGGAGCACATCGTCTGTTAAGACGGTAGTCGCTCGGGTGTATTCTTTCTTCTCCCACGGAACCGATTCTCCGTTCCAATACTTCTTCACGGTGTTTCGTGAGATCCCGAGTTGCTTGGCCACTTGCCGCTGGCTGGTCGCGCCCTCTAACTGCAAGCGCCGGATTTCTTTGTATACATCCACTGCTGTGACCACCTTTCTCGCCTCCGTACAACAAGATATTTCTATTGTACATCGGCTATTTTGGTGGCTCAAATGTTCATTAGCATTTGTCCCTTATGTGGCTCAAGTAAATATTAGCATTCACAAAAGATCAGGCGGCAGGCTGAAAAGCCTTGCCAGATGTCTGCAAAGCGAAGATCAGACGCACGAGTTTCTTTGCTGCGTGAGAGATGGCAATGTTGTAATGCTTACCCTCAGCACACTTCTTGGCAAGGTAAGCGGCAAAAGACGGCTCCCAAATGCAGACGTACCTTGCGGCATTAAAAAGGGCGTAGCGCAGATAACGCGAGCCTCGCTTTTCCATGTGAGCGTAAGCGCCGGTGGCGTTGAGCTTGCCGGATTGGTAAGTGGATGGAGAAAGCCCAGCATAGGCCAGCAGTTTGTCCGGCGAATCGAAACGTGAGAAGTCGCCGATCTCGGCCAGG
>CALCRH010000089.1 GCA_937894515.1 uncultured Clostridia bacterium | reverse complement strand
AAGTGAGCGAGTCAATAACGCTTACCGCGATATTGATCCCGAAGAAGACTGGAACTATGAAGGCTCCGTAGCGACCGTAAAGGAATATATGGAGAAGAACCCGCCTGCGGTTCACAAGGAAAAAGAACACGAACCTACGAGATAAGGAGAAGCAATGGATAAGAAGAAAGCCATCTGCGAGTATCTCCGGAAAAATCATATCGGCAAAGGAAATGCCATCCACAGCAAGGAGCTTGAAAAGCTGTTTATGCTTGACGGAAGAAATATTCGCCGCAAGATCAGCTCTTTGCGACAGGATGGCTTTCCTATTTGCAGTGATGAGTCGGGCTACTACTACGCAGACAATCAGAAAGAAATCAACAACACCGTATGCAGGCTCAACGAGCTTGTGACGAAGGTATCCAACGCCAGAACCGGGCTTTTGTTTGCCTCGATTCTCGGTGAGAATGAACAGACCATAGAGGTCACTATAAAAGTAAGATAAGGAGGAACTCCCATGCCGAGCAAATATAAAATCATAATGGAGATGGCGTCCCAGACTGCAAGGGATGTTACCTCTAATGTGGAACGGTACACGGACTTTCTCGTGACTGCCGCGAACAACTACAAGTACAGTTTTAAGGAGCAGTTACTCATCCATGCGCAGAAGCCGGAAGCAACAGCGTGTGCGGAAATTGAAACATGGAACAGGCTCGGTCGATGGGTCAACAAAGGAACAAAAGGCATTGCGCTTCTTGTGGACAGAGATATTCCGTACAAGCTGCGCCATGTTTTCGATATATCTGATACCAACAGCAGAGCCGGAATAACGATCACGCTTTGGCAGATGCGCCCGCAGTACGAAGAAGCAGTATCGGAGAGCTTGCAGGACAGTTTCGGAGAGATTGACGGAGCGATAGATTTCCCGCATCTTCTCATTGAGATTTCCAAGAACGCAGTTGATGATAACCTTTCAGATTACCTTTCCGATCTGAACGCTGTCAAAGGTGACAGCTTTTTGGAAGATCTGGACGATACGAGCCTTGAGGTATGGCTGAAAGACACGCTCAAAAGCAGCGTCGCTTTTATGGCTCTTTCACGTACAGGCTATGATCCTCATGAGTATTTCTCCCGTGAGGACTTCGAGCACATCTTCGATTTCAACACCAATGCCGTGATCTCCGTTCTCGGTTCTGCCACCAGCGACATTGCCGAGATGGTCATTAAGGAAATCGGAGAGACGGTCAAAGAACTTGAAAAAGAAGAGAAACAGAAAATTCGCACATTTGCGGATGGACGGACATCTGAGTATCATAATAGCAGAAACGATAATACTGAAAGGAGCAATGAACATGGAACTGACCTACACGATGCAGGGAGATTACCTGATTCCCGATCTGGAAGCTCCGGAGAGCCCGAAAGTTGGGAAATATGGAATGCTGCGTCGAACCTTCCTCCGCGAACACAAGGACGGGATTTACACCGGGATGATGCTGGACGGAACGCTGAACAGGCATCTGGAGGAAGTGGACGCACAGGCGAACCGGATGATGGACAAGCTGACAGAACAGCTCAAAGTCCTGAACGGCGTGACCGAGCAGATGAAGGCGGAAGATCAGATGAAATGGGTCGGACTGATGAACTCGATCCGTCACTCGGCGGAGGAAGTAGTCCTGAGAGACCTGATTTACGCATAAATCTTCCGACTGTCGAAGAACAGCAGGAAATCATAGCAGAAGCGGAGGCTGATAAAACCTCCGCTTTTACTATTTCTCAAGAGGATATTGATGCGGTACTGACACGCGGAAGCGGTGTGTATGACGGCAAATACCGCATCTATGAACAGTATCTCAAAAAAGAATCAGCGGAGAACAACATCACTTTCCTCAAAAACGAATACGGCGTAGGCGGTGCTTATCCTGCCGTTGGAGACCGTAACCTTGATGAGAGCCACGACCCGAAAGGCATCAAAATCAGCAGAGGCCGCATTATGCAGCCGGATGCCGAAGTGCTTCTCAAATGGAATAAGGTTGAGAAAAGAATCGGTGAGCTGATTGATGCCGGTCGCTATCTTAGTCAGAAAGAGATTGAGCATTATCCTGTGTATCACGCACAGGAAGAAGCAAGAAAAGCTCGCTGGGCGATCTCCAATGAGTTTCGTTCTATCGTCCGCGACTACAACGACTTTGTAGAACAGCTTGGCGAAGAAGATAAGAAACTGAACCTTTACTATCTGTCCGGCTGTTGGGGCGCTTTCGGAGTCGGTGATAAGAAGATGCACAACCGTACCGCAGAGGGTGACTTTATCCTCCCGATGATGCGTGAGGCGATGAATCAGATTATTGCTGATAACACCCACCTTACCGAACGCTGTGAAGCAATGTTGGAATCACTTAGCAGTGATATTGCAAAGCCCTTTGAGCCGACCTATGACGAACTGAATCCGCCTCCTGAGCCGAAGAAGGAATACCGCTTTTCACTCGGTGACACGGTGTATCTCGGAACACAGGAATATGAAGTGCTTTCGTTTGATGAAAACGAGGTCGTCCTATTCGATACGCAGTTCCCACTGTTCAATAAGACTTTGCCCCGTGAGGAGTTCGATAACCGGCTAAAGGAAAATCCGCTGAACGATAAGCTTCTGCAAATTGTTGAGGAGGCTCCTGTTGTAGACAACACTCAGACGAGAATCTCTTTGGATAGCGGTAATGACCAGGTGCATTGGATCTACTACAATCCCGATGCAGCCGCAGGCGGTCAGTATGTTTCCGGTGATCTTGATTTCTCTGTCTTTGAAGAACTCATCGAACAGTATGACATTGCAAACCATCCCGAAAACGCAAATGCTTTCCGGAATGACCTTGAAGAAATGTCGGATCAGTTCCTTGCGGACATCAATACTCCGTTTTTCATGGAAGCCGAAAACGACTATGAGATGGACTGCGATTATATCGAGTTCACGCCCGAAAGCCTTCTGAAAATCCATGAGGATATTCTGTCATTTGAGACAGACCACGAAGCGCAGCGTGAGACGGACAGATATGAAGCAGAGTTTGGTGCTGACGGTACCAGAGTGTTCCGTGAAACGGAAAAGCTCCCCGTTTATGACAGAGAAACCGAGATTCTTTACGATGTTCTCGGATACCTCAAGATAGACGATGTGGAGTTTACCTTTGATGAAAACGGGCTTGTAGCTTCCGACTCCATGGATAACGTGTGGCACGGTGCAGAGTTCTATAACTTCCTTGTGGAAGATGCCTTTGCCTTTGAAAAGGACGGCAGTGTGCTCGGCATCCCCGATGAAGTGATTCGGGATTTTGCAGAGCTTTGCGAGCATAACGGCGTTGCGTTCAGAGATCATTTTGTGTCGGAATTTGACGAATACGAAATGGTCAAGAAAGAAAATCCCGATGCCATTGTTATGTATAAGGTCGGAGATTTCTTCGAGATTTACGGCGAGCGTGATACGCAGATCGCGCATGACGTTCTTGAACTTACGCTTACCCGTAAGACCTTCACCAATAAATCAATCAGCACTCCGATGTGCGGCTTCCCGATCCATGTGACGGAGCAGTACACGCAAAGACTCCTTGACGCCGGCAACGATGTTGTGGCAGTCACGCATGAACCCGGTGAGAAACTGGAAGTAAAAAGAATCGTATCAACCGCGAAAGCGATAGATACCCCGCCTGCCCCGGTTGGCAGGATCGAGTATCTCGGCTCCAACGGTGAAGTCGGAGAAACAGTCGAATACACGGATGCAGAACGCTTTGAAAGAGATATTAAGGACGAGAATTACTACGGCACGCCTATGAGTGTTGTGGTCTATCGCAATGCTGACGGCAGCACTATACCTTACAACTTCATTTCTGAGTGTGATCCACCGCTTCAGGGCTTTTCCATTGAGGATTCTCCGCTGATTTCCAAGTCGTATATCGACCATTACTATGTGGTGGAAGATCTGCAAGCGGTTCCTCTGGAAATCAAGACCTTCTCAGAACGGGATAAGGCAATCAATGAGTATTTCTCTTTGCCGACCAACAAGGTGAAAGCCTTCGGCGTGATGAATACGAATGAGCTTCCCGGCAGTCTTGATTTCATTCAGTGCAAAGACGGCATTAATACGCTGACCGAAGATTTCCTGAAAGTCGAAGAAAGTGCCGGATGGCAGCGAGAAGAAATCTTTGAACTGGAAAACTATCTGAAAGAACAGATCGATAGCCGTTCAGTCTCCCTTGCCCCGCCTCCTGCACCGGCAAAAAAAGGAAAGGTCACTCCGAATGTTCTGTACCCCGAAATTCATTCGGAGTATCGCACAAACTTCAAGATTGACCGTGATGACATCGGCGCAGGCACACCGCTTGAAAGGTTTTACCACAACAAGAGCGCCATTCAGCTTCTGAAAAAGCTGGAGAGCGAACACAGACTGGCACAGCCCTACGAACAGAACGTACTGTCCGAGTATGTCGGCTGGGTCGGCTTGTCGGACTTCTTCAAAGAAGACAATCCGCACTATCTGGAACTGAAAGAACTGCTTACGGAGGATGAGTATGAATCTGCGCGTGAATCCACGCTGACAGCGTTCTATACGCCTCCGGTCGTTATCAAAGCCGTTTATCAGGCACTTGAAAACATGAACTTCAAAACCGGAAACGTGCTTGAACCTTCCTGCGGTATCGGCAACTTCATGGGACTTGTCCCCGACAGTATGAGCACCGCAAAGTTTTACGGTGTTGAGCTCGACAGCATTTCCGGGAGAATCGCAAGACAACTCTATCAGAACTCCAGTATTGCCGTGCAGGGCTTTGAGGAAACCAATCTTCCCGACAGCTTCTTCGATGCGGCGGTCGGAAATGTGCCTTTCGGTCAGTTCAAGGTTCCGGACAAGCGATACGACAAGCACAATTTCCTGATCCATGACTATTTCTTTGCCCGCACTCTCGATAAGGTAAGACCCGGAGGCGTGGTTGCGTTTATCAGCTCAAAAGGAACGATGGATAAGGAGAACCCCGCTGTCCGTAAGTATATCGCGCAGAGAGCCGACCTTCTCGGAGCAATCCGCTTGCCGAATGATACCTTTAAGGCTGCTGCCGGTACAGAGGTCACTTCGGATATTATCTTCCTCCAGAAGCGTGATAGGCTGATTGACATTGAACCCGAATGGGTACACCTTGCTACCGATGAAAACGGCGTCAAGATGAATTCTTATTTCGTGAATAACCCTGAAATGATTCTGGGTGATATGCAGCTTATCAGCGGAGCGCACGGCATGGAGCCTGCCTGCATCGCTTATGACGGCGCAGATCTCGGAGAACTTCTTCAGGATGCAATTCAAAACATCCATGCGGAGATCACCGAATATGAAATCGACGATCTTGAAGCGGAAGATGAAGACCTTTCTATCCCCGCTGATCCGGATGTTCGCAATTTCAGTTTCACAGTTGTGGACGGTAAGATTTACTACCGTGAGAACAGCCGTATGAATCCGGTTGATGTATCTGCTACTGCTGAGAGCCGTATCAAAGGCATGATTGCTATTCGTGATTGCGTCAGAACTCTGATTGAGTATCAGACCGAAGACTATCCCGATGCCGATATTCGGGCAGAACAGGAAAAACTCAATGGTCTATATGACGATTTCAGTAAGAAGTACGGCATGATAAATGCGAGAGCCAACAACTCCGCGTTCAGCTCCGACAGTTCCTACTGCCTGCTTTCTTCTCTGGAAGTGCTTGACGATGAAGGAAACTTTGTCCGAAAAGCAGATATGTTCACCAAGCGGACGATCAAGCAGAAAGTAACGGTCCTTGCGGTGGATACCGCATCGGAGGCATACGCTCTGTCCCTTGCTGAAAAGGCAAAGATAGATATGCCGTATATGTCACAGCTTACCGGAAAGACCGAACAGGAACTCTTTGAGGACCTGAAAGGCGTTATCTTCCTGAACCCCATGCACACCAGTGATGAGGACGGCAGACCGAAGTATCTTCCCGCAGATGAA
>CALCRH010000088.1 GCA_937894515.1 uncultured Clostridia bacterium | reverse complement strand
GGTCTCTGTGCGGGAACCGGATCTTGGAGTGATGCTGACCAGGATGCCGGTCTCAGCAAATATACCGCCATGAAAAAAGCCGTCTGTGCGGACGGCAGAGCGAGAGGGATGTTCGCTTTTTACGGCGCAAACCGCACCGGACGATGGGCAGGCCGTATTATTCAGTTGCAAAACCTACCTCAGAATCACATGGATGATTTAGCGGAAGCGAGAGCACTTGTCCGGGACGGTGATTTTGATGCGCTGGAAACTTTATACGATAATATCCCGAATGTGTTGTCGGAATTGATCCGCACCGCCTTTATTCCGAAGCCGGGATATAAATATGTCGTGGCTGACTTTTCCGCTATTGAAGCAAGGGTACTGTCATTCCTCGCCGGGGAACAGTGGCGCATTGACGTTTTCAAGAACGGAAAAGACATCTACTGCGAATCAGCGTCACAGATGTTTGGTGTGCCGGTCGTGAAAAATGGCATCAACGGACCCCTTCGGCAGAAGGGTAAAATCGCCGAATTGGCACTTGGCTATGGCGGCTCCGTTGGCGCACTCAAGGCAATGGGCGCATTGGAGATGGGCTTGCAGGAGGAAGAACTCCAGCCACTGGTCACCGCATGGCGGGATTCCAATCCGAACATCATCAAATTCTGGTGGGCGGTTGATACCGCCGTCAAGAAGGCGGTCACTTACCACAGCACCGAAATAACCCATGGGTTCACTTTCGCCAATAAGAGCGGAATGCTGTTCATAGATCTCCCGTCCGGCAGAAGGCTCTGCTATGTAAAGCCGAAAATGGGACAGAACCAATTCGGCGGAGATGCCGTCACTTATGAGGGCATCAACACCGGAAAATGGATGCGGCTCGAATCCTACGGTCCTAAGTTCGTGGAAAACATCGTTCAGGCGGTCAGCCGGGACATTCTGGCTTATGCCATGAAGACACTCCGGCACTGCTTCATCGTCGGCAGCGTCCATGACGAACTCATCATCGAATGCAGCCCCGGCGTAGATATGAAAGCCGTCTGTGAGCAGATGGGCAGAACCCCGCCGTGGATAGAAGGACTGTTGCTCCGAGCTGACGGGTACGAATGCCAATTTTATAAAAAAGAATGAGATTTGCCCTCCGAGATTACTATTATCCGGAGGGCAGCACTATAATCTGGCCATTATGTTTGTAATCTAATAATCAACTTAGCTTTGCTTCCGCCGTATTTTCTGCTGTCATTTTCGCCATTTTCTTACGAATACACACTCTTGTGTTTAATATGACAGCCCAGAAACAGTCGCAGTCTCATCTCCGAACATATCAAAAATTACTTTTTCTGCATCAGCATTGAACAGGTACTCATCCAAACCTCTGTCGCTGCCTGCACCGGTTCCCCACAAGCACAATCCTCCCAAGTCATTCTGGACATACGTGTTTCCAGAAAACTTTGGCTTCTTCTCTGTGCCACATACGATCAGATAGTTATTACTATTATACAGTGTATTATCACTAATAACCACATCACTCATATCGACATAGAACGGATGAATCATTATCGATACATCATGAATATTCCACGGACGGTATTGCCTCTTGCTGCCAAATCCGTAACCCGAATCAATAATAAGATTATCGGATACCCTAACATGCTCCAGACTGATCGATACATCCGGATTGTCACCCGCGAGGAATTCAATACCAAACAGACAATCCTCTATGACATTGCCTTCAAAGACAATATTACGCTGACTGCTGACTTTACTATAAGACTCTTCGCTTGAAATACCGGAATCATATGCCTGATAGAGATAGCAGTTCAGCACTTTATAATTATCGATATCTCCGTAATTTCCTATACAATTGCCGGAACCTCCAAATCTGTTATAATCAAAATACCAAAGGGTGCATCCGCCTATCCATCCGATCTCACAGTTCTGTACCGTTATGGTCGTGCCGCACAGATACATTCCATACCCACCCGTATATTTGATTGTCAGGTTGTCTACCAGAATAGGATCCCTGATGATTCCTATTTCTTCCGGGTCACGAACATACAGCAAGCCTTTGCCTCCGTTGGTGTTGGTCCATTGGCAAAACTCTATACTCGAATATACCTCTCCCGGATTGCCGGCATCACAGCGGACATATACCTTTCCCGGATGTCTTGACCCCTCAAAGGCGTCATGATAAACAATAAATGTATCGTCTTCAGAATAAAAGCTCAAATCAGTATCCAAGGCTTCCTTTACATCAAAAGGTTTCCCTGAGAAATCAGGCATAAGGAATCGTCTATCCCGAATATACGGATTGACCTTTGACATCCATATGCTGTCGTCAAGCACGATCGTACCGCATTCAAGAACATCCTTATAGAACACCCAGATATTATCCGTTCCATCGAGAAGCGTCCATTTCTCCGCTCCGGCGCCGTTTTCCGGAGACCCGTATATTGCGGGCTTGTCGCCCTCGCCATAAGCGGAATAAGTCACTCCTGCCTTCAGCTCCAGGCATTCGCCTCTCCAGATGTCTCCGCGTTTAAACAGAACGGCATCCCCAGAGTGAAATCCGACAGCATTCAGTTTTGAAATCGTCTTCCATGGTGTCTCCGGTGAAAGCCCGGAATTAGCATCATCACCATCAGATGATACGTAAAAAGTTGTCCCTCTGATTTCAACATCTGTTTTTGCTTCACGTATTGCCTGTACTCTCTCATCAGTCTTTATTTGGAGTTCTTTATCTAAGTCTGTATATTTTCTTCGGAACGCAACTTCAGTCGCATCAAAAGCATTGTGATCTATGTTGTCTGTATGTGCTGAAGGAGTTTTATTGACATATCTGTCATATTTTTTTCTCTGAATCTCCGATAATTCTGACTCAGCCGATTCTGTGCTTTGTGCTTCTTCAGCAATTGGCTCGGCTGAGGCATCCGTAGAAAAGGCAGTCTCCATATCAGACGAACTCTCAGAAGCAGAAGATTGTCCACAGGCACAAAAACTTAATATTAGTGTAAATGCAAGTAACAATGCTGCTGTCTTTTTCATGTTGTGATTCCTCTTTCAATTTAAAATATCGGGTTCCGAATAGTTACCTTATTTCTTGGTTAGATTACATTTTCGATTAAAGAAAGGTTAATTCCTGATATGCTTCTAAAATACATCCATCAGACCAACATCTATCATCCAGTCATCGCTATTGATTTCATATGTAGCGCCTTCCCGTTCCACAGGGCCGTTCCAAACTACATCTCTCCAATGATATTCCTCGCCGTCTCCTACCGGACCAAAGTAACCGCCCCATGAGCACCATGGGATATGATAAGAGTCCAACACGGACAGAAAATCATCTGCTGCTTTTAGGGCTGTTTCATCATCAATTGTTTCATTGAAACCGAATTCCTGTACCATAATCTGAGTTCCGGTTCTCTCAGTAAAGTCATGATACGATTGGAACAGACTTTCCAACCATTCACGATTCTTTAGGACAATGGCATTTTTGTCCCGTGCAGTAATCTGACCAGTTTCATCGATAGAAAGAACTGGTACTGCATTATCCCTGACAGCGCTTTCATCTGAACGGAGAGTGACAGAATAAGACGGCGTTGCAATGGTTACTTCTTGCAGCCAATACCAGCAACCATTTTCCTGCAGAAATTCAAAACAGTAACATTCGCTGGTTAATTTGCTTGTCCAACGTATCCCTTCATAGCTTCTGAATTCACCATCGGTGCCTTCCTCCTCAATGGAAATACATCCATTTTCCCCGACATTCTCATTCCCGATGCTTATCGTAGAAACCGGCTCTCCATCAGCATTTAATGAAAACTGGCTCTGTCCGTGAACATCAGTAATCAAAGCTTCTATGGTTGTCCCTTCCGGGAACTGCCCATGCACGGTAAAAATGCCATTGTCAGCGTGGATAAAACCATTGATTGAATACGTCGGCCATTTTTCACCATTCTGCAGGAAATACGGATGCAAAGTCTGAACGACCGGCTTTCCCGCCAATCCTTCCACGGGAGTACCCCACATGTAGCCGGGCATATCGACAAAGATCAATCTCTCCGGCGATACGTCATGGATCGCATTGACAGCTCGCAGCATAATTTTTGAATAGACCTCATCGGTAAGAGAATTGTCTTCACTATGGGGTTCATTTAACAGATTAAAACTAAGCAATTCGGAGTGAACATCACGATAGTACTCCGCTAAAAACCTCCAAATATCCACAAAAAGATCCTGCGTTTTTTCGTCATCCCATAACGTGATCGTTGCATTGCTGCTATCCGTGTAAGATAAATCCGTGTAGAATCCCGGCATTTCGTGAATATCGAAACAGACGTGGATGCCGTATTCAGCACAATACTCGATCAGGTCATCCATCGTCTCTAAAAAAGCCAGATTAACCTTGCTTGTATCGTTTCCCTCAAATATCATACGGTATCCAACGGGGCACGAACAAAATTAAATCCGTAATCATGTAAAACTTTGATCTCATCACTCTGATATAGCATCCCTGTTCCGCAGAGAGCAACCCCCGGTCTGCACCCGACGGTATAACCTTTCCAATCCGGAAGCTGATGAGGAGAAATCTTTGGCATAGATTCGCTTTTTACTATGGTGTTTTCTGAAACGGTGGAATATGCCTGCGAAGAGGGAACATACAGCACAAATCTTGCCGTTTCATGTAATCTCTCTACGGCGCGAATGGCGTCCCCGCGTGTCAGTTTTCCGCCGAGATTCAGATTATATTGGTCATCATAATCAAAATACGGTTTCCCGCTGTTATAAGAAAGGCACTCCGCAAAGAATATTGCATTATCAAAATAATTCTGTTCACATCGCCACGCATAGTATTCTGAATTGGCAATTGTTTCGTTATAGTACGTATTTCCAGCATTTGGGAAAAATCTGTTTTCCCACGTTACACCTTCATAAAAATCTACCGTATCCTCTATCAGAGTTACAAGCGGAATGTTGTAATTAAAACCGATTTCATCCATTCCACAGCATTCTGCGGCATAGAAAAAGGCCAATGCTCCATCCATGCGGGTCATCAGATCGTACGCATTCCGACAATTCGAGGAGACATCTTTCCATTTTGAAAGGTCGTCCGGGAACATCAAGGAAATAAAGTTGTCCAAAATGCTGCAAAAATCACAATAACTTATTTGAGCTTCGTAGTTGCCCCGCAACTCAATCGGAACAAGGCCAAGATCGACTGCTTTTTGTATCTCACTGTCTGTGATGACAGGCTCTACATTTTCCATTACAGTAGATTCCGGAGTTGAAATAACCGATGGAGTATTATTGTCGGCACATCCGGAGATTATACCAGACAACATAAGAATACAAATCATCAAACAACAAGCTAACTTCATTTTCACGAATGATTCTCCTCCTATACTGTTAGTCAGATTCTATAAAGAACAAAAGGGGGTTCGTTGAAGAAAAAGAATTCAGTATTCATATTTCTCTTTCACGTCAAGGAGTCTTGCCAGTGCCGTGGCAGACACGGCATTCTTTTTTCCCGTTGTCGCAGAAGTTGCAACTTCTTTCACCGGTACCGTGGCAGCCCAGACAGGTCTCATACTTGTGCGTGAGAGGGCTTTTTGTTTTGCCGCTTCCCGAGCAACGGCTGCAATCTTTCTTGCCGTCGCCGCCGCAGGAGGAACATCTGGTGTAGCCCCTGCCGTCGCACACCGGACAGTCGCCGTCAGCCGTCGAGTTAGCGTCCCCGACTCCCATATCGATCGGAAATGCGTTGACCACGCCCTCGATGCGGTGTGCAGTGCCCTTGCCGGCATCGATCTCAGCGTAGAAATAGAAGGCGGCCTGTGTGTCGTTCAGCCGCAGCACCTCCACCTCGACCTCGGAGAAGTAGCTGTAGCTTTCCGCGTCGCTCTGGATTGGGATCGCCGCCTTCAGCGTGGAATAACCCCTCTCGCTTGCGACCTTGCTGAGAAAGCTGCAATAGCAGATCGCATTCTGTATGCTTACATCGGACTGTGAACGGAACCGCTCCGTGTCGAATACGCTGCCCTCCTCATAAAGGCCGGGGGTCAGATAGACCGTGAAGTAGCCGCCGTTTTCGGTACCGTCAAAGCCCGAAACGGTGAATCTGTCCTTGTCGCTGTTGTAGTCGCTGGCGAGGAAAGAGGACGCCATCAAAAACGGCGTTTCCGTCTCTCCGCCGAAACCTCAAAGCCGTAGCACAGCGGCAGCGCGATCGACATTTCTGTAGTCGAATCCGGCGCGATCAGCAGCTCCGGATATCCATCTTTGGTCAGATAGTGCCATGTCTCCCTCAGCATACGCTTGCTCTCACAGCTGAAACCCAAAGCGGCAAGTTCCTGTAGATACCCGTCCATGCACTCCTGCATCGTCTCCGCACTGTCGGCCTTGAAAATGTAGTAGATGCTCTCCGCACCCAGGGAAGCGTCGGGCAGGACGACGCTTCCTTCGGAGGTGTCATTCAACTGCAACCGTCCGCCGCTCCATGCCGCAGGATCCGGCAAAAGGCATTCGGCCTGGTTCCAGTTGTAGTGCTCGACGGCATAGATCCCGGCCGTCATGCCCAGCTCCGTCGCAAGTTCTCCGCCCGTTATCTGGGAAGGGACAGTGACTTTTGTATCGATCCCATCTTCGGTTTTGGCATTGACCGCTATCCCTGCATTGTCAGACTCCACAGCGTCACCGCACCCCGTCAAAGCGAAAAGCAACATCATCGCCAACAGGAGACACAGACCTGATCTGCTCGTTTTTTTCATTTTTATGTTCCGCCTTTCTGCGAAAGCCACTGATAGGGTTATGAAATATAGTAAGCATTTCGCTTCGTAAGTTTGATTGTTATACTTGCCTCGGGGGCTCAACAAACCACAGAACCGAAGAAGATATGTAACAGTGCCATCTATCGCTACCTTATGACTGATTATATTCTACTCAGTTTGATGCAGTACGGATGAACATATTAGTCAATCATTTAGAAAAAGGAATAACAATTGCATTGGAATCACCAAGAACATTTTTGCATTTCTGCAATGCCTGACTGGCAGAATAAGCCCTTGAAACTCGTTCATCCTGTGTGTCAAGTAAATATCCATTATGATTTTGTCCATATGTGTTGCCGGAAAAAAGCGGAGCATTTTCCTCTTTCAAGTGCATATGAATCAAAGAAGCCTTGGCGACATACAAGCGGTTATTCTCTACCAAAAATGATCCATGCTCGTAATCATCATCCCAGAAAGTAATTGCATTGCCGATGTATTTACTGTCACCCCAAGTAAAATCAAAATGCGGGTCACCGCTCCAACCATAGCCGCTGTACAGAATGTCATTATTTCGGATGGTAATGCCTTCTACATAGGCTGTTATATTATCCTCACAATGAACACCAATGAGAATTCCGGAATTGCATCGCTGAATCACATTTCCTTCAATGGTCGTGTTCCCCCAACGGACAGCCCGCATTTCATCTGAGATTTCTCCGTCATCCAGTTCAAACTGAAGATCTGGTTCCAAAATAATGCCGCCGTCAAAACAGTCGTGAACGTAATTGTTTCTGGCAGAATTGCCATAACCGTCAAGCCGGATTCCCTCTCCAGACACAGGCACATAGCCATTCATACCAACAAGGTGTGACCCACCGCCGATAAAGCCCACCTCGCAGTTTTGGACTGTGATGAATTTGCAGTTACCAGTAGCGACTGCCATTGTGTTTGAATACATCAAACAGAGATTGTCGATGACGCAATCGTCGGCCCAACACTGGATAAGCCCTGCATAGCCAATCGCATTCTCCGGGCATTGAAATTCGACTTCCTCGTAGATTACTCCTGGATTTCCCGCATCGCAACGCAGAAATACATCACCATGCATTTCGTTATCAAATGCAGGAAAAGGAATACTATGGGATGTAATATCATCCGGATATCCGCAGTAAAATTGTAGATCGTACTTTAGTGCTGAGACAACATCAAATTCACAGTCTGGATCATTCCAAAAAACAGCCTTTTCCCCATTCCAATATGCATATACACGTGACGCATATACATCGCCACCATTCATCACAATCCCACCGACATCCTGCATCTTTGTGTGATATTTCCATATCTTCATGCCATTCTGATCATACCACAGAGACCACTTGCTTTCGCCCACACCGCTTTCAGGAGAACCATAGATTTTTGGCTTTTCTCCTTCGCCGTAAGCGGAATAAATAACGCCCTCTTTAGCACCAAAGCCGCCGCGCCAGAGATTCCCCCGTTCAAAGAAAACAGCATCTCCCGGCTGAAGAGGCGCACGATACATCACGTGATCCAGCGTCTCCCATGCAGTTTCCGGAGAACGACCATCGTTTTCGTCATTTCCGGTATTTGAAACATAATATGCAGTCCCCGTATAGGAAACATTGGTTTTACTGGCTTGAATTGCGTTGATTTTATCCTGTGCTGCGTCCAGCAAAGTCTTATCCTCTGCACCGATTATACGCTCGGTCACAGGAAAATTCCTTTCAACCGTGTCGTGAAGCCGTAGTGCGGCAACGACAGCTTCTTTGCAGGTAAGCAGTTGTTCGGTACGCATAGAGTCACTTTTCTCATCATAATCAAAAATCGTCTGTCCGCTGAAACATGAACGACGTCCAAAGGAATAAAAATAAGCACAAGGAACCCTATCCCAGTCCATTCCTTTCACAGGCTTGTCCTCATTGTCGAATAAATCGGAATTCCATTGGATTGTATCCCAACACTTCTCACCAATCTTGGCGTGTAGAGTACTCCAATACTCCCAGTCATTCAGTTCCGAAACCCCCAAGGCTTCTGCTGCGGCCAGAACGGCTACCATGCCGTCATAGCGGGTAAGCATAGACATCGAATGACGGGCTGCCGGATAGATACTTTGAAATTCTGATAGTATTGATTCATCTGTAAGTGTTACAACATGGTCAAGCATCGCAAAAAAATCTGCAGCTGAAACAGAAGCATCGGTTGGTGATTCTGCAATTATACCCAATTCTACTGCACGTATTAATTCATCTTCTGCAGTAGACAACGAGTTGTTATGGTTATCCGTTTCCTCCGTAATGGTTTCCAAATCTGCGCTATTCGCCAATGTATCTTCCGCATCGGCGTTGGAAGCACACCCGGATAGCAAAGACACATAAAGTACAATACATAGCAGAAATGAAATCATCTTTTTCTCGCACGGCGCTTGAACAGCGCCCTCACTTCGTCAATGTAGGGTTTCGACGTGTCGATCGGCAGGGAGTCGATGCCGGTCTTGAGGAAGAACTTCCGGAGCTCCTCGCCCTCCGCCGCCGCCTGCGCGGCAAAGCGCCTCCGCACGGACGCGCTCGACGTGTCGACGAGGACGAGCTCGCCCGTCTCCGGATCCTCCAGCTCG
>CALCRH010000087.1 GCA_937894515.1 uncultured Clostridia bacterium | reverse complement strand
CAGAGCTGGGCGCAGACGCCCGCGGCAATCTCATCCGTATCGACAATGCGCTCGACAAGATGCCTGACCGTCTGGAAGCGGTCAAAGGACAGCTTGAAAACCTGTATCAGCAGCAGGAGCTTGCAAAAGCCGAGGTCGGCAAGCCGTTCCCCTTTGAACAGGAGCTTGCCACCAAGACCGCGCGGCTCATCGAGCTGGATATGGCGCTGAACCTTGACGGCAGAGCGCAGGCACAGCCGGAACAGGCGCTTGCCAAAGGAAAGCCCTCTGTGCTGGAAAAACTCAAAGCAACCATGCCGATCTACGGCGTATCCGACAAAAAGAAAACACATGAAATGGAGGTACGATAATCATGAATATGGAAGTACGCGCAATGACACCGGAGGAACGAAAATACAGTTACACGCAGGACGCTGATACCATCCGCCGCAGCGGATGTATCGGCCACCTGCGGGTGGACATGGACACAAACGGAACCGGGTTCTTTTCCTCCTGGGACAACCACAATGCTGCACTGAAAACGCAGGATTTCAAGGATCAGTTTGATGAAGTCATCAATGCGCTGCGCTTTGACGAGCAGTACGGCGGCATCCTCAAAAACAGAAGCTCTCTTGCTTCCTGCTGTTTCAAAACCCCGGAAAGCGATTTCGGCAATGACAGAGAGTTCGGCTTCCGCGTGGACACCGAGGAATACAGTTATATGCTGCGTCTGAACCCCAACAAGGGCGAATACGCGGCATATATTTATGCCTATGACCGGGATATGCTGGACAGCGAGCTGCTTCCCGCGCCGGAGCTTATGAACGTACTTGTGGTGGAACCGGGACAGCCGCCCTATGTCAAGGCAATTCTGACAGGACTGGAAAGTTTGTACCGTGAGATCGACACCGATACCGTACAGGCAGTTTATCCGTGGAATGATCCTGTCGGACTGATCTGTGACGATAACGGAAAGATGACCGGCAAGGAGCTGAACCGCGCCCTGCGCGATGAGGACGGACACATTTACGATGTGGTCGCCGGGACGTTCCTGATCGCCGGTCTCGGTGAGGAAGATTTTACTTCTCTCACGCAGGAGCAGATCGACAAGTTCAAGGACGTTTTCAAAACCCCGGAAGCCTTCATCAATCTCGGCGGGCGGCTGATGGTCGTCCCCGTAGAGGAACACCGTCCCTCCGTAAAGGATAAGCTGGCGGCGATGAAGGAAACCGAAAAGCCGCATACCGCGCCTGCGAAGAAACATGATCGGGAGGTAAGATAATGGGCAACGAAGATTTGAGCGCGGTGCTGTTTGAAAAGTTCAGCGCCGAGCAGGACAAGTATCGGGAATGGCTGCTTTCGCAGCCTCCCGAAGAAATCCTGAACCACACCTTTGAATACACCGTGCGGCAGGATATTCTCTGTGCCGTTGAAAACGGTGATATAACCGATAAAATCGCCGCCGCACTGCTGAGAAAGGAGGTACCCTTATCCGAGGTCTATGAGCGTTTCCGCGACACGGAAACGGACTATATGGACGTAATACGCGACACCATTACGGCGGAGGGAAACGCCGTTCTGCGGGAGGAATACAAGCTCCTGCACAGTCCTGTTTATCCTCACGATGCCGCCTATGCCGCAAAGCATGACGAGCTGGAAGCGTACCGTGCATCCTACCACGCAAACGTCGCCTGTAAGAAAGCCATTGAAGATGCCATCAACGGCAACTATAAGGATTGGTGCCTTGACAGCAAAACCGCGCTTTCACAGGTTACCGATCTTTTCAGCATGGAGCGAATCGCCTATGTGCTTGCCGCAACCGTCCGGCAAAAGGATTGGGACGGGCGCATTTCCGATACCAACAAGTCATGGGCGAAAACCGTTCCCGTCTGCGACGAACAGAACACAGCAGCTTTCGTTGTGGACAAGGCACATCCCGGTCTGACAGATCTCTTTCTGAACGAAGTGAGAAAGGAATCTGCACAGCCCCAACGCAAGCCCTCCGTCATGGAAAAGCTCAAAGCCGCGCCCGTGAAAAATGCGCCGAAAATTTCGGCTAATTTTAAGGGGCAGGAGCGTTAAGCATGGCGAAGCGCAAACGAAACATCCCGCTTTTCTTTTGGGTATCGGAGGAAGAAAAGGAGCTGATCGAGCAGAAAATGAAAGAACACGGCGTGACCAACATGAGTGCCTATCTGCGGAAA
>CALCRH010000086.1 GCA_937894515.1 uncultured Clostridia bacterium | reverse complement strand
TCGCGTTGGATCAGGCGATGGACTATTACGAAGGCGTAGTAAATTCCGACATAAACCGGGCAGATGGCATCACTAAAAATGCAGAACGTGTCAAGCGGTTGATGCGTTCTT
This sequence comes from uncultured Clostridia bacterium, assembly GCA_937894515.1. GTDB lineage: Bacteria > Bacillota > Clostridia > Oscillospirales > Oscillospiraceae > Vescimonas. The sequence goes on along the minus strand of CALCRH010000086.1, from coordinate 2,051 downwards.
TGGCAAGAAACCAGGGGACACAAACGGCAAACACGGTAATCGCTCAGGATATTGCAGCAAATGATACTGCATCCATAGATGAGGAAACCGTGGCGCTTTACGTGGAGGCATTGAAAAAAATATTCGTGGTGGAAGATATGCCGGCTTGGAATCCCAATTTGCGCTCGAAAACCGCTATAAGGACAACTGACACACGGTACTACGTTGACCCGTCTATTGCGGTTGCGGCACTGGGCATTGGGCCGGAGGATCTGCTCTCTGATCTGAAGACCTTTGGCCTGCTATTTGAAACTATGTGCGTGCGCGATTTGCGGATTTTTGCTGATACGCTGCATGGGCAGGTATACCATTATCGCGATAAAAACGGTCTGGAATGTGATGCAGTGATCCACCTGCGAAACGGTGCATACGGTTTGACGGAAATCAAACTGGGCGGAGATGAGCTGATTGAAGAGGGCGCGGCTACTCTGAAAGAGTTGCAGGCGAAAATTGACACGGGAAAAATGAAAGAACCGGCGTTTCTTATGGTGCTTACGGGGGTGGGCACCTACGCTTATCGTCGTCCGGATGGCGTGTATGTAGTTCCCATTGGTTGTCTTAAAAATTAAACAAGTATATTAAACAATAGGGAAAACATCGACAAGATGTTTTCCCTATTGTTTATGCAGATAATGTTTAAAATTTATGCGCTCTATCGAATGTGTCCGCTCATTATTGTAATTCCACGTTTCAGACGAAGGTTTGACCTTTGCAATTCTGGAAAAGTGTGACAGATTTGTGACAAAGTATATGTATAATGCTAATAATGAAAATAGGTGTATTAGGCGAATCAGGGGGGAGCTAATGGAAAAAATCGAATTATGGAGGATGGATGTTGCCGCAGAGATCGTCATGTGCGTGGTTTTGGCGCTCATGTTGGTCACTTGTTTCACGCAGAAAAAGAGCCTGTCCACGACGAAACCGTTGACTATTCTCGTTTTTGTTGACCTGCTGCTGATGTTGTGTCAGTTAGCAGGGTGGGGCATGACGATCGTGGGCTATGATCGCCCTGACGTGGCCCAGGGACTTTATCCGTGGAAGAAGCTCGTCTACACAGCGGATTATTCCTTGTATTATTTTCTGTCTGTGGCCTATTACAACTACGTCACGGCCCATATCCGCGACAAGTACCGGCAAAGTGGAACTAATGCAGCGGAAACAAAAAACTGGCAGATTAAATGTCTGATATTGTGGGGCATCATCATTACCGGTGTGTTTGCCGTTGGGATCAATAATAGCCGTTTGTATTCCATCGATGCGGCGGGAAATGAAAACTATCTTTTGGGCGTACAAGCGGCGGCGGATCTGCTGGCAACGGTGGGGATCATTTTTTCGATGGTCACTTTGGTCAGGCACAGAAAGATCCTGGGCAACGTGAGCTTTGCGCTGTTGATGGCCTATATCATAACCCCCGGTATATTCGTCTTACCCGATTTGGTCGAGGGTACCTGCTTCAACTATCTGATCTCCGCGTTCTTCGTGCTGATTTTGTATATCCATGTGGACGTAAGGGAAAAAGAACTTCTGGAAGAAAAAGAAGCGCAGCTGATCCGGCAGGAAAAGGAACTGGTGGAGCGGAATACTCAGATCATGCTCTCCCAGATGCAGCCTCATTTCCTATACAACACCTTGACCACCATCAGCAGTCTCTGCTACATAGAAGGTGCGGCGAAGGCAAAACAAGTGGTGGACAGATTTTCAGATTACTTCCGGGCCAATCTGGATTCCATGGGTAAGGATAAGTACATTCATTTCGAGAAAGAATTAGAACATATCAAGAATTATCTGTGGTTGGAAAGCGTGCGGTTTGAAGATTCTCTGCACGTTGTTTATGACATTCAGGTGTCCGATTTTCATTTGCCGTCCCTGTCCATCCAGCCTCTGGTGGAAAACGCCGTAAAGCACGGCATCCGAAAGAAAAAAGGCGGCGGTACCGTAACGATATCCTCTTATGATGACGGCAAGGCGTATATCATAACCATTGCGGATGACGGCGTCGGGTTTGATCCATC
>CALCRH010000085.1 GCA_937894515.1 uncultured Clostridia bacterium | reverse complement strand
CGTGATATGATGTATTGCACGAAGGGAGGTATAGTATGGATATTCAGCTGAAACGGGGACTCCTGGATGTGTGCGTATTAGCGGCTATCAGGAGTGAAGATTCATACGGTTATAAGATCATCAAAGATATGAAACCATATATTGAGCTCTCAGAATCGACTTTATATACCATTTTGAAACGATTGGAAACTTCAAAGATGCTGACCGTCCGCACGGCGGAACACGATGGCAGACTTCGGAAATACTACCATATCACCGATGAGGGTCTAAAACGTATTGATGAGTTCAGGAACGACTGGAAGGAGATTCTGTCTATATATCGCTTCGTAACGAAGGAGGATGACGGTAATGAATAAGCAAGGGTTTCTTGCACAATTACGCAAAGGTTTGTCGGGCTTGCCGAAAAATGATATTGACGAACGCCTGACGTTTTACAGTGATATGATAGATGACCGAATGGAAGACGGTATTCCGGAAGAGACTGCGGTTTCCGAGATAGGCACCGTTGACGATATTGTATCGCAGATCATAGCAGATATTCCCCTCGGGAAGCTTGTAAAAGAAAAGATAAAACCAAAGAAAAAGTTGAAAGCATGGGAAATCATTCTTTTAGTACTCGGCTCTCCGTTATGGTTGTCTCTTCTGATCGCCGCGTTTGCCGTATTTCTTTCTCTTTATGTTGTATTTTGGTCTGTAATCATTTCATTATGGGCTGTATTTGCTTCCTTTGTGGCTTGCGGTTTTGCGGGCGTGGTGGCAGGAGCGGTTTTTGCCGCAGGCGGTAACGGTCTGACAGGTATCGCTGTGATTGCTGCCGGAATTGTCTGCGCAGGACTTTCTGCTTTTATGTTCTTCGGATGTAAAGCAGCAACAAAAGGTATTTTGAAACTTACAAAGAAATTTGCGATATGGATTAAAAACTGCTTTATCAAAAAGGAGGAAGCGTAATGAGTAAGAGAGCGAAAATATGGCTTATTACAGCGGCTTCTCTCGTGACGATC
>CALCRH010000084.1 GCA_937894515.1 uncultured Clostridia bacterium | reverse complement strand
TATGTCAAAGAACAAACGCACGGCCATGGTTTCCCATCGGATGAAACAGGAAGTGACCAAAGCCCGAAGCAAGGTGCAGCACTATTCGGATGATGGGCAGGAATCCCCTGCGGAATATGCAGAAGATACAGTCCGTAATGCCACGGACGAGATCATTTATGACTCCGGTCATGGTATCCATAACGCTGTAAAGGGAGCCGCCCGCAAAGGCGGCTCCACTTCTACTGATAAGCAGAACCCGGCAGGAGCGGACACGCAAGAAGAAACCGGGCCGGCACCGCGACCCTCCAACGTCCAGCGGCAGGCCATCATGCGCACGGAGCAAAAGAAAACCGCAACACGCCAAAAGGAACAGCAGCGTGAAACGATAATCAACGAGTCGGTGGCAAACACGCAAGTGGATGAAGAAGCCATGGATATAGCATCCCAGCGGCAGGTCGTGGCGAATCGTGCCAAAGCAAATGCCAAAAAGGATGCGCGAAAAAAGCAGGGCACAGCCATCCGGCGTGATGACGATAACTTTTCTGCTTCGTCCATTCCACGGGAAAAGTATCTTGACACGGCAAGGCAGACGGCCAAAACGGATCGGGTACAGCGGAGCTATCTTGCGGAGAAAAATGCCGCGCAGACCGAATACCGCAATGCCAGACGGCAGCAGCGTATGGAGCAGGCAAAGAATACCGCAAAAAGCGCCGCCGACACTGCCAAAAGGATCTATGACGGTATTATCCGTGCGGCAGAGTCCTTGATCGCCGCGCTGACAGCTGGAGGAAGCACCCTTGCGATAACCGTCGTGGTGATTTGCTTGGTCGGCCTGCTGGTGGGTTCCTGCTTCGGCATTTTCTTCTCCAATGAAGATACCGGCACCATGAAGATGAAAGACGTGGTGCAGGAAATCAATACAGAGTATCTGGCCAAGATCGACGAAATAAAATCCCGACACAGGTACGATGTATTGGTCATGGAGGGTTCCCGTGCTTCATGGCGTGATGTGCTGGCTGTTTATGCCGTGAAAACTACTTCCGATAAGGAAAACGGGCAGGAGGTCGTCACCGTCACCGAGGAAAAGAAAGACATCATCCGAGAAATCTTCTGGGATATGAACGAACTCTCAGAGCGCACAGAGGTAGAGTATGAAACTCACACGGTTATGGTGGATGACGGCGAGGGGAACCTTGTAGAGTCCACAGAAACGGTGGCCATCATCTATCTGTATATTACCGTGGAACACAAGACAGCGGAGGATATGGAGGAGGAATACAGCTTTGACAAAAATCAAAAACAGCAACTTGCCGAGCTGCTGTCTCCTGAGTATGCGTCTATGTGGTCTTCCGTCTTATATGGCATTTCCTCCGGCTTGACGGACTCTGATGAAATGCTGGTGGCCGTGGCTCTGTCGCAGGTGGGCAACATCGGCGGTGAACCCTATTGGAGCTGGTACGGCTATTCCCATCGCGTGGAATGGTGCGCCTGCTTTGTAAGCTGGTGTATGGATCAGTGCGGCTACATTGACGCGGGCATCGCTCCCAAGTTTGCGGACTGCGAATCCGGTGTGCGCTGGTTCCAACAGCACGGTCAATGGATGGACGGCGACGCTGTTCCCACACCCGGCTCCATTGTTTTCTTTGATTGGGTCGAAGACGGGACACAGGACGGTGAGCCGGAACACGTCGGCATTGTCACCCGCGTGGAGGATGGCTATATCTGGACTGTCGAGGGCAACACCAATGATGATATGTGCTGTGAGAAATGCTATCCGGTAGGTAGTGTGGCGATCTTGGGGTATGGGATTGTCGCAGGATAACTCCTTCCATCGGGAAACGACTACCTCAGTTATGTATCAGAATTGAGTAGACCGCAGTCCTCCCATCGTGGAGGACTGCGGCTCTTTTTTGCGCAGAGACCTTTGATTACTCAAGTTAATTTATAATTTAGCTCAATACCAATTCCGTATGGCTTGCTCGGTAATTGCGAGAAGGTAATATCTTCACAGTCCTCCATGAGCTGGCTTAACTCCTTCATTTCATACCCGGATATGATATGGAAATCAAATGAAAACTGTATCAACAGACTTGTCGGCGTCTCTGTGATGCAAACACCAACCTCATTTTCATCAGAAAAAGTGATAGCACCTTGTATCAGTGTTTTTGCCTTTTCAACACGCTCCGGAACTCTTGGAGCCTGTTCCTGATGTGCAATGAATTCTTGCAGAGCTTTCCATGAAGCATCAAGCTGCTCTTTTGCGGCAGGGCTATTGTCTGTTGGTTCAGACATAACCACTGAATCCTTGGTGAGATCAGCAAACTCCCTAAAGTAAATCAACTTCTTATTACGCTCAATCACTATGATTACCTCCCCCAATTAAGGATTACAGTTCTTGCAAGGCACATATCCCTGCGAAATCAATTCGTCACGGGAGCCGTTATAAATCCAAAGATTAGTGTCTTTGATCTTCTTGGCACTTGCACAACTCGGATAATGAAACTTCCCGGTATTCGTGTTGACCCAATAATCCTGCACATTACCCGCTGCGCTTCTATCCGGCACAACGACCGCAGGTGCCACACTCGGCACTGTGACTTGCTTCTGCACGGCAAAGGTGTCGGCATCCTGGTTCTTTTCGCACGATACGGAAATGCTCTTGCCATCGCTGGTAAATATGATATCGCCCTGTAAATCTGTCCGATAGAGTTGAACATCTGCATCATGAAGTTTACTCAATGTTGCCTCTGTTGGGTGTCCATAGGAATTATTGGCTCCCACGGAAATCACAGCATATTGGGGATTTACCTCATACAACCACTGATAGCACGTCCCCTTGCTGCTACCATGATGTGCTACCTTTAGCACCGTACTGTCTATCTCTGCGCCGCTGTTGATGATGTACTTCTCTACATCCTCCCCGGCATCCCCAGCAAAGATAAAGGATACATCCCCAAACACAAGACGCAGTACGATGGAAGAATCATTGGGATCTGACTTTGAATAACCGGAAGCTAACACTGTGCAGGAAGCCGCTCCCAGTTGAAATGTATCGCCCACAGATGGGACGGTAATACTTAATCCCTGCGCAGACAGATACTTTACAAAGCTACTGAACGCCTTGCTGTCATAGCTTGTCACCGGGCAAAAGGCTTTTCCTGCCGTTGCATAGTTCAGCGCACCGGCTAAACCACCAACGTGATCTTCATGCGGGTGGCTGTTGATGATATAGTCCAAATGCGTGATCCCGTGCTTTTGCAAGTA
>CALCRH010000083.1 GCA_937894515.1 uncultured Clostridia bacterium | reverse complement strand
GTCTTCATCAATTGTAAATGCTGAAAGCCAATAGTTTGGTTCTGTTCCAGGTACTACTGGGTTCATCTTTATTGGGAGGCCCTTCAAGCCTTCTGCATATCTTTCGTATACAGCTTTCTTTTGAGATATGTGTTCCTCAAGATGTAAATACTGTCCACGAATTACACCAGCAACCACATTAGACATACGATAATTGTATCCAACCTCTTCATGCTGATACCAAGGAGCATTTTCTCTCGCCTGTGTTGCCCACTTACGAGCACGGTTTGCATCCTCGAGGCTATTAGTCAAAAGACAACCACCAGCTGAACCTGTGATTATTTTATTTCCGTTGTAAGATACAGCGCTATAATCACCAAAAGATCCACACTGTTTACCATCAATTGTTGCGCCCATTGCTTCGGCGGCATCTTCAACGAGCAATGCACCGTGCTTCTCACAGATGGCTTTGATCTCATCCATTCTTCCGGGGAAGCCGTAAAGTGCTAATAGCGTGTTAGGAACAACACAAGAGTGCAAAAAAATAAAGCTGGATTAACCGTTTTTACGGAAAATCCAGCTTTTTCTATTCTATTTTGCATTGTTGCTATATGAGGGCAACGCCCTTGCTCATTTTACCTTGTTGCATTGTTGCGATGCACTCTTGACTATATTTCATAAATCAATGTGCGGGGAAACTGCGAAACTGGGAAACTGCGGATCTGACATTAATATCAAAACGGGGAAACTGCGGAACTGCGCTTGTTTATTTGCCAACGATTACAATCTCTGTTGGATTAAAAATTCTCGGAACAGGAGCCGTGTTAGTCATACCGGCTGAAACAAGCAGATTTCCGTTATAAAATCCTTTGGTATATTTCGGAAGTATCCCCTGTCCCGGAGCGAATACGCCATGACCGAAGAAACGCCATTGACCGCCGTGAGCATGACCGGATACCACCAGATCAATTGGCTGCTCTTGAAGTCTGTACTTATCATATAATTGTGGCTCATGCAGAAGAAGGATTTTTTTGCCTTCTTCTTTTTTCATTTTTCCAATGATGCCTTCCATTATATTTATATATGTGTTGTCTGAGTTTTCTTTCAATTCTTTTGGGATTGATGAGATACCGCCGATCACCATATCTTTGAATCGGTAGTATTCATTATCAAGCAGAACCGTGCCGCTTTCACGAACGATCTTTATATCAAACTCGTTCCATCTGCTTTCATGATTTCCTATCGAATAAAAGGTTGGGGCGATGTTCGGCAGCTCTTGAAATAAGTTGAGCGCTATATCCGGGGATTTCCAAATGATTGAGCGTTTATCCTTGTCTGCGTGTTCCCACGCCTCTTCGGATAAATGCTCTGAACATATATCTCCCGGAATCAGTATCAGCTCCACCTTTTCTTTCTCAAGCAAAGATAAATCAAACACCTTGTTGTGAATGTCTGAAAGAATCGCTATTTTATAATCCGTGGCAAAATGGTATCTCGTAATTTTCAAAAGCAATATCCTTTCAGTTTCGATCTTGAATTATTGTTTGATCTCTTGAGAATTTGATGGGACAAATGCAAAGACCTCCGGTACATTTCGTGTCCAAAGTTTCAGAACTTCTAATTGATGCCTCGTCAGAACTGCTCTGCAATTCGTCATAGCACAAAAGTCGCGTTTGAAATCTTTTATTGACTTGCTGCCGGTGAGCTCCTGCACTTTTGACACATCGGTGCAACGAACAAGTTCGTCTTCTAAATTGAGAACCTGCGGAAGACAAACAACCTTCGCTCCGGCACAAAAAGTGGAAACGAGTTTAATGTTATTCTTCAAATGCTCCGTTATCTCGACATCGGTATCGAAGACAAACACGACCGTTGATCCGTTTTGTATGGTAATCAACATTGATCTGGTCAATTCGTGACTAATTGCATTGAATACTTTTGTTCTGCCCGGAGCAATCAATGCCGGTTTTTCTTTCAGTGCATCAATCAAGGTTTTCTCGCAGGAACCTTCGACGAAGTAAACACAATTATTATTCTTCATCAGTCCAGCCCCTTTCCAATGTGTCAAGAAGCGACTCGTCAGGAAGTGATGAGAACACATCGTTCTGGACTGCACAACGGATCGAGTCCGTATTGCGCTTTAGTATATCTGAAGCATACATTACCGTGGTTTTGAATGCTCCGCTTTCTTCTTTTTTTCTCAAAAAAGCATAGGTGTGCTTCGGCAAATTCAAATCAAGCATATCTGTATTATGCGTAGTGAAAACCATCTGCTCATTTGCGCCAAGATTGTCCAGCATAATTCCGAAGATACGCTTCTCGATATCGCTCTGAATATATGAGAAGTGTTCATCACAGTAATAGAAACTCTCATTACCGGCAATCATAGATGCAAGGAACACAGCAATATCAATACCTTCTGCCGTGCCGCTTGAAAGCATATCTCTATTGAGTAACTTTCCTTCCTGAATAATGATTTCAGTTCCTTTTCTGCGAATAATAAACGAATCCTTCAAATCCTTTGCGATGGATACATCCGTCAATGTGGGGTCTAAGGTTCCGATCACTGCTTTCAATGTCTTCAAAAGTATGGTCTTATCCATTCCCTTGATTTTCAAGGAAGACTCGATCTCCGGATATGCGAATCTGAAATTAATCTCTCCAATGATTTCTCTGAGAGATTTCTTGACGAGAATATCTGTCTGATCTGTTAGTTTGTCAGAACATTTCTCATAGGAATCTTTTTCATCAATTTCCGCCGAAGCATAGCGGATGTCTACTACTCCATTAATGGAATTGATTTCACCCGACAATCTGTGCAGAATGAATCCTTCGTTAACGAAATCAATAAAAAACGATCCAACAGAATCAGATGGAACCATCTCTAAAAGCAAAGCTTTATTCTCTGTGTTTATATAGTTAAATATGCGAAGCAGAGCTTTACCAAAACTGGTTTTCCCTGTCGCATTGGAACCCATAAGAATAACAGCTTTCTTATAACGAAAGTTCGGTCTTTCTCTCAAGTGCTCTTCTTCAATCAATGAATTAATGATTTTTTTGGGATAAGAGAAGCAAAACTCAAAATCGTCAAATCCGAAAATGTTATTAAGTATTGATTTCAAAACAATCATTTCTATGCCTCCAACAATTATTACTTCGTGATTTACGAACTTATTATATCACTATTGGCTTGTTTTATCAAGAGGTTTTGCAAAAATGATTGTAATATTTTCGCATATTTTTGTGAATCTTCTTAATATATTCAGAATATAATCAGTATTCTCCGTGGTAAAACTTTGTAATGTCCATTTTGAGGGCTTCAATAACTCTACACGCTATTTGAAAAGAGCAAGTCATAATGCTTCTCTCCCCGCTTTCAAATTTCTGATAGCTCTGATACGGAATCTCGGACTTTTTTGCAACTTGCTTTTGTGTCAGTCCCAGTTCCGATCTTTTTTCTCTTAAAATGTTTTCCGGCTTCCACGATAATCCATTGATTGTTTTCAATTGATTTTCGGAAGCACCGCGAAAATAAACAATTACAGATTTTGGTGTTTCAAAAGCATTTGTAATTGGATCGTTTGGTATCAAACTTGGTTTTTCAATTTTCACTTTCATAAGTTGGTCTTTCAATATAAGGTCCTAAATCAGTAATGAGAAAAGTAAAGAGTTATTCTTTTCCATATTTCCGTTTTCCTTTTTTTAATCGCTGACATCAGCAATATTGATAACCTTCTTCTCTGCTTTCTCTGCGTATTTCATTGCCTTATACGCTCCCCCAGACTCATGTTCAACATAACAGACTACAAGATCAGCCCGGTCAATCATTGACTGGTTTCTTTTTGTAATGGCAGCTTTCGGATGGCTCCGGCTCGCCTCTTCGCAGATTTCTATGCTGTCGTAGTAATCCTCATATTCCTTTATGTTCTTTGACAGCTCTGCCGTTGGATACGGAAGAACCCATGTCATAGAGGAATTATCATCCCGGATTCTCTTTTGGCATCTTTTGATACAGGAAGCAACAATCAGATCAAACTCACCGTCTCTGCCCAACAGGAACTCGACATATTCCTGCTCACGGAGCAGCTTTCCTATTATTTCCTCTAAGGCATATTCGGTTTTTGTAATTTGATCAACATATCTGTGCCCGAAGAAGGTGACTGTATAAACATCAAACATCATAAGCCCTGCTCTTCTTCATCAAAAAGAGTATACCAGTCAACTCCCAGTATTTCGGCAATTCGTTTAGCTGTTTCAACCGGAAGCTTCCTTTCGCCGGATTCATATCTGCTGATCGTTGCCGTTGTTACGCCGAGTTCATCCGCAAGTTCCTTTTGAGATAGTTTTTTCTCGATCCGTGCTTTACGCAAATTTCCCATAGTGACACCTCTATATTTTCCATTTCGGTAATATTATTATACCTCAGAATGCCAGAATGTCAATATCAGTATTTCCATAATGGTAATTAACAGATTGCCAAATCCGTTATATACTATTTACCATTTTGGTAATATAATAATGATACTGGATAAGAGGAGTGTAACGATATGAAATTACGGGAAATCAGACTCAGCAAAGGAATGACGCAGCAATCGGTATCCGAATATTTGGATTGCGCTCCGAGCGTTTATTGCAGATACGAAACGGGAGATCGCATTCCTTCTGTTGATGTTCTTATCAAGCTCTCAAAGTGCTTCGGTGTATCCGTTGATTATATGATCGGTGTAGATAAAACACCCTCTTTCGACGGTTTGACAGAAAATGAAATCCACCTCATCGAAGCATACCGGCAAGCCGATGAACGAGCAAAGGCAGATGCTCTCAAAATGCTGCTCGATCACAAAAACGCATAAGCATCACAATACACCTATTCCACCGATTCTCAGTCGGTGGAATTTTCTTTTTCCTCCGAACACAGCACAAAGATTCTGTCCTTCGCCAAGCCCTGAAAATCGGAGAACTGAAATGTTATGACATTGTGTTCCGGTGAATACTCTCCTTTAACACGGTATGTTTTGTCTTTGTTCAGGCCGGCTGATAACAGGACACCTTCAACAAACTGCTTGCTGTGTATCCGAAGCTGCACTTTTTCTTTTGTAAGAAAATCAGATGGAACGGCAAATGATAAAGGATTCTGTTCTCTGCACGGAGAAATGGCGAGACTTTGACCGTCCTCACTTACAAATAAGCTGATAAACGGTGGTTCGCCTAATAAGCGAATAACATCTTTTCCGACATTGACACATTTATCCTTGCCCTGGAATGAGATTGTCGGCTGGTGTGGTGTTGATTTCCTGATCGTTTCCTCTTTCATTACTCTCCCCTTCTCCCGAACTTATCAACTGAGGTTTATTCTCGCTCAATGGACTTTTCAAAACATCTGAATACGATTTTACCGAGTTCATAGAGTAGTAGTTCTCGAATGATTCATAAGCATCCACAGGATGAGTTGCCATATAATCGCTGTAGGTTTTCCCGTAGCGATCCTTGTACTGATCCGGGTAATACTTGATCTGTCTTTTCTTTGTTTCTCCCGTTTTCGGGTCCAGATACTCATCGGGTTTTGCAGCAAACATGATCGCTTCTTCGAGATCAAATCGAAGCCCCAAGCCCCGATCCGTCATAACTACTTGTCCTAACATTTTGAATCTTGCTTTGCGATCCCATTTCATGATTTTGAAGAAGTCTTCGACAAAATCCGGTGCAGTTATATTTTTGTTTACCCATTTCCCGTTTTTCTGTCTCGACCACGGAATTGAAGAGCTTTCTTCCTCTTTGCACATAGCAATAAGGAATCTCTTGTCTCTTGAATTCAACATTGGAAGGATATGCTCAACTCCTTCAAATAGGCGAATACAAGCCATGTTGAAAGACATTTGCCCGAACTTAACACTGACGGCGGGTTTGTTCAACATGGAGAATTGCGTTCTCGGAGGAACCTCATATCCCTCAAAGCTCTCATATTCCAGTTGACTGTTCTGTTCCAGTTTGGTTTTGACCAGTTCCTGAATCAGATTGAATTCCTTTTCAGAGAATCCCCCATTATTGGGCGTATTCTTTTGATCTGTTTCTTTCATTTCGATTCTCCGTTCACATAACCATCAGCAGTTGGTTCAGTTCTTCTTCTATTTCAGTTCGAGACGGTATCACGCCGATCAGCGGATTAACCATCTTTCTTCCCTTGTTGCGTATATCTTCGGATGAAACGCTTTCGATTATTTTGTCCCGTCTCTGCCTTTGGGCGTAATTCAAACCGTGCTCCGAAATCTTCCACTCTTCCGGATAGGCAATGCTTCCTGCTTCTTCCTCCGAGCTGTCACTTCTCTTGCAGGAAATAAAGTGTTTCAGAGCTTCATCTTCCTGTTGCGTTACATCTGCATTTATCCGATTCTTCTTGTCCATGTGGATTCTCGGTTCGTCCAAAGAGAAGAACATGATCGGCATCCCATCCCTAATTTTTGTAATCCCTCTGAATTGGAACCTGTATTTCTCTATCCATTCCATTTCATCGTAAATCGCCTTACAAAAATGCCGAGCCGGGAAATCCAGTTTTACTTCACCCTTGCTATTTATTAGCGGAATGGCATTGAGAGAATCAGGATCGCACGGTCTGATAGCAATGGATTTCAAAATAGGATGGTAAAGCAGCTCCACCGCCGAACACTGGTTCATCTTCGCATAAAACGCTTTGGAAAACTTGATCCGATTATTTGAAAGTGTCATAGACGGCATACTCTGATTTAGGAAATATACGCCGTATGGAACTTGGTATCCGGACATATTCATAGAAAGGAGCTTGCTGTGTTCTTCTCCGAACAGGATATTGGCTTCGTGTTTGATTTCTTCTAATTCATCATCAGAATAAACGCTGGCACAAGATGTCAGATAAAAGTTGTAATTGACATCTGGCAACATTGGATTGATACTGACGAAGCCCTTTAGTGTCCCCTCGTCGATTACCGCCAAATCCGGAACGCCGTCTAAACGACCGCAAGCTTTTGACATCAGCAGTGCGGCTTTTGCTACCTCCGGCGAAACGATACCCTCATGATGATTTGGAACAAATGCTCCTTCACGGATGCCGACATTCTTAGCAACTTTCTTCTTTTTGTAGTCAAGCACAACATTCTTTCTTGCTTCGAGGTCGCCGCATCTGCGCTCGTTACCAATGATTGCCTTTACCATTGCAGAGTTCCAATCCACCCTGCCTTTCAGCGTTGGGCGTTGTTTTTCTGTCAGAACTTCGGCAATTTCTTTGGAAGAATGTCCTGCAAGATATGCCAGATAGATATAGCGGACCGTTTTTGCTTCTTCCGGCTGAATTATCAAGTCGCCGTCCTTTGTGTGCTTATAACCCAAAAGATCAGACACCGGGAATTGGTTTGTAAAAATGCGTTGGTCATAAGAGAGAATCATTCGGCGGCTTTTATTCCCCGACTCCCAATCTGCCAACAATGCGTGAAATCCCAGCGTCTGATCTGCGTCCTTATTTAAGGTAAAAATATTCTCTGTTTCAAAATAGACACCAATGGGCTTTTGCGGGTGCATCGTGCGAAGCTCGGTCACATAATCAATACAGTCCGATACATTTCTGGCAAAACGGGAAACGCTCGCACAGATAATCATATCGAACTTGCCGGCCCGTGCGTCCTCCATCATTCGATTGAAGTCTTTCCGATGGCGTGTCGATGTCCCCGATTTTCCTTCATCACTATATATCTCTGTCAGGTTCCAGTTCGGCGTTTTCTCGACTTTATCCCGATAGTATAGCTCCTGGTTTTCGATAGAAGAAGTCTGATTTAAGCTCATCGTGCTGACACGGGTATAGACTGACACATCTTTTTCCGTATCATCCATCGGATTCGGCGTAGGTTTAGCGTGTTTATATACTACCCCTTCAAACGCTTTTGCATTTCGCACACGGGAACGGATCGCTTCTCTTTCCGCTTCCCGTTCATCATGCTGCTTCTGCCAAGTAGATTCGACCGACTTCTCCTCTTCAGGCGTATTTACTTCGGTGTCCTTATTTGTGATTTCGTCCATGCTGTTTACCTTCATTCTTTCGGCGGTCTGATTTTTGCCTCGATTTTCTTAACCCACTCAATATATCTTTGTGGTTCAACCGAGATATACTTTTGCGCTGCGGATAGCAGTGCTTCTCTTTGATTTTCTCTATTGATAATCGTATTGATGTTGTAGTCCTTGTCCTCTGTAATAAGGTCAATTCGATTTGGAAGCGTAAATAAGTAATGGATCAGGAAGAAGAAGTCTTCTGTGTTTGCTGCCAAATATGCCTTTGTCTGTGTTGCAATACAGTCAATTCTGCCCTCAACACAATCTCTCAACAAACAGAGCATTTCTATTCGCTTCCAGGTTTCCTTATTCCCGGTTATATCTATGTAAACCGATTGCAGTTCCATGTTCGGATCATCTTTGTATTTTTCTTTGTAATAGTCAGAGTGTAAAGAAATTGAATCGTCTCTTTTTCTTTCCCATAATTTTGCCAGTTTTACATATCCGGCAACTTTATATTTTCTGTCCATCAATATCACTTCCCGTTTCCGGCAAACACCAAAACCAAGTGCCATCAATTCTTTTTGACTGAATCCCTAAAATGCCTTTTACAGACATGATGGTTCTCTTGCTCACGCCAAGCAACGATAGTTGCTCTACCATTTCCTTTGAATTCTGCGGTCCATCAGCCAATAAGTCCTTGATTCGTTCGGCTATCTCCGTTTGTTTATCTGTTTTTAATATTTGAACTTTCTCTATAGATTGATTCCCACTCTGTTCAGTGGGCATTTCCTTTTCAGTCCACTCAATCAAACTATTATTTGTAATCTTAAAAAATGTATCTTTTCCTTTGGGCGCAAGACTGCTTTTTACATGTCGCAATATGCGGACTTCATCATCTTCTTCATCTGTATCAATTTGTAAAACACTTCTCGCCGCAGCTGCAACATCAATACTTCCAAGACCTCTATATAATTCTTTAGACGAGGATTTCTTATTCAAATGACCGACTAAAACGATGGCACAGTCATATTGAGATGCCCACATTGATAGTCTGCGAAGAACTTTTCGCATACTCATGGCATTTGATAAGTCAGCATCCCCAAGATACGCTTGAAACGGATCAATCACTAACAGTTTTGCTTTCAGTTTAATGATTGTATTTCTGACGATTTCGTCGTCGATGGAAAAGCCAAATAAGTCCTCGTTGATATATGCTACTCTACTACAATCAGCACCGGCTTTTTCGAGTCGTGGTCTGATTGTATCAGCTATACTGTCTTCCGAACATTGATAAATAACATTATGAGGTTGAATGATAGTCCCATTAGGTAATGATTTGCCGGAAGTAATGCAAGCAATCAGGTGCATCATTAAAGTTGATTTTCCGCATCCGGGATCACCTTGAATTATCGACAGTTTCCCATAAGGCAGATATGGATACCAAAGCCAATCAACATTTCGCACTACAACAGAGCTATAAAGTTCATATTGTTTCATCTCTGAATTGCCGCTCATCTTTAGACAGTCCTCCCCCGATACCTATTCTAATTAATTATACTTAGCCACAAATTTCCTATCAACCACCCCATAGGTTGCATTTTTCTGCTAATGCAACCTATGAGGTGTCATTGAACTCTAAGGATGAAGGAACGGGCGGCTTCTTTTCACATTTCATCCTTACATTCAATAATTCAAAATCGCACATTTGCAGACGACATCGTAAATGCGTAATATAATAATACTATGGGGATATTCAAGAAAGGAGCCATATTACGAGCCTTAACAACATCGGTCGGAGGATTCAATTCTTTCGACAACAGCGAAAACTATCTCAAATGGATTTTGCAGAAAAAGTCGGCATCAGCCGTCAACACGCTTGCAGAATCGAAAGCGGTGAACGCATACCAAGCCTTGATCTACTTATCAAGATTGCTGAAGCGTTCAACATAACAGTCGATGAACTTTTGGGAAGACAGCTTAATCCGCAAGAAGAAAACGAATTGTATTCACTACTTACGGATTGCTCTCCAGAAGAATCTACGATACTTTTGCAGAATATGAAATCCTTAAAATCGCTTCTGCATAAGTTCAAAATCAACTAAACATATTCTCTCCCTATAGTCCTAAAGGCACTGAAATCAGTAAGTGCCTTTTTGTATTGTCCGTATTTGCTATTGACATTTGGAGCTTATTCTGTTATAATATTGTCGTTAAGGAGTCGAACAAATGAACACTAAAAAATATAAAATCGTGCTTTCTGATCGTGAGCGATCCATTGTTAACTCAATTCTGTCCGAGCAAAAAGAAGATTCCAAAGTTCTTCTTCGTGCAAAAATCTTGCTGTTATCGGATACAAGCAATAGTCCTGAATTATCCATTCAACAAATTGCTGACGAGGCAGGAACAACAAGACAAACCGTAACAAAAATACGCACTATCTACCACGAGCAGGGATTCGATATTGCGATTAATGTATTGGAAAAATCAGAATACACATCGTGTCCGCTCAACAATCAGGAGTTCCTTCAAAAAATCATGGACATCATACGTTCATCCCCTCCTAACGGTCGGTCCAAATGGAGTTTGAGGTCCATTGGAAATGAATGTGTTAGGAGAGGATATGTTGACTATATTTCCCCTACAACAATCTCCAAAATCTTAGCAAAAAACAACATTACGCTATAAATTATGGATGAGGTTTTGCTATGCCGAAAACAAAATACCACTTATCCTTTTCAAAAAATGATATAGAAAAGCTGAATTCTGTACTGTCTGAAAGCAATCCTGATTCCAAATTGCATTTGCGGGCAAAAGTTCTTCTCGCTTTAGAACAAAGCACCCGTATACCGGCAACCACACTGGCAATAGCCAAAGAATGTGGAACATCTGATACCACCGTTCAAAGTGTAAGAACGAAATTCGCTCTATACGGACTTGACAATGCTCTTTATGCCGCCAAGCGTGAAACTCCTCCCATCACGCCCAAATATACCGATGCAGAAGCAAAGATCATCGCATTGGCACAAAGCGCACCTCCTGACGGCAAAAAGAAATGGACTATCCGGTTGCTTACAGAGTATTGTGCAAAGCTCGGATATTCGGATAGTATTTCTTATCCGACCGTATTCAGGATTCTTAAAAAGAACGGAATAACAATATAAAAAAGCGTTGGCTACCCACTCAATTACGAGCTGATAGCCAACGCCTTTCTCTTTTTTATTTCATCTGTTCCGCTGCTGTTAATGCCCTATCAAGAACCGTTTGGAACTTCAAATTTACTTCTATCCTGTCAATATCATATACATACACCGTGTCAATGTAGCGAATTGCTATATTCCTTGTCAATTTTCCTTTTTTCATCAGCTCCATTCCTACATCGGTATAATCCTTGATGTCATAAAGAAGCTCATCAATTTCCGAGGTTTTACACTCTTCATCTTTCTGAATCGTAAAAAGACTATTTAATTCCTCGTCAGTTTTCATCTTTGCTTCAACAAACAAATCTCTTTTCAGATTCCCGTTTGCATAAGATTCATATTGTCTGACTTTTTCTTCTTGCAGTTCTTTAATTCTCGCATCAACAGTTTTAACTTTCTCAGTACTTTGTATTTTTGTTTTCTCACTCTTTTCAGCGATTTCCTCTCCAAGTTCAAATAACAGTGACATCTGTTTTTTGATTGTTTGATACACCTGGTTTTCAATCACATCCGCAGGATAATCAACTTTTTGACAAGTTGTTTTATCACCACTTACAGTTGCATGTCTGCAAGTCAAACACAAGCCATTTTTCGTTTTGTAACTCATCGACAGCTTACAATTTCCACATTTCACCCTAAATGTTAGCGGATAACCAAGATCATTTCCCTTTTTGTCTGTTCCTTGTTTTTTTATCACGAATTGCGCTTTATCGAATTCTTCTTCGGTAATAATCGGGGGAAGAACATTTTTCACAAGAATTCGATCCTTTTCCGCAACCTTTCTTGCAGTGGAATTCCCAACAATGATTCTTGATCTTTTCCCGTGAATTACATTACCGGTATAAGAATAGCACCTTAAAATCCTCCAAACCTTTGTAGTATCCCAAATGTTCTCCTTGTCATCGACCTTGACATGGATAAACTTTACACCGTATTTTTGCTGATAAAACTTTGAAGGTGTAGGCAGTTCCAGCTCATTAAGCAAATCCGTGATTTGATGTGTTCCCCACCCCTCATTTGCCTTATCAAAAATCAACTTGACTATTTTAGCAGCTTCCGGATCAATATTCCATGTTTTTTGCTGCATAGGATCTCTGACATATCCAAACGGTTGTCTTTCTCCTGTAGTGCCGCCGCTTTTCCATTTGGCTATTTTCCCGCTCCTAACCTTTTTGGATAAATCTTTACTATAAAGAGAATTGACAAGGTTTGTTATGCTGACATCCATTCCGAGTGTGCTTCCAACAAAGTTCTCACTATCGTAATTAGAATTAATGGCGATCACACGGATACCCATACTTGGGAATATCTGCTCGAGATAATCGCCTACACCGATATAGTCCCTGCCAAGCCGCGAAAGGTCTTTCACGATAATCGTACCGATCTTTCCTTTTTTAGCATCTTCGATCATCCGAAGAAATCCCGGCCTTTCAAAGTTTGTCCCCGTAAACCCATCATCAACATATTCGGCAATCTCACCGTTTAACTCGTCATTGTTCTCCACAAAGTCTTGAAGGAGTTTCCTTTGATTTTCGATGCTGTTGCTTTCGTCTTTGTTGTTTTCTCCAAGATCGTTATCCGCATGGGATAATCTTAAATATAAAGCAATCATTTTCATAATGCACTTTCTCCTATAACCTTCATTGCTTCCTCCATCTCGTCCTTGACCTTAAAATCAATTTCAAAGCGATTACCGTCACTAACGGTAATTCGTTCAATCAATTCATCCACCAAGGATTCATCTATCGTTTGACTTTCGATAGCACTTGAAAAATGTGTCAGAATCTCGTCATACCGCTCCAACACTTTTTTCTTTTTCAAAAGTGCCGCCTTCTGTTGTTTGATTTCGCTCGTTGCCTTTTCTTTTTCCGCCGAATAATGCGTCAAAAGCATTTTGTAGTCTTCTGCATCAATCACTTCATCCGTTAAATCCAAATAAAGTCTTTCAATCGCATTTTCGCAATCATATTTTTTCTTTTCAAGTGCGACGATTTTCTTTTCTTCCGACAGGCAATAGTAATCCTTATCTTCACCATTCAACAGTTTTTCGGCAATCACCTTCTGATCGCACATGGTTTCTACCAAAACCTTTATCTGATCCATTACCACGATGCAGAGAAAATCCGTATATGCTCTTTTACCGCAATGGATAATCGGATCATAATCACAGATATAGTATGATTCGTCATATCCGTCATTCGCAGAACCATGTTGATATTTGTTAAACGACATAACTCTGCCACATTCGGCACAGTAAACCTTTCCGGAAAAATAATTTGTCATCGTTCCTCTGTTTTTGATATTTTCGGCAATGGTTTGATGCCTTTTTTCACGGTGCTGTGTTGTTCTTTTATCCGCTTCCTCATAATCCTCATGCGTAATCAGAGGAATGTGGGTGTTTTCATGAACAATCCACTCCGACTTATCAACACGTCGAACAAAATCATTGCAATACTTTCTTGCTCTTGACCGTCCTTGAAAGGTATCTCCGACATAAGTAGGATTGAACAAGATTTCAGCCAGATTCGATCCCGACCATTGATCGCCTTTTTTCTTTGTTTTTACTCCTTGTGTGAGATACTTATAGATTCCCGGAGGAACAATACCCAATGCGTTCAAACGATCAGCAATACAGTTTTGCGAAGCTCCTTTCAAAAACCAATGATATATTACCTGAACAATCGGTGATGTTTGCTCGTCTTCAATCAGTTGATAATTGCTCCTGTCAACCAAATATCCATACGGAGCCAACCCTCTTTTAGTATCGCCCAAACGACTGTGCAGTTTGAATGCATCGGTATATTTTTTTGATGACTCTTTCGCATAATACTCATTGATCATATTCTTGATCGGGATTTCGAGGCGCTGGCAATCATCTTCATTGCTGCTGTCAAAGTTATCATTGATGGAAAGGAGCTTCGCATTTAAGCGAGGCAAAATAGTCTCAATGTAGTATCCAGTTTCAATGTAATTCCTGCCAAAACGAGACAAGTCTTTTACGATAATGCACTGGATGTTTCCGCTTTTGACTTCGTCGATCAATCGCATAAACTCCGGGCGATTGAAATCTGTGCCGGAATAACCAATGTCAGCAAAACTGTCAACCAACTCATACTCAGGATGTTTGTCCACATATTGCTTTATCAGCATAAGCTGGGTGTCAACCGTATTCCTGTCTTCTCCCTTATCAATGGAATTACGAGCATATCCGGCTGCTCTGATTCTGTCGGTTCTAACCTGTTGATTTAATGTCAAACATTCTGCATTTTTTCTACTTTTTCTTGCCATACCTTTTCACCTCTCCATTCTTCCGGGATCAATTCTTTCCAATCGTTATTTTTGGGAATAAGCTCAAACTTTTCAAAATCAATGCAAGCAATTCTTTCAGCATATTTTTTGATATTTAATGCTGCCAAATCTCCTTTGAACTCCTGCCTTGTGAACAGAACGATCCACGGATTCTTTTCCGTCAATGCGACTTTCAGCTTTTTAATTTGTTCTTCTACATCAAGGATTTTTTCATCCAAAGAATCTATTTTATCGGTCAGATGATCGGTATCCTCTTTCTGTTCAATTCGTCTGATGGTATCTAAATGATTCAGAATAATCACTTCTTGAAGTAAATTCCTTCGTTCATTTTGAAGTGTCTCAAAATATTGGCTTACAAACTTTTCCCCTTTTGCTGATGAAAGAAATTTCTTTGCATTACATGCCATTCGATGCTCTGCCAACATAACTCTTTGTGCTTCCTTAATCGCATCTTTATAGAAAATCTTTTCTTCGGAATAAATGCGAGAGGTTGTCTTTTCGCCAATTACTGCTCTCAAGCAAAAATTATCCGTCAATGAACGATCATAACTATTGATTCGATTTCCCGTCTTTTTGTCGTAAAGCAAACCGGTTAAAGCTGTCGGTCCGTTGTTGCCGGGAAAACGATAAGGGTTTTCTTCCTCTTCTTTTAATATGGCTTTTACTTTTTCCAAAACTGCTTTGTCAATGAAGACGGGAGCATCAATATCGACAGATTCATCCATGAAATTTTGGCGATAGGTTCCAAAGTAGATTTCTTTGCTCAAAATATTGGATACCATGTTAAGTGACCATTTTTTGCTCTTTACCTTTCTGGATGTCAGTCCTAAATCAACAAAATGCTGTGTCGGTGGAACGACTTTATTGTCATTCAGGTATTTTGTGATATTCGCTCTCGTAACGCCCTTTGAAAACTGCTCGAATATTGCTTTGACATATTCTGAAACAGATTCGTCCACAATGAGTTTTTTTCCTGTGTCTGTATCGACAAATAGGTATCCGTACTGATTATAGTTTCTGTTAAGTCGGTGTTTTTTCAAGCCATCCATTCGATACCCGAAAACGAATTTTCTCGCCTTTTCATCAAGGAATTTCTCATTTTCTTCGGAAGAATACAGAGATGAATCATATGATTCCTCAAATATACAGAAACCGATTCCTGCCGGCAAAAACACTTTTTGAAGAAGAGTGATTGATGACAGCGGGTGTCTCCCGAATGCGTGAACAGAATATACAAGAAGATAATCAAACTGTCTGGAATAAGAGTCCTTTTTCATTTCTTCAAATTTGATATTTGGCTCTCTTTTTGACTGCTCCCGGTACTCTTTAGCAACTTTCCATCCTTTTGATTTGACAAAATCCGTCATCAACTTTTTCTGCTCTTTGTATGTTGGAAAATGTTTTTCCGAAGCATTTTCTAACGGATAATAAATAGCACAATTCATTTTGCAAATTCCTCCTGAGACTTTTCAAATATAGCTTTGATTTCGTCATCGTAAATAAAGTTCACCTGTACACTGCCGTTCTCAAAGACCTGCACACTATCAATCAGCGATACAACCATGTTGCGGTTCAAAGAACTGACATCACGATACTGTGCGATCTCGTCAATCCATGTTTGGAGATCAACTTGTCCTGTCAACAATCGTTTTTGCTTTTCTTCCAATGTTGACAAAGCTTTTTCATACCTTTCTTTTGCTTCTTGAAATCGGCTGTTCAAATTTAGGTAATCGTCTTTGCTGATGGTGTTATCAACATAGTCCCGATAAACTTTCACCTTCAGGTTATTGTAATATTCGATATCCGATTTCAATTTTAGGTCGTTGTTCGCTCATGGTATGTTCACTTCCTTTGTATTCATTACTCCGATTTGGATTTTTTCTGCGGATGTTCGGCGTAATACCAATCAAGAAATTCCCCAAACAACTGATTTTCTGCCTGTTGTCTTACTTGGATAGCCTGTTCAATCTTGTCATATGTTCCTAAATAGTAGTATTTCTTCTTAAAGGTGATGGCCGCGCGCCATCTTCCGTGATCGTTTGTAACGCCGGTATATCCGCTTGTGTTATTGGAGCGCAGTTTTTTGGTGCTTTCTATGCGTTCCACACTGGTACCATCTATAAAATGACAAAAATCAACAAAAAAACAACAGGAGAAAAAATATGACATCAAACTATGAAATCGGAAACGTTGAGATCCTTCCCGGGTCGACCTGCGATGAACTCATTGTACGCCTGAGTCCGTTCTTTTCCAAACGACTGCGTACATTAACCAGAGGATTCCCTGGAGGCAGCACACGTTTCATTGAAGCCGTTCTGCAGCTGTTTAAGCATCTCGGAAAATGTCCGCACTGCGGGGAAACAAATCTGGAGAAGGCGCGGTTTTGTGCAATCTGCGGGAAACCGTTTGCTTCTGCTTCTCCATCCGCTTCTTCCTCTGCACCCGCCTCTCCATCCGCCTCCGCACCTGGTGCGGTTGAGCCGGTTCCGGAGGACGATGAAGCGATTCGGATCTATTTGTCCGGCATGAATGACATCTCAGAGATTGACTGTGCGGATTCAAAGGAACAGATGGTGCTTCGTTTCGGGAAGAAGAGTTCAAATTTTGTGTGCGAAACGGCAGAGTATTGTGACACGTATGAGGAGCTGATTCTGGAGTTTATGCTGTATTATGCAGTCTACAGCGGCATCTGCCCGGACTGCGGGATGCCGACACCGGCGGATTCGCGGTACTGCATAACATGCGGAGCAAAGCTTCCGATAGGTGATGCGGGTTCAGCAGATTCAGCAGCACCGGCACCCAAAAAGGAGAGATGCCCGTGAGTTCCGCCGCAGCAACCCCCTGCGCCCCCGCCCCCCACGGAAACACCCGCTATCCGGTGCTGCGGGATAAAGCCTCGCTCGAGGCGCTTGTAAAGCAGTTCGGGACGCCTTCGCGGATTGCAAAGCATCTTGGCTGCAGTAAATCCACGGCATCGTATGCGCTGCGGAGGTTGGGGGTGAAGCCGCGGAATTTTGTCGCAGATGAGCGGGTGCTCGCGGCGCTTGGGGTGAGGTGAGGAGGGAGACCTTTGCTTCTTCTTTTTTTGCAGGGGACTCGGGCGTGCGGGACTGACGGCTGTGAACGGACAGATGTGAGGAAACAATACTCTTATGATGTTTCAGGGTTAATACTGTATGCCAGTCCGGCAAATCATAATACTTGTAACGATTCCTGAGGTGTTGCCGGGCTGGCATCTGTTTTCGCAGTTTCTTTGTTCTGTTATTCTCTCTTTTCCAGGGTTCCGTCTTCGTCTGCCAGATAGATTTCCGTGCAGCAGTGGTCGCCCGCGTCCAGGACGATGTCTGAGCTGCTGTACAGTTCCCGCAGGATGCGGTATGCTTCGGTTTCGGTTGCTGCGGAGATGGTTACGGTCCGGGAGAGGGTTTCTTCGATAAGGTAGGTGTAGGTGCGGGTGTGGGTGTGGGCTGGCATGCCTGATCTGTTGATCGTGAG
>CALCRH010000082.1 GCA_937894515.1 uncultured Clostridia bacterium | reverse complement strand
AGCCCTCAATGGCATTGGTCGTGTAGATCAGTCGACGCACCTCTTCCGGGTACTTGAAGTAGGTGCTGAGATTCGGCCAGTTATCCCGCCAGGACTGGGCAATTTTCGGATATTTACCGTCCCATTTCTCGGCGAAGGCATCCAGAGCATCCAAGGCGGACGATTCGTCCACGGCTCCGTAGACCGCCTTCAGATCTGCCACAAGTGCTTTAATGTCCTTGTATGAAACGTACTTTGTGGAGTTCCGGAGCTGATGAATGATGCAGTTCTGAATCTCGGTTTTCGGGAACACCGCTTCAATGGCATTGGCAAAGCCGGTGAGGTTATCTGTACAGGCAATGAAAATGTCCTCTACACCGCGATTTCGCAGCGAATTCAGCACCGAAGCCCAGTATTTGGCACTCTCGTTTTCACCTACCCACATACCAAGAACATCCTTTTTGCCGTCCAAATCAATGCCGATGGCAATGTATACAGCCTTCTTGACGATCTGCCCTTCGCTGCGGACGTGGAAGTGGATGGCATCCAGAAATACCACCGCATAAACATCTGATATGTACCCCCAATTCTGGACAACCAGAATTGGGGGTATTTTCATGCGATATAGTCACGAGTATAAGTTGGAATGTATTGAAATGCATCGTCAGGGCAAGTGGCCAAAATGTCCGGAAGGAATTGAAGAAAAGTGTTTCCATGATAGAATCCGTGCATGGGTGCGAATAGAGGAGTATTCCGGTGTAGAAGCCCTAAGGCATAAAGCACAAAACAAAGTGTGGAGTGCAGAAGAGAAATATGAGCTTGTTGCAAAAGTGATGGCCGGAGCATCGTACAGAAGTACAGCATTTCAAGCAGGAATAGATCATGGGCTATTGCGCCAATGGACAAGAATGTTTAAAATAAAGGGGTAATGTGTTACAAGCTAAGCGAGTGCAAAAGTTGCAAGAGTGCCGATGCCACGTATCAAAACGATATCCAGCGGTTTCTCAGCGCATGTGAAGCAGACGGTAGTAAACAGTACAGGTAGAGGTAAGCAGCAGGGAAACTGATTAGAATAGATTATCAAGAACCGTTATTCGTCAGAATAACCAAAAAATGCGGGGGGGGGTGTGTAAAAATTTTGTATATATAACAATAAAAAAGAAAAATTATGGTTGATTTCTTCTCGTGAAAATATTATACTATGTTTAAACAATAACAAACATAATATTATATAATTTGGCGGGTATAGACTGATGGGAATAAAATCCGAATCTTTAAAAAACAGAATGTGTATTCGTGCAATATCTGTATTCCATCTTATTCTGCTGATTGCCTTATTCTGCATATATTGGTGGTTATTTAGATATGGGAGTCTCCAGGGTAATGGTAATAGAATCGGTGTAAGATATGATTGGTATGCGGTGATTCTATATGTAGTATTGTTGGTATTCTTCAACAACACATATAATTCTTATTTGTTTGGCTATACAAGGATACGAGGATTGGTGTTTGAACAGTACGTGTCTCAGTTTTTCAGTACATGCATTGTGTATGCGATTGCTACGCTTGCTTGGGGACATTGCAAAAATCCAATTTGCTTTTTGCAAATGCTGCTGATTTGTTTTGCGCTTGATGTCGTTTGTTCGTATTGCGGAAATGCAATTTACTATCGATTGAATCCTCAAAAAGCAGCGATAATTGTTTACAGAAAAAATGTGGATTTACATCGTATTCATAATTTACAAGGAAAGCCGATGGATAGGCTTTATCGTTTTGACAAGGAACTATGCTGCAATGGAAAAAGCTTTGATGAAATCGAGAAAGAGCTTGATGCTTATGAAGCGATTTTCGTTGCCGGCATTGACTCCACTGTACGTAACGGAATATTAAAGTATTGCTCTGAGACCGGGAAATTGGGTTTCTTTTTGCCGCATATCGGTGATGTGCTAATGAAAGGATCTGAACACATTCCTTCTTTTTCGGCACCTGTTCTTGCAACAGCAAGAAAAAAACAAGTAATCGAATATGTATTTATTAAAAGAGCTTTTGACATTTTCGCATCTTTATGCGGTATCATCGTTCTCAGTCCAATTATGGGAATTACAGCGATTTTAATAAAAGCATATGATCGTGGACCTGCGTTATATAAACAGACAAGACTAACGAAAGATGGAAGAGAATTTACGATTCTAAAATTCCGCTCTATGCGGGTAGACGCAGAAAAGGACGGAAAAGCACGTCTCTCTTCGGGCGAGAATGATGATCGGATTACACCCATTGGAAGATTTGTACGTAAGTGTCGTTTAGATGAATTGCCCCAACTGTTCAACATTTTTAAGGGCGACATGAGTATTGTGGGACCGAGACCGGAGAGACCCGAAATAGCGGAACAGTATTATAAGGAGATACCCTCTTTCAAATTGCGATTGCAAGTGAAAGCAGGACTTACAGGTTATGCACAGGTTTATGGCAAATATAATACCGAACCTTATGAAAAACTTGAGTTTGATCTTTTATATATAAATAGCATGAGTGTTTTGACGGATTTGAAGCTTATGTTTGCTACATTTGGCATTCTCTTCTCGCACGAAAGCACCGAGGGCATTGCGGCTGGGCAGACGACCGCGATGGGAGATGAAAAAAGTACAGATAGTACAGAAAATGAGGCCGAAATGGTTGGGAAATAGAACGGATTGAAAGAAAATGGGCTTTCTCAGCGGAAAGGTAATTTTGTGTGCCTTCAATACTCCGATTATAGAAAAGCAGAGGGTAATATAGCAAATACATAGTGAGCCATTGATTTGTGCTATGTACTTTCGATAGCTACAGGCAACAAGAGACTGGACATAGATATGTAGATTTTCACAGGGACGATTGCAGTTCCGTGAAAGGTCGGGAGCGCATGTGAATGACGCAGAAATGAGCTCCAAAACCGGTTAGTTCTATACAGGGAATATCAACGGCTGGAGTAACACAGGGAGCTGCGATTGACGATAGATAGGAGTTGGTTGTAATGCAGGCCTGTATGAAAAGGTGGTGTAAACGGATCACTCCGGAGACTGCAACTGGCTTCAGGGCATTTTGTGCTGTTTTGGAGATAATTCTACCAACCAATGATGAACAATATAGTAAGATGAACAATATAGTAAAGGGAGATAACGAATGACAGACACTTTTTCCGTAGTTGTATTATTATATAACAATAGCGAGTTTTTAAATATATGCTTGGATTCAATCTTTGCGCAAAACTATCCCAGTATAGAAATAGTAGTTGTAGATGATGGGTCAAAATCATTTGACCGTGAGTACATTGTTTCTTATCTGGAAAGCAATAAGAAGGACAATATAGTAAACTATATTGTATATCAGAACGAGAAAAATTTCGGAACTGTAAAAAGTGCAAATGGAGCTATAAGAAAAGCTTCCGGTAATTATATTAAGCTGTTGGCAGCTGATGATGCTCTTTACGACGAGCGTTCACTCACATATGCAGTGGAAGCCCTTCAGAAGAGTTCGAGCGGTATTATCACAGGTGATGTTATGAGGTGTGATGAGAACCTAAACCCAATAGCCAAATACAGAAATATTCTCCCAAAGGCACTAAACGATCTTGAGCCTCTGGACGTTTTTAGACGCCTTTGCGTTCATAACGATATTGTAGCAGGAGGCGTTTTTTTTTCAAAGAGCTTTTTTGAAAGTTATGGGTACTTCGACGAGTCATATCGACTTATGGAAGATTGGCCGACTTGGCTGAATGCAACGCATAAAGGGTGCCGATTCCTTTATTTTCCTTTTTTCGCTATTCGCTATCGCTCAAACGGTGGAATTGGGACCAGCGTTAATCCTATCTATATGGCCGATAAAAAACGTGTACTTGAAACAATCATCATTCCAGATAGAAAGGTTATCGGAATGAGTTGGTATATAAAGGCGAGGATAAGTTTTTTGATAGTCAACTCTCCTTTTATCAGAAAGATATATGGATTTATCTTCAGAAAAGGAAAGTAAGGAAGCAGCGGGAAAGTGGATAAATGATTACTACGCAAATGTATTCCCAGTCGGATGATATGGGCGATAAAACCGACAAAATAGTGAATTATTTTGCAAAAGAGTGAGTAGCTATGGAACATTCCGTCATCAAGGTTATGCACTGCCCCAGTAAGCATACATACGTTCATTATTTGGCTTAACGGACAAATTTTTAGACAGAGTTTCAATGATAACTCCACCCATAGAGCCCAAGAAAAATCTGCATAGGGATGAGAACGGTATAGATTTATCGGGATTCCTTCAGCTAAAGTCTTATCCAGGATAAGCTTTTTCAAAATATGCGATACAGCGGCATACAGATTAGCAGATTAGATATGCAAGGTGCTTGAAGAGCAAGCGCTCAAATCGAATTTTGTCATTGGGGACTTTGCCAATTTAAACGCAGAACCGGTACCAATTGTCGCAAAAAAATACAACTCAAAGGCATCAATGGTTTTTCATTATGATTGCGGTGACAGGGAAGCAATCAAATATCGGAATAAAGAAACTGCGCCGAGAATGCGACTATTGGTACAAGATCAATTATGCTTGAAAATGTCGTTGAATATGTTAAAAAAAGGAGTGACTAAATGAAAATACCTTTCGTGTCATTTCTTCCTATGGAAAGAGAGCTTAATGAGGCTCTAAGAGAAGCTTTTGATAGAGTTTTTACCCGCAGTTGGTACATTGGCGGAGAAGAGGATGCCGCATTTGAGGCGGCATTTGCCTCATATTGTGGCGTAGAGTATTGCGTTGGTACGGGCAACGGACTGGATGCCTTGATGCTGGCATTAAAAACACTAAATATAGGACCGGGAGATGAGGTACTGGTTCCGTCCAATACATTTATCGCGACGGCGCTGGCGGTGACCTATGTAGGGGCGACACCGATTCTTGTGGAACCGGAAATAAATACGTTCAACATGGATCCGGCCCGGATCGAGGAAAAAATAACTGAAAAGACAAAGGCTGTGATTCCCGTCCACCTGTATGGACAGGCCTGCGATATGGATCTTATCATGGAAACATCGAGGAGGTATGGCCTCTATGTTGTGGAGGACTGTGCACAGGCTCACGGTGCTACCTATAAGGGGAAAAAAGTGGGAACTTTCGGAGATGCGGCAGGATTCAGTTTTTATCCGGGCAAAAATCTGGGGGCACTGGGCGATGCGGGTGCACTGATTACAAACCGAAAAGATATTGCAGACAAGGTGAGAGCGTTGAGCAATTATGGTTCTGACTATAAGTACCACCATATTTATCAGGGCAATAATTCCAGGTTGGACGAATTACAAGCGGCATTCTTGTCCACCAAATTGCCTCATCTGGACAGAATGAACGCAGACCGGCAGAGAACGGCAGAGCGGTATTTGAATGGGATTCGACATCCAGCGGTGATCCTCCCGAAAGTAATGCTGGGTAATACCCACGTCTGGCATATCTTCGGCATTCGCTGTAAGAGACGTGATGAACTTGAGCAGTATCTCCGGCAGCATGGCATCGGGACAAACAAGCATTATCCGATTCCCATCCATTTGCAGGAATGTTATCGGGAGCTGGGACTCTCAAGAGGCGCTTTGCCAATCGCGGAGGAGATCAGCGATACGGAACTGGATTTGCCTATGTACTATGGAATGACTGAGGAAGAGATACAGTATGTGATTGACACGGTGAATCGTTTTGAGGGAGAAGAGTAAATGGGAGAAGAAAAAGCCGGTAGGAATTTTTACATTGGTAATAATGTCAATATAGGAACTAATGTTGAAATAGGTCATAATTGTATTATAGAAGATAATGTAACCCTGGGAAATAATGTATTTATTGACTGCAATACAATCATCCGCAGTAATACGGTCTTGGGAGATAATGCGTTCATCGGAGCCAATTGCATCATTGGCGAATATTGGATGGATTTTTGCATTGACAGAGAACCGCATATACATCCGCTACGGATTGGCGATGATGCGCTCATCAGAAGCGGTACTGTGATCTATGCGGGTTCAACCATCGGTGAAGGATTTCAGACGGGCCATCATGTGACTGTCAGGGAGAAGGCGATGATTGGCAGCCATGTGAGTTTAGGTACATTATCTGATATTCAGGGAAATTGCAGAATTGGGAATTATGTAAGACTCCACAGCAATGTACATATAGGACAGCTTTCTGTGATTGATGATTTTGTGTGGATATTTCCCTATGTCGTATTGACTAACGATCCTACACCTCCATCAGAAAATTTTTTTGGTGTTCATATCCACCCGTTTGCTATTGTGGCGACTGGTTCAATTCTTTTACCTGGCCTTGAGATCGGGCAGGATGCGCTGGTGGGTGCCGGTGCAATCGTTACAAAATCAGTTCCGGAGTATGCTGTCGTTATTGGTAATCCAGCAAAGGTTATATCAGATGTGAGAAATATAAAAAGTAAAATAACGGGACAGAGCGTGTATCCGTGGAGACACAATTTTGATAATTTTATGCCGTGGAAAGACAGCAATTTTGCCGCATGGTATGCATCGCTTAGTGTAGACGAAAAAGGGCGGTATTCAATTGACACGTTGAAATAGATGCAAGAAAGATACGATTGAATTGTGTTTCATTGGTTTTCCAAAGTCTTATAAGAACACATTGGAAAAGAAGCCAATTTTTGGAGTTTTACCGATTATCAATATGAGTAGGAGGAAATCCGTTTTGAAAGACGATAGCCTTGATACAAGAGAAACCGTAGCGGGATGCAAAATCATTCCTATCAAAACAATACCGACGGCAGATGCCGGTGAGTTATCGTTTTTTGAAGCAAACAGGGATATTCCCTTCGATGTGAAAAGGATCTATTACATTTCAAAGGTCCCCGAGGGAACCCAGAGAGGTTTCCATGCACACAAAGAACTGAAACAATTACTGTTTTGCCCTTACGGAAAGATTCGACTACTTTTGGAAAATGAGTGTGGACGCGGCGAAGTGGAACTGTCTGATCCATCGATCGGCGTGGTAATCGAACGCCCCACATGGAGAGAGATGCTTTGGAGTCAAAAAGACTCCGTTCTATGTGTTGCAGCATCTGATTATTACCAGGAGAAGGATTATATCAGAGACTATGATGCGTTCAAAAAATATATAGGTGGTAAATAATATGAAGGGGATTATTCTTGCGGGAGGTGCGGGGACGCGTCTTTATCCGCTGACAATGGTGACAAGTAAGCAATTGCTGCCGGTTTTTGATAAGCCGATGATCTATTATCCACTCTCTACCCTGATGCTTGCCGGGATCAAGGATATTCTTATCATCTCTACGCCTACGGATCTGCCGAATTTTGAAAGATTGTTGGGAGACGGGCATCATTTTGGGGTGAACCTGTCTTACAAAGTGCAGCCAGCTCCGGATGGTCTTGCACAGGCATTCATCATCGGAGAGGACTTTATTGGTGAGGATGCCTGCGCTATGATCCTGGGTGATAACATATTTTACGGCGGAGGTTTTTCGGTGTCCCTGAAAACTGCTGTCGAAAATGCCGAACACGGGATGGCGACAATATTCGGCTATTATGTGAATGATCCGGAACGTTTTGGAATTATGGAATTCGATAAAGACTGGAATATCCTCTCGGTGGAGGAAAAGCCTCAGAATCCGAAGAGCAATTACTGTATCACAGGCCTATATTTCTATCCCACCGGCGTTTCAAAGAAGGCAAAGGAAGTCAGACCGTCACAGCGCGGTGAACTGGAAATCACGACGCTGAATGATATATATTTGCAGGAAAAACGGCTGAAAGCACAAATTCTCGGCCGTGGATTTGCCTGGTTGGATACGGGAACGGTTGATAGCCTCATTGATGCTGCTTCGTTTGTACAGATGGTGGAAAAACGGCAGGGTGTCAAGATCTCTGCTCCGGAGGAAATCGCGTACAGAAAAGGTTGGATTACAAATGAAGAACTACTTACCTCTGCGGAAAAATATGGGAAATCGCCCTATGGAGAGCATCTTCGCAAAGTGGCAGACGGCACAATGCGATATTAAAGAGGATGATTATGAGAAAGACGATTCTTGTGACCGGTGGTGCCGGATTTATCGGTTCAAACTTTGTATACATGCTGTTGGAGGAACGCCCAGACTGGCGGGTGGTCTGTGTGGATGCACTGACCTACGCGGCGAATATACATACCTTAAGCGATGCTATGCAACACGATAATTTCGTGTTTTACAAAGAGAACATCCAGAATCGGGAGGGTATTTTTAAGATTTTTGAAACTGAACATCCAGATATAGTGGTAAACTTCGCAGCCGAGAGCCATGTGGATCGCTCCATCGAGAATCCCGGGATTTTCTTGGAGACCAACATCCTCGGTACGCAGGTGATGATGGATGCCTGCCGAAAGTATGGTGTGGAACGGTTCCATCAAGTGGGTACCGATGAGGTGTATGGTGACCTACCACTGGATCGACCTGATCTCTTTTTCCATGAGGACACACCTATCCACACTTCCAGCCCGTACAGTACATCCAAAGCATCTGCCGACTTGCTGGCGTTGGCGTATTACCGGACTTACGGTCTGCCTGTGACCATCTCCCGCTGCTCTAATAACTACGGTCCTTATCAGTTCCCGGAGAAATTGATTCCGCTGATGATCAATAACGCAAGCCACGATAAGGCTCTGCCAGTTTACGGTGAAGGCTTGAACGTGCGGGATTGGCTCTATGTGAAGGATCATTGCTACGGTATTTTGGCGGTGTTGGAAAAGGGCCGCGTGGGCGAGATCTACAATTTGGGCGGCCATAATGAGAAGGCGAATATCGAGATTGTGAAGATGATTTTGCAGGAGTTGGGCAAGCCGGAGAACCTTATCACATATGTGGCAGATCGGAAAGGCCACGACCAGCGTTATGCTATCGATCCGAGAAAAGCCAATAAAGAACTTGGCTGGGGGCCGACCACGATGTTTGCAGATGGCATCAAATTGACCATCCAGTGGTACAGAGACCACATGGACTGGATGGACGAGTGTACCTCCGGTGATTATATGAAATACTATGAAAAGATGTACGGTGATAGATAAATAGAGTTAGTTAATATCGTACGAGGAGCGGAACAATGATAAAAGTTTGCCATATGAGCAGTGTCCACGGTGTAGAGGATGTTCGAATATTTCACAAGGAATGTGTTTCTCTTGCGAAAGCCGGTTATGAGGTCTACTTGGTAGAGCGCGGCGAGAGCTATGAGAAAAGCGGTGTTCATATCGTCGGTGTGGGCGAGATTCCTGGTAATCGCTTGAAGCGAATGACACAGGGAGCGAAGAGAGTTTACCGCAAAGCTTTAGAGTTGGACTGCGATATCTATCATATTCATGATCCAGAATTGCTGCCTTATGGCTTGAAGTTGAAGCGAAAAGGGAAAAAGGTTATTTTTGATAGCCACGAGCACTATTCAACCTTGATAAAACAAAAAAGTTATCTTCCGGCGCATTATGCGAAATTGATTGGAAAGATATATTCGAAATATGAAGGATATGTCTTGAAGAGAATAGATGCGGTCATATTTCCCTGCTTAAAAGAGGGGCGGCATCCCTTTGAGGGACAATGTAGACATATCGCAACTGTGAATAACGTACCGTTGTTGGAAGAACTGTACGATCGATATGATCTAAGCATTCAAAAGAAAGAACGCAGTATTGTTTATGTTGGTGAGTTAGAATACTCGCGAGGAATTACTCATTTGATTAAAGCAGCGTGCAAAAGTCAAGCGACTGCCTACTTGGGTGGAAAGTTTTCTTCGGAGAATTATCGAAAAGAACTGGAACAACTGCCGGAGTATCACGCGGTAGATTACCGAGGTGTACTTAATCGGCAAGAGGTATGTGACTTATTGCAGCACTGCCAAATCGGTATGGCTAATATATTGAATGTGGGCCAGTATAATCAATTCGATAATCTTGCGACAAAGGTCTATGAGTATATGGCGTTGGGGCTACCTGTCATACTTACGAAGTCTGATTATAACGAGAAAGTTATGGCAGAGTATCAATTCGGCATCTGTGTCGATCCTGAAAATGTGGACGAGATTGCCGATGCTATCCGTTACCTGTTGGACAACCCAGAGGAAGCACGGCGTATGGGAGAGAACGGACGCCGCGCCGTGGAACAGGAGTTCAACTGGAGCACGGAAGAGAAGAAACTACTGAAGTTGTATGAGGAGATAGTGGAGGAAAAAAGAGCATTTTTGCCATTTTATTAGTTTTATTATCAGATAGGTGATAAGAGATGATGACCGTTCAAATTCCTTTAAAAGTGCATATTGGTGGAGATGCTGATAAGGGCAGAGATATAAGAATTTCAAACTTTATCTGTTGGTATTTTCTGATTGCGGCGCTTAATTTAGCTGTGAAAATGATATGGGGCGATTTTGACGCATGGTCATGGATTTCAAAAGGCATTCTGGCACTGTTTTTGGCGATTGCGTTTCTGCCCATTACAGGGAAAAAGATTCTTCAATTGGCGGCATATGAATTCCTTTTTTCGGTGTTGTTTTTATTTACCTGGCTGCAGGGAACTCAGAATGCGGAATTCAAATCGATTGTGTTTAATACGCTGGCTGTCTATGTTCCAATTGCGCTATGCGTCAAAAATATTGATTCCATAGAAGTACTGTTAAAAAAACTGTACATTTATTCGTATCCGACGCAGATATTCCTGCTATATGTTGCCTTTTCGTTCAAGGAAGTATCTGATGCAACATATTCGATGTCTCTGGGTTACTATTTGCTTTTTCAAATGTTGATCTGTCTGGATCATTTCTTCTCGGAGAAAAAGATCGTAGACATTGCGATTTGCCTGATTGACTTAATTGCCATTGTACTGTATGGCTCACGCGGCCCGATTGTTTGCATTGCGGCATTTTTTGTTATCAAGATGCTCACATCTTTCGGCTTTTCAAAGGGAAAGAAACTGTTCCTGGTATTATCTACCGCTTTGCTGCTTGTGCTGCTTCATTATTCGCTTGATTTCCTAATTAGTAACTTGCCTGACAAATGGCTGAAAAGCCGGACGCTCTCAATGTTTTTATCCGGTGAGTTTGGGCAAGACTCAGGACGGATGAGGATTTATTCGGACTATTTGAAGTTGATTAGGCAGAGGCCATGGTTTGGTTTCGGTATTGCCGGCGGATGGATGTATAGTTCCTATCCACATAACCTTGAGATTGAATTGATGCTCTCTTTTGGGATTCCTATCGGTTGCCTCTGCCTTATTCTCATCCTTTACACGAGTCTGCGCAATTTGTCGACTGAAGACGAGGGAGAGCGGAGGCTGTCGGCAATTTTGATTACAGTATTGGTGGAATTACAGTTGTCTGGTTCTTTTATCAAGTCGTTACAGTTTTTTATGCTGCTGGCGATGTGTATCAGAGGGATACAAAAACGAAGAATGGACAGGAGCCTTGAGGAGTGAATTGTGCTGAAAAAGAAAAATTCTCTTCTGAAAACACTGTTTTCGGTGACCAGCATTGTTTTTTTGGGTAAGGCTTTGGGCTTTGTCAAGCAAATCGTTGTTGCCGGTGCATACGGTGCTACAATAGAAACAGATTTAATCTCTTTGGCAGAAGGTCTCACGGCTAATATTGAATATGTAATCGTTCAAACACTAATCACCGCATTTGTCCCAATCTATCTTCAGGCAAAAAGTCGGAGTGAAGCGGAGAACCGAAAATTCGTTTCTGATGCACTGAAGCTGTTTCCCTTAATTTCTGCGGGGTTAGTAGGAATTATTATTTTGCTGGCCCCTGTACTTAGCAGAATCATTGCCCCTACATATACGGCGGAACTGTCAGGACGCCTGGCGATCTATCTGCGGATTTTCGCACCAGTACTGTTGCTGTTTACCCTACAGGCCATTTTCCATGCGCTTTTGAATGCAAATGAGAAATTTTGGCCGGGACAGCTAATTGGCTGCAACCAGAGTATTATTAACATTGCCTTGACCGTGTTTTTCGGAAGCTTGTGGGGGCCGAATACGCTGGCGGTGTGCTTTATCCTTTATCCGCTGGTCAACGTTGTATCTCTGAGCATTTGGTCAAGAAATTATTGGCGGATTGAGAAAGGACTGCCGGAACTCAGCGATTCCTTGAGGGCCATGTTGCGGATGCTTGGCCCCCTGCTTCTCGGTTATGCCGCTATTTTTGTCAATCAGCAAGTTGACAAAATCATTGTATCTGGAATGGCACCAGGTACAGTTACCGCTATGGGATACGGCGCGACATTATCGAATTTTGTAGCAACGATTATCGGCACCGTTTGCTCGGTGCTCTACACAAGGCTTTCCCAAAACGTGGCTGCCGGAAATCGACGGGAGGCAGCAGACTTTTCAATTCGTGCTGTTGAACGACTAATTTTTATTTTTCTCCCTATTTCCATTATAACAGTTGTCTGTTCAAAGGACATTGTATCGGCCGTTTTTCTGCGGGGGGCCTTTGATGAAGAGGCAGCTATTGGCGCTGGATATGCATTGGCTGGATATGCTTTTTCATTTGTCCCGACTGCTGTTAAGTCGGTGTTTAGCCGCTTACAATATGGTCATAACAATACGAAATGGCCAATGATCAATAACAGTATTGGTATCGGAGGGAACATTCTGCTGAGTCTACTGCTTTATAAGCCATTGGGAATCTTCGGCGTTACGCTGGCGAGTAGTGCGGCAGAATTGATTTCAGCAGTCTTGAATGTGATCTCAGCAAAAAAACAGGCGAAGGAGTTACAGCTTAAAAGAATTTGGTGCCATTTGCCATGGTGGCTTGCGGGGGGAACTGTATGCGTTCTGCTGGCACTCTGGGGGCAGACGCAGTTTTCCGGAATGGGTGCTTTTCTGCGCTTTATGTTGATTACCTTGCTGGCGGGCGGAGGATATGCGCTGACAGCCGCACCAATATTGTTCAAAGAATTCAGAAGGAAACGGGGATAGTCCCGATTCATAATAATATCTCATTCACCAAGGAGAAATACATATGACAACCTTTAACACCATATATTCCGGTTTGATTGCGGGGAAGGAAAAGCTGGCACTGGTTGGTTTGGGCTATGTGGGAATGCCCATCGCCGTGGAGTTTGCCAAGCACATCAATGTCATCGGTTTTGATATCAATGAAAAGCGGGTCAATGAGTACAAAAACGGCATTGATTCTACCAATGAAGTTGGCGAGGCAATCAAGACAACAAAGGTAGACTTTACGTTTGCCCCCAAGCGCCTCCGTGAGGCAAAGTTCATCATCGTGGCAGTACCCACCCCCGTAAAAGATGATAACAGCCCTGACCTGCGCCCTATCGAGGGAGCGTCCAAGACTGTGGGTCAAAACCTGACTCCCGGCACCATCGTGGTTTTTGAGTCCACCGTCTATCCCGGCGTTACCGAGGATGTGTGCATCCCCATCATCGAAAAGGAATCCGGTTTGAAGTGCGGTGTTGACTGGAAAATTGGCTATTCTCCCGAGCGCATTAACCCCGGTGACTATATCCATAGACTTCCTACCATCGTGAAAGTTGTTTCCGGTATGGACAAGGAAACTGCCGAGGAAATTCAGAAAGTTTACAATATTGTTATCAAAGCAGGTACATTTATGGTGTCCAATATCAAGACCGCCGAGGCGGTCAAGGTGGTGGAGAACAGCCAGCGTGACATCAACATCGCTTTCATGAACGAAATCGCCATGATTTGTGACAGACTGCACATCGATACCGATGAGGTGCTGGCGGGTATGAATACCAAGTGGAACGCTTTGGGTTTCAAACCCGGTCTGGTGGGCGGTCATTGCATCGGCGTAGATCCCTACTATCTGACCAACGCGGCGGAGAAGTTGGGCTATCATAGCCAGATCATCCTTAACGGCCGCAAGGTCAACGACAGTATGGGCGCTTTCGTGGCGGATGCTGCCATTAAAGAAATGATTGAGGCAGGCATGGCTCCCAAGAAAGCCACCGTGGTGGTGTTGGGTATTACGTTCAAAGAGAACTGCCCCGATACCCGCAACAGCAAGGTAGTGGATATTATCAACCGCTTGAAAGAATTTGAAATCAACCCTATCGTGACCGATCCTTGGGCAGATGTTGCCGTGGCCAAGCATGAGTACGGCGTGGATCTGGTGCCATTTGCAGAGCTACCAAAGGCGGACTGCGTTATCGTTGCGGTGGGACATAACGAGTTCCGCTCTATGTCTATGATGCAGCTGAAAGAACTGTTTAAAAATGATTTGACTGATGAAGAAAAAGTCCTGGTGGATGTGAAGAGCCTTTATCGTATGGACGAGCTTCAGGCCTCCGGTATGCGTTTCTGGAGACTGTAAGGGAGGTATATCGTAGATATGCTGCTGTCTGTTGAACTGCCGAAAATCGGCATTGACTGCCAATGCTTCAAAGAGAAAGAATTCACCTCTCTGGGACTTGCGGGCTACAATGCGGGGCATGGGGTCTGCACGTTTTTAGCCGCCGCCAAATATGCAAAAAATCTGTCTTCCGGCATCACCATGGTGCTGACATCAAGTGCTGTGTGGGACGAGTTGAAGATGCAGAACTTTGCGATGGACAGTTTCGGCTTGTGCGTGGTGGAAAATCCTCGATTGGCCTATTTCCTGTTGCATAACGCCCTGTGTGAGCGGGTTGAATATGTGGGTGAGAGGTACTCCACCAGAGTTGATCCCACGGCGAAAATCAGTCCTATGGCTTGCATTGCGGCGCAGAATGTGGTGATTGGCGCCCATACGGTGATTGAGGAGTTCGTCTCCATAAAAGAGAACACGGTTATTGGCGATAACTGCGTGATTCGTGCAGGTAGCATCATTGGCGGTACAGGTTTTGAAATCAAGAATGATGGAGAAAAGACAATCACCGTGACCCACGTGGGCGGTGTTACCATTGGCAATAATGTGGAAATTCAGCAGAACTCCTGCGTGGATAAGGCGATTTATCCTTGGGATAAGACCATTCTCCATGACCATGTGCGCGTTAATAGTCTGGTGCAAATCGCCCACGGGGTCAAAGTGGGGCGTTTTACGGAGATCGTAGCCCACGCCAGCATTCAGGGCAGGGTGAAGATCGGCGAAAATGTCTGGATCGGTCCCGGCAGCGTTATCCGCAACGGAATCGAAATCGGGAACCGTGCCCGGGTCAACATGGGCGCCGTGGTTACATTGAGTGTACCTGATGATATGGCAGTCAGCGGCAACTTTGCCAGAGAACACGATGGATTCATTGAAGAAATGAAACAATATAGGAAAGATGAAATAATGCAGTTCAGAGATAAAGAAAGCAATAGAAACAGCAAAAATGTTGGAATTACCAAATGCGGGGGGGGGGGCATTGTAAAATAATTGTGCATTCTGCCGAAACTCCGATGGAGGTGGTAGCATGAATGCGATAAACGGTGCCTCTTATGCAGGAAGACCTGCGGATTATACTGTAATGTATATCACAAAAAAAGTTGAGCATTTGGTAGAAAAACTCAGGAGTGTTTCCGGGTGTTTGGTTTTTATTGAAGAAAACGTAATCGTCCCGGAGGACATTTCTCAAAAGCATCAGTTTGTCCGCACGGATAACCCGCAGGGGGATTATGCCGCGTATGTGAATGAAATTTACGAAGAACGGCTACAAGCTGAAAAAGCAAAAGCATACACCTGTTGCAATGGAATGTATACCATCGGCGATAATGTAAAAATCGGCCAAAATGCGTACATTGAGCCCGGTGTATTCATCGGACACGATGTGATCATTGGTGATAATGCGGTGATAAAAGCCAATGCAATCATCAAGCAAGCGGTAATTGGAGACAATTTTATCGCCTGTGAAGGCTGTACGATTGGAATGTTTGGCTTTACGATGGCAAAAGATGCCTGTGGCAATAATGTAAGGATTCCGACGCTGGGAAAAGTGAAGATTGGAAACAATGTGGAAGTTGGCACGAATACCAATATCTCCTGTGGTTCGAGCGGAGATACGATCATTGAAGACAATGTAAAAATAGATACACTGGTTCATGTAGCACACGATGTGCATATCCATAAGAATGCAGAAATTCCGGCAGGAGTGATCCTCGGCGGGTATTCGGACATTGGAGAAAATGTCTTTATCGGAATTAATTCCGCAGTGCGTAACAGGAAGACCGTAGGGGATAATGCTTATATCGGTATGGGTACAGTGGTGACAAAAGATGTGGAAGCAGGGACAACAGTCGTTGGAAACCCTGTGAGAAAACTGGAAAAGAAAGGCTAAACTATGCAATTCAGAGATTTGAAGAAACAGTACGAAGTACTGAAACAGGACATTGATGCGGCCATGTTGGAGGTCGCGGGGAGCAGTAAGTACATTAGCGGCCCCTGGGTCAAGGAATTTGAGGACGAGTTGGTGAAGTATACCGGCGCAAAATATTGCGTTTCCTGCGCCAACGGTACTGATGCGCTCTCCATGGCTATGATGGCCTGGGGGATTAAAGCAGGTGACGCGGTATTCGTGCCTGATTTTACATTCTTCTCCTCCGGCGAGGTAGTGTCCTACGCCGGTGCAACGCCCATCTTTGTGGATGTGGACATGGATACCTATAATCTCTGCCCCATTGCTCTGGAAAAGGCAATCCAAAAGACGATGGAGGAGGGCAAGCTGACTCCCCGTGCTATCGTGGCGGTAGATTTGTTCGGCCTGCCCGCAAACTTCCCAGAGATTCGGAAAATTGCGGATAAATACGGCCTGTTGATTTGCGAAGACGGCGCACAGGGCTTTGGCGGTAAGATCAACGGAAAGACCGCCTGTTCCTTCGGCGATATCAGCACCACTTCTTTCTTCCCCGCAAAGCCCTTGGGCTGTTACGGCGACGGCGGCGCAGTATTTACCGATGACGAGGCTACTGCCAAACTGCTGGAATCTATCCGTGTCCACGGCAAGGGTTCTATGAAGTACGATAACGTGCGGATTGGTCTAAACTCCCGTTTGGATTCCCTACAGGCTGCCATTCTGCAGGTGAAGCTGAAAGCCTTCCGCGATTACGAATTGGTAGATGTGAACAAGGTCGCCGACAAGTATACAGCTGCCTTGAAGCCACTGGTCGATGCCGGAAAACTGAAACTGCCTGTCATTCCCGAGGGCTTTTATTCCAGCTGGGCGCAGTATACCATTCAGCTGAATGATAATGCCACTCGTGACAAGATGCAGACTGCGCTGAAAGAGGCGGGAATCCCTTCGATGGTGTATTATCCCAAGCCCATGCATAAGCAGGAGGCGTTTGCAGGTTACAACTATCAAGACGAGGACTGCCCCAACACCATGAAGCTCTGTGGTACGGTCCTGTCCCTGCCCATGCATCCCTATATGAATGACGATGATATTGCCGCTGTGGTGGAGACGATTAAGGCGAATTTGTGATTTGCTCTTTTACGAGGTATGAAAATGGAATTCACATATCAGGCATATGCAGATATGATAAACACGTTGCGGGATTGCGGTTACAACATCTGCAATTACCACAATTATGCGGAAAAAAAGAAATGCGTGATTTTGCGCCATGATATCGATTCAAGTATTGAAGCGGCACTTCGCCTCGGCGAAGTTGAGGAAACACTTCATGTTTCCTCAACTTATTTCCTCTTGCTTACAAGTAATTTCTATAATCCGGCATCCAAATCATCGAGGGATCAACTGAAGAAATTACAGAATATGGGTCATGAGATCGGTTTGCATTTTGATGAGGTCGCTTATGATAATACCGAAGATCTAATCGAAAAAGTTCAAAAAGAAGCGGCGCTGCTTTCGAATATTTTGGAAACGCCCGTTACGGCCGTGTCGATGCACCGCCCCTCAAAAACCACATTAGAGGCAAATTATGAAATCCCCGGAATGGTCAATTCCTATGGGCAAACTTTTTTCCATGATTTCAAATACCTCTCCGACAGCCGCAGACGTTGGCGTGAGCCTGTCATGGACATTATTCGCTCCGGCGAATATGACCGCCTGCATATTCTAACGCATGCCTTTTGGTATCATGAGGACGAAGAGTCCATAGAGACAACGGTAGGTAACTTTATTCGCCTTGCGGTAGGAGAGCGCTATGATCAGATGATGGAGAATATTACAGACTTACCGGCAATCTTGTCCAGGGAGGTGCTGTGATATGTTGAAAATTTCCGAGATTCTTGCTTTTTTACGGGAGGAAGAAATCCCTTTCATTTTTGACGGAGATGAAACTGTGACCGTGGAAGGCTTCTCTTCTCTAACCCACTATAAACCGGGTTCCTTTACATGGATTAAAACGCAAAAGAATATTCCTGAGAATTTTGATTTGATACAGATCCGGTTGGCATTCATATCTGAAGAAGTAGAGGGCGAGTATGCCAACAGCATTAAAACTTCACAGTCAAAGAAAGCGTTCTTTTCTACCATTGAACACTTCTATGGGCTACAATCTGAAAAACCTGCAATCGGTCAATTCACCTATATTTCTCCCGAGGTAAAGCTGGGAAAGAATGTCCGGATCGGACATAACTGTACCTTGGACGGCAACATTACGATTGGTGACAATACCGTGATATGGAACAATGTGGTAATTATCAATCAGGTATCTATCGGGCATGACTGCGAGATTCAATCCGGTACGGTTATTGGACATGATGGTTTTGCCTACACAGAGGATGAAAACCATACCAAAACGATGGTGAAACACTATGGCGGTGTGGAGATTGGTGATAATGTATATATTGGGGCAGATGTAATTGTTGACCGCGCACAAATAGACCGCACGATGATTTGCGCGGGGTGTAAGATAGATCCATTGGTACATATTGCCCATAATGTGGTTCTGGGAAAAAATAGTACGGTAATTGCGTGTGCAAATATTATGGGAAGCGTTTCTACTGGTGAGAATGCCTATATTTCATCATCAACTGT
Source organism: uncultured Clostridia bacterium (assembly GCA_937894515.1). Taxonomy (GTDB): domain Bacteria; phylum Bacillota; class Clostridia; order Oscillospirales; family Oscillospiraceae; genus Vescimonas. Next base: position 10,326 of record CALCRH010000082.1, on the reverse strand, counting down.
TCGAAATCAAATCAAAATAGGATCGAATGCAGTAGTTGGTATGGGAGCTGTTGTTGTGAAGAATGTGCCTGATAATACGACGGTTGTGGGAAATCCGGCGAAAGTATTTGAAAAATAGATGCGTTACATTTGTAGGAGGTAAAATACGGATGAAATACGCCTTGATCGGCTGCGGGATGATCTCGAAAAATCATATCAATGCCGCGCTGGAAGCGGGACTTGAAATCGTCGCATTCTGCGATTTGGTAGAACAGAATACGCAAAACGCTATGGAACTTGTACCCGAGGAGATGCGAAAGACCATCAAGTGCTACGCGGACTATCAGCAAATGCTGAAAGAGCAGCACCCCGATTTGGCAGCCATTGCGTTGGGCAGCGGCTTAAAGCGGAAGCTGTCTGTTGACTGCATGAAAGCCGGTGCTAACGTTATCGTGGAAAAACCCATCGCCCTGTCTTTGGAGGATGCGGACGCCATGATCGCCACCGCCAAGGAATGCGGTGTCAAGCTCTGCGTATGTCATCAGCTACGGTTTGTCCCCTCTGTGCGTGCCATGCATGAAGCCTGCCGGAAAGGCGATTTCGGCAAACTGCTCCATGGGTCGGTACAGGTGCGGCGAAACCGCAATAAGGCGTATTTTGATGCCGGCAAGTGGCGGGGAACCTGGGCACAGGACGGCGGTACGCTGATGAATCAGTGTATCCACTATACGGACTTGCTGACCTGGTGTATGGGAACGCCCACGGAGGTTTTTGCCTACACGGATAATCTGGCTCACCCCTATACGGAAGCCGAGGACATGGGCCTCGCCCTGGTGAAGTTTGCTAACGGTTCTTATGGCATGATCGAGGGAACCATTAATACCTACCCCAAGAATCTCAATGATTCCATGGCTATCTTTGGCACGGAAGGAACGGTATCTGTGTCTGGTAAGTTTCTGGATGAAGTGGAGCGCTGGGAGTTTGAGACCATTCCGTCTGATTTGAAGGAAACTGTGGCGCATTATGGTATCGCGGATCAAGGTACCGGCCACACACCGTTCTATCAGAATGTGGTAGCAACACTTGAGGGCAGGGAAGAGTTAATGACTTCTCCGGAAGATGCCCGAGCGGCCATCGAATTGATTCTGGCGATTTACGAATCTTCTGCCACGGGTAGACCCGTGAAGCTACCGCTTGAAAAAGGCGCTACCATCGATTACGTGGGATTGTTCGACAGGTGAGGTAGTATTGGTGAACGGTGTAATACAGCATTAATACGAACAAATTGTTGAACTGAAAACGCGGAAAGGAGAATGCCATGGAGAGATACTTCATTACATCTGGAGCAGGAACATCCGCATATCAACTTGTTGCCTTTGACAATGCGCTACTTTCAGCCAGAATTTCCAACTATAATCTTGTGAGAGTGAGCAGTATTTTGCCTGCGGGGTGTGCGAAGCGGTCATTCATAGATCTGCCATTGGCATCTCCGCTCTATACAGCGTTTGCAACGGTTTCCTCGGATATTCCTGGCACACGACTTGCTACCGCAATAGCCGTGGGGATACCTAAGGATTCCAATATGATTGGGATTATCATGGAGGCAAAAAGCGAGACAGCGGAAAGTGCAGCAGAGATGGCAAGAAACATGGTGACGGAAGCGATGGCGAATCATACGATTGAATTAGATCATATTGAATTTTCAGCGGTTGAAGGTGTTGTAGAGGAAGGATTTCTATCTCTGATATCAGCTATATCGATGTGGTAAATGAGAGCATAAAGTGCAAGAGAAAAGAAGAGGCGGAATGCATTGAAAAATCAGAAATGGTATATCAAATTATCCGCAGTATTTATAGGGATGCTTATGGTTGTATCCCTAATTTACACGGTCATTTGTATATGTGCTAACAATGTTGATGTAGCAGATATTGTGGCTATTTTCTTGAATACACTTGTTTCTGCATTTGGCTTTTTTGCGATATATGCCAGCATTCAGAACGACAGGGAAGCAAAGCAGTTTGAGTTTTTTGCCGAATATAATTTTAATTTTCTAACCAATCCTGAGTTTATACTAGTTGAACGAATGTTAGAAAGCTGTAATCAGGAATATGAACGTATTGATGGAAATTGCGGCGGGGAATGGAAATCGGAGCAAGAGAAAGAGTTTCAACTTTTTTGCGATTCTGTCTTCGGAACAAATGAGTATAAATATGTTGATAAACCAGAAGTAAAATATACAAGAAAAGATAAGAAGAACCTCGTCAGCGAAGAATATCAGAGAATCGTAAATTATCTTGTATATCTTGAAGCGTTTGTACCGTTGATTCTAAACGAACAACTACATTTAGAAGAAGTTGATGATTTATTTGGCTACCGTTATTTCATTGCCATGAATAATCCCGTACTTCAGGAAATGGAGCTTTTCAGGGAGAGACCGTATTATAGAGGATGCTTTAAAGTATATGATGATTGGGTAAAACATAGGGAAAAGGATTCGCATGGATATGTAATGCCGATGGCGCATTATGATTTGTTGAAAGGTTGGGAAAGGTATAAAAGTATTCATGTTAAGGCGAAAGAGTAGGTTGCGGCTATTATGAATTACCCGAACGGTCTCAATTCCCTGTGTAATGGTGTATGAAATCCGGGACAGTTGTACACGAGAATATTAAATTTGTAAAAAATAGGATGAAAACGAATAAGCCCTATTGTAACTAAACCTTTATTATATTCTCTTTGGTGAATGCTGATTTGATTTGGTGTTTTCTTTCGCACGGCGTTTTATATCACGAGATTGTGAAAGGCACAATCTGAATCTAACAGAGTTTCCCAATAATGTGTGTGGCGCGATAGTAATACATCATACTGCGCGATAATCTATTGGCAGAGAAAGTACTTGAAGGGAGGTAGAAATGTGGAGAATATCATTCGTTCCGTTTCTACCGATCAGACGGAAATCCTGAAATGGATCTTGAAACTCTATGTGCCGGATGGCGCGTTTGAGGTAGACAGCACCTATTCAAAAGGAGGCTTCTATCAAGATATTCCGCGGCCAAAATACTGCTTTGATAGTAACCCGCAAAGTGAAACCGTTATTCAGGCAGACTGCCGGGAACTTCCTCTTGCGGATGAATCGGTCAACAGCCTGATATTCGATCCGCCGTTTCTGGCGACAACGGGAAAGTCCCTGAAAGGGGAAGAAGGCAACATCATTAACCGCAGATTTACTGTCTGCAAGAGCGAAACGGAATTGCAGGATTTATATATTGATGCGGTGAAAGAAGCGCAGCGTATCCTGAAACCAGGCGGCGTTTTTGTGTTCAAGTGTCAGGACAAGGTTTCCTCGGGCAGACAATACTGGATGCACTGCTTTGTGTATGAGATAGCAATGCAGAATGGATTTGAGGCTGTGGATTTATTTATCCTTTTGGCAAAGTCAAGGCTTGTTGCCGATTGGCAGCGAAATCAAAAACATGCTCGAAAATTTCATTCCTATTTCTGGGTGTTCCGGAAAAAGAAAGCGGCATGAACACAGGACTTTTCCGCATAATAGCGTTAAAGAATCCCACCAAAAAGGTGCTCCCTTTATGAGAAGTGTATAAAAGCACACTATCATCATAAAGGGAGCATTGTTATGTCCAAAAAGAAACTAACGGTAGAAGGTCACTCGATCCTACAGCTTCATAGTCAGCACGTTCAGGCCCAGGGTGGAGGTGTAGTTCATCTCCTTGGCAAGCTTTGAGACCATGCGGATACCCACGCTGCGGGCGGGATCCTCCGGCGCACACAGCGCCAGCCATTCGGTGGGATCGAAGTGGGGTGAGTTGTCTCGCAGCATAATGGACACACCGCCGTCCTCGTAGATCATACGCAGGTCGATGGTGTAGTCCCTGCGTTTTCCCTTGGAAAAGCAGTTGGTAATCGTGTCCACCGTCATCTCCTCGATGCACAATCCGCAGTAGTAGGCCACCTTGCGATCCAACCCTTTTTTGCGACAGAACTCTACCACCTGCTGGGACACTGCGGTGGCTTCCTCCACCGTGCGAAGTGTGGCCTTGAAGCGGTTTTCACGAGGGGCACTGACAGCGTTGCTGGGGATATAGGCCAGCTCAAAGAGAGAGCGGGGCAGACGTTTGGCCCTGACGGTAAAGTACACCGCATAGGCGAGAATGGTGAGAAGCTCGCAGATCACAGAGCTGCCCACTACTACCGGCAGACCAAAAGCGGGAGACAGAACGAAGCAGCAGAACATGGGAATGACCAGAGAGTTCCAGATGAAGAACAAACTGGTGAGAGTGACCTTGCCCATGGCCCGGTAGATGCAGACGGGATAGGTCTTGAACGCATTGGTCAGGAACCACAGGCAGTACAGTCGCAGTACCATGGTATAGGTGACAAGATGCTCCGGCTCTGCGCCGAACAGCAGAACCAGAGGCCTGGCCAGGAAAAAGAGTAAACCGTATGCCGCCAAATACATCCAATAGGAAGCCTTCCAGGAGACCTTAGGCAGATCGCGGAGGGAACTGCTGTCTCGTTCTCCCACCAAAACACTGGCAATCAGACTGTTGCCGCCGTTGAAACCGCCCTCAAGCGTACAGCCGATGCTGTTGGCCAGATTGATGGTAACGGCAAAAGCAGACATAGCCACCGTGCCGCCCAGAGTGAAGATGAACTGGTTCAAAAGGCGCTCGCGAATGACGTTGCAGGCCGGCGTGACCGCAGAGGGCAGTCCCTGATAGAAAATATGGCCGAGGGTTTTGAAACTGAACGCAGACGGTGTAAAATGAAACGCTTTGCTGCGAAACAGAAAATGAGGCAGGCAGATCAGCACAGCACAAAGATTGGCAATCGAGGTGGAGAAACCGGCGCCGAACATACCGCCGTGGAATACCAACGCATTCAGCAGGTTTCCGGCCACGTTGACGCAGACCATCACCACAATGGCGAGGGAGGAGATATTACCCTTGTGATCCAATTCCAGAAATGTCAGCAGACAGGTAGACAGCACGGAAAAGACCATACCGAAGCTCATGCCCCGGATATAGTCCGCCGTCATCGAAGCGGTATCGGCGGACGAGCCTAAAATCCGGGAAAGGGGCATTGGCAAAAAGAGGTAGATCAGCGTAAACAGCAGACCGATAACGATACAAACGGAAACGGCGCAGGTGAAGATCCGGCGCATACCGTCCCGATCCCCTCTGCCAAGGCTTTTGCCGCAGAGCAGCTGCGCGCCGATGGCAACCATGCCGCTGACGGCCACATCGGCGCTGTTCAGGGGCGAGGTGAAACCGATAGCGGCCAGGGCGGTTGGCCCGATGAGATTACCGATCAGGGCGGTACTCAACAGGGAGTTGATAAAGGGCAGACCTGCGGCAAGGGCTTGAATGGGGAATAGGGACATGAATAGCTTGCGCAGAATGACGGTACTGTTCTTTTGTTCCATACTTCTCTCCTTCATGAATAATACACCCATTATATCATAGAAAATGGTAAAAAACCTACAAGCGCCCAACAAGGGCGCTTTTTGTCGGTTCAGTTCTGCGTATCCAGCGCTTTCCAGCCGAAGCGGATCACGGAGATCAGGATCGACAGCATACATAGGGACTCGCTGACGATACCGGCGATCGAGCTGGTAAAGATGTCGTAGATCAGCCAGGTAGGGGAGCCGAGAACGAAATTGACCACCCGGATCTTTCGCAGGTTGCGGCTCCAATAGGCGAACATCACCGCCACCGATCCGGCAAAGGGCAGCAGGGAGATCAGCCCCTCCCAGGTGAGAATGGTGTTCACCACGTACAGCACCAGAAAAACGCCCAGCCAGCCCTTCCAAGCCGCCCATTTTTTATCGTTGAAGAAGAACATCACCACACAGCGGGCGGTATTGATGGCCATGGTGAAGCAGCCGGTGATAGCGCCCAGCAGGAAGTAGTGGACGATATAAACGGCAAAGGAACCCAGCTGCAGGGCGAACAGGGTCTTGTTCTTCTTGAACTGAAAGGACAACAGGAACAGCGCCGTGCTGATAAAGCCAATCAGTTGGGCAATGAGCTTAACGGTCATATTGTACCTCTTACAGGTCTAATTTCAAATCGCCGTCCTGGATCCACCCCAGCTTGCGAAGCGGCAGAGCGATCAGCGGCGTCAATATGGCGGGCAGGACAAAAGAGATCAGGGCGAGAGCCAACCAGTCCATACTGGTGATGGCGGCCTTGGTACCGGCGGCGATATCGCTGACCCAGCCGGTATAGATACCGATCTGTCCCACCAGCCCACAGGTTCCCATACCGGAGGACACCGCCGCGCCGTTCATTTCCAGATGGAACAGGCACGTGGCAATCGGCCCGGTGACAGCGGCGCAGAGGGTGGGGGGGATCCAGATGCGGATATTGCGGACAATGTTTGGCATCTGCAGCATACTGGTGCCGATGCCCTGGGCCACCAGACCGCCCCAACGGTTTTCCCTGAAGCTCATCACGGCGAAGCCAACCATCTGGGCACAGCAACCCGCCACGGCAGCACCGCCGGCCAGACCGGTCAGACCGAAGGCGGCACAGATGGCGGCAGAGGAAATAGGCAGGGTCAGCGCAACACCAACGGCCACGGAGACCAGAATGCCCATAAAGAAGGGCTGCAGCTCCGTTGCCCACATAATGAACTTACCCACGGCGGTAGCCGCTGCACCGATGGGAGAAGCAATCAAATACGCCACGCCGATACCGGCCAAAGTGGTGACGATGGGGGTCACCAGCAGGTCGATCTTGGTCTCCTTGCTGACGGCCTTGCCGATCTCGGAGGCGATGATGGCCACAAAGTAGACAGCCAGAGGTCCGCCGGCTCCGCCAAACACATTGGTGGCATACCCCACGGCAATGAGAGAGAACAGCACCATGGGGGGCGCCTGCAATGCATAGCCGATGGCAACGGCCATAGCGGGACCCACCATGGCCGAACAAAGCCCGCCGATGGTATAGCCCACAGCGCCTTCACCGCTGCCGATGGTGACGATGACTGCCTGCAAGAAACCGATGTGGAACTGCTGCCCGATGGTATTCAAAATGGTACCCACCAGCAGTGTGCAGAACAGTCCCTGGGCCATGGCACTCAGGGCGTCGATAAAATAGCGCTTGGGAGAAAAGAGAATATTTTTTCGTTTCAAAAATGCTTTCAGCTTTTCCATAACGATCTCCTGACGCAAGTTGATAGAGTCATAATATCCCTTATTATAAAGAAATACCGAAATTTGTCAAATCCCCAGTTGTCCGGCCAAATGCCCGCTGGACCAGGCCCATTGCAGGTTGTAGCCGCCGCAGTCGCCGTCCACGTCCAGTACTTCACCGCAGGCGTAGAAACCGGGTACAAGGCGGCTTTGCATAGTTTTGGGATCGAATTCATCACACCGCAGACCGCCGGCGGTGACCTGTGCCTGGTCGAAGCCGCACACCCCCAGAATGGGAAGCCGGAAGCACCGCATTTGCCGGGCAATCTTTGCCAGATCCCCCTCGGAAAGGGAAGAAACGATTTGGCTTGTATAACCGGCAGACTTGACGATCATCTGTCCTAACCGTGCGTGGACGGAACCGGTGAGCAGGGTACCCGCTTCCCGGTTTTCCATCGCCTTGCACCGGTTTTCCAACCAATCGGCCAATGCAGTATCATTCCTATCGGGGAAGAAATCCAACTCACATGTGAGTCCTTCGCCGCCTGTGGCAACAGCCCGGGAAATATCGAAAATGGCAGGGCCGCTGATGCCGTATTCGGTGAACAGCACTTCACCGCGGTTCTGCGCCAGAACCGCCTTGCCGCGGCGCAGGGTGATGCCGCACTCCGCCTTGATGCCTTTTAACGCCCGGGGATAGGTGGGGTCGGTCTTGAGCTGTACCAGCGAGGGATAGAGGGCGGTGCGGTGATGTCCCAAGGATTTGGCAATCTGATAGCCGTCCATGACGCCGCCCACCTTGCCGCCGGCGCAGCCGCCGGCTGCCAGAATAACGGCATCGGCGGTGAATGTATCGGTCTCGGTTTTGACGGTGAAGCCGTTGGCGCTGTTCTTAATAGCAGTTACCACCTGGGCGGTACGGAGGTCGATGCTCTCCTGCTCCAAAGCATAGCGCAGCACGTCCAGTACGCTGCCCGCCATGTTGCTCATGGGGTACACCCGTCCGCTGTCCTCGGTGACGGTAAGAAGTCCCAGCGTTTCAAAGAACCGCAGGGTTTTGTTCACATCGAACTGGGAAAGGGCGTAATCGCAGAACCCCTCACCGCCGTGATAGTGGGCAGGGGAGGCGTTGCGATTGGTCAGATTGCACCGGCCATTTCCGGTGGTCAGCAGCTTGCGGCCCACCCGTGCCTGCCGCTCCAGCAGGGTAACGCGGTGGCCGTTTTGTACGGCGGTCAGCGCCGCCATCATACCGCTTGCACCGCCGCCGATGATGAGTACATTCATTTGCTGCCCTCCAAGCGCTTGCGTGTCAAATATCCCTCCAGCATCAGTCCGGCGGCAACGGCATCCACCACTTTCTTGCGCTGCTTGCCGTTCTTGCCGTTATTGTAGAGAATGGCATGGGCCTCCACGGTGCTGCGGCGTTCGTCCCAAAGGGTGAGGGGCAGACCGGTAGCAGCCTTGATCTCTTCCCCGAAAGCAGCGCATTTTTCCGCCCGGGGGCCAAGGGTGCCGTCCATATTCTTGGGGTAACCCAGCACCAGCTCGGAAACGCCATGCTCTTTGGCAATGCGGCAGATCTCAGAGAGGACGACCTCCGGCTTGCGACTGTCGATGACGGTGGAGTAGCCCACTAAAGTCATTAAATTGTCGGAGATGGCGATGCCGGTATGGGCGTCACCGTAGTCGATGGCCATGATTTTCATAAAAACCTCCGGTTTTTAGAAATGAAGAATTAAAAATGAAGAATGAAGAATTGAGTTTCAATTTTTCATTTTTCATTCTTCACTTTTCATTTTTCTTCATCATACACGAAAACTGCTGTAATCGCAACCGAAAGCGGGAAAATTTTATTGAAAAAACACAAAAAAATGGCAAAAAAGTTGTTGACCTTACCGAAAAATTATGTTATCATTGACATTACCTGTGAGTGGGTGTTTTCTTTTTGCGCGCTTTTTCGCTTCGGGCGGGCGGAGAAAAGCCGACTCAAACAGGGAGGCAATCGGTATTCCGACAACGGGAATACCTAATCTAATAAGGAGGTGCCGTTAATGCGCGTGAAAATCACTCTCCGCTGCAACGAGTGCAAGCAGAGAAACTACAACACGATGAAGAACAAGAAGAATACCCCTGATAAGCTTGAGCTGAACAAGTATTGTCCCTTCTGCAGAAAGCATACCGTCCATACGGAAACCAAGTAATCGGAAGGAGATACGAAAATGGCTGGAGAAAAGAAGAGACGTGACCTCGGTAAGTGGTTCCGCGAAATGAGAAGCGAATTGAAAAAGGTCGTATGGCCCGGCGCCAAGGAGACCCGCAACAACACCTTGACCGTGTTGGTGGCCTCTTTGATCGTGGGTGCCTGCATCTGGATCTTCGACTGGGTTGCCGTGGCAGCAGTCGATGCTCTGATCGGCCTGTTTGCCTGAGGAATTGAAAGATGGCTGAAAATGCGAAGTGGTATGTACTGCATACCTATTCCGGCTACGAAAACGCGGTAAAGGCCGCCATCGAAAAGTCCGTTGTCAACCGTCACTTTGAGGACATGGTTTTCCAGATGGAGATTCCCATGGAGACCGTCACCGAAGTGAACGAGATGGGTGTATCCAAAGAAGTGGAACGGAAGGTCTTTCCGGGCTACGTCCTCATCAAGATGATCCTGACGGACGAAACGTGGCATCTGATCCGTAACATTCGTGGTGTCACCGGTTTTGTGGGCGAGGCCAATAAGGCGATCCCCCTGACCGAGGAAGAAGTCGCCGCCCTGGGCGTGGAGCGTCACGAGATAGTCGTGATGTACAATGTGGGCGACACCGTGAAGATCACGGACGGCCCCCTGAGCAGTTTCAAGGGCATCGTAGAGGAAATCGACGCCGAGAAGAACAAGGTCAGCGTTCTGGTTTCCATGTTCGGCAGAGAGACACCGGTCGAGCTGGAGCTCGATCAGGTAGAAGTCTGCGAAAACTGAGTACGGCAGCTTTAACCGTACAAGCCGGAGCAAAACCACTCCGGCGCAAGTGGGAGAGACGCAAAAGGCTGCGCCTCGCCAAGGGCGGGTCTCACATCAGGTGAGCCGCTACCACATTAAAAAAAGGAGGTGCCTGTTATGGCACAGAAAGTCGTTGGTTTCGTTAAGCTGCAGATCCCTGCAGGTAAAGCAACTCCCGCACCCCCCGTTGGCCCCGCTC
>CALCRH010000081.1 GCA_937894515.1 uncultured Clostridia bacterium | reverse complement strand
TCTTGCTATTTCCTCGAACAATGATACGCGCATTAGCGTATTTCCCAACCCTGCGTCAGACAACGTTGTAATTAGCGGTATCTCTGCACAAAGTCGCGTATTCCTCTATGACATGAACGGTCGCCAAGTCCACGCAGCAAACAGCAACGGATGTGAGATGAACATCAATACGTCTGACCTTGCTCGTGGAAGCTACCTGCTGCAGATTTTCAACACATCCGCTTCGGCACCCATTTCACGCACAATCATTCTGCAATAATCAGCACAATCATCATAATGAACAGTGAATGGCTGTAAGTGTTCTTACACCATTCACTGTTTCTCATATTTCTACTCAGACGCTCGTGAATCAAAAGCAAAAAAAGGCCTCCTTACCATAGGAGACCTTTTCTTTTCTATGAGTAACCGATATTCTCGGAACGCTTTAATTGAATAGATTAATAAATCTTTCAATGATGCATTCGAGGCGCTGTTTGTCCTTAAAATAATCGTAAGTGCTAATTTGAAGCTCTTCGCAAGCCTCTTCATCGCAAACGACTGTGCCATGCTGGTGCATCTGGAGCATACTGGAAGTCCACATGTGGCTGACGCCGCACTCAATCATGTGGTGGAGGGCGCGAGCCTTCTTCGGGCCGTTGCAGAGGATAAGGACCTCGCGGGCATCCATAACGGTGCCGACACCCACTGTGAGCGCCTGTTTAGGCACCTTAGACTCATCGTTGTCGAAAAAGCGGCAGTTTGCCTGAATCGTGTTAGTTGTGAGCGTCTTGATGCGAGTACGCGAAGAAAGGCTGCTACCCGGCTCGTTGAAAGCGATGTGGCCGTCTGGGCCGATACCGCCCATGAAGAGGTCTACACCTCCAGCCTGAGCAATCATCTCCTCATAATGGGCGCATTCTGCCAAGAGGTCGGGAGCGTTGCCATCAAGGATGTGGACATTCTCCGGCTTGATGTCGATGTGGTTGAAGAAATTATTCCACATAAAGCTGTGGTAGCTCTCGGGATGGTTCACATCAAGGCCGACATACTCGTCCATGTTGAACGTGACCACATTTTGGAAACTGATAACACCTTTCTTATTAAGTTCAATCAGATGCTTGTAGAGGCCGAGGGGGGAGCTGCCTGTGGGGCAGCCCAAAACGAATGGCTTCTCAGGTGTCGGTTTTGCATCCAAGATACGTTTGGCCACATAATTGGCAGCCCAAACGGACATTTCGTCATAATCTTTTGCAATAATTACTCTCATAGTTGCAATATTTTTAGTAGGTATATATCTCTGTATCTATCTGTAAATCTACATCCTATACAAAATTTTCATGCCTTTTTAGGCAAAATATCACAATGCAAATATACAAACAATTAAGAAATATTCCAAAATTTTAACACTTAAAAAAGGAAAAAGCAACTAAAAAAGTAAAGCAAAGCTCTCGAACAGGGTGTTCGAGAGCTTTGATGAGGAATATACAAGTGTATTATTTCTGCATATTCTTGAGGCGCTCGGTGAGCATGGGGACAATCTTGTGGAGGTCGCCAACGATGCCGAGGTCGGCAACGCTGAAGATGGGAGCAAACTTGTCTTTGTTGATAGCGATGATGAACTCGCTCTCTTCCATACCTGCGAGATGCTGGATAGCGCCGCTGATGCCGCAAGCCATATAGAGGCTGGGGCGGACGGTCTTACCAGTCTGACCAACCTGACGGCTCTGCTCCATCACGCCAGCGTCAACCATAGCACGGCTGCTGGAGACCTCGCCACCGAGCTCCTTAGCGAGAGCTTCGAGTTTGGCAAAACCTTCCTTGTTAGCCACGCCGCGGCCGCCGGAAACGAGGATCTTAGCCTGGCTGATGTCGGTGACGACCTTCTCTTCCTTGACGGTCTTGACAACCTTCACGCGGGAGATCTTCTTCTCGTCGAAGTTGATAGCATAGTCAACGACCTCGCCTTTGCGGCTTGCATCGGGGGTGAGCTTCTGCATGACGCCGGGGCGAACGGTGGACATCTGCGGGCGGTTATTCTTACAAAGAATGGTAGCCATCAGGTTGCCGCCGAAAGCGGGACGGGTCATACGGAACTCGTGAGCCTCGTCGTCGCTGATTTCGAGCTTGGTAGCGTCGGCGGTAAGACCGGTGACGTTACGAGCGGAAACTCTGGGACCGAGGTCGCGGCCAATGGTGGTGGCGCCAATCAGCAGGATGCTGGGTTTCTGTTCTTTGATAATCTGAGTGATAGCCTCAGTGTAAGGTTCGGTGAGATAGTGCTCCCAAAGGTCGTTGTCAACAACCAAATCTCGCATCAGTTGACCTTTCTTATTCAGGCGACCACGGTTTTCGAGCTTATATCCGAACGGCACAACGCCGCCCGTATATACGCCGTCCGAAGTCATCTGTTGAAGGCGGGTGCGGACACGGATGGATGTTTTCTCCGACTCGCCGGACGCTTGCCAAAAGCGGATGTAGTTCATCAACTTGTCGGAATGAGATTCGATCTTTTGCTGACCTTCGTTGACACTCCACACCTCTATGTTGTGCTCGGTAAACCATTCAAGGATGAACGGGGTTTCGTTTTCAATACGACCGAGACGGTCAAACATAAAGACCAGTAAAACATCGAATTTTTTCTTTTCTGCCAAAGCGCGGATATCAAGAATCGCATCCCGTTTATCAGCTGAAACCTTATAACCGGAAATGCCCTTTTCCACACGTTCATCATAGAATTCCCAATCTTCCATTTTTTCAATGAAATTCATGCATTCACGACGCTGCATGGGAATGTCATCGGTAGTCTTGTCAACCTGCCCTTTGGTCGATACTCTGTACAGGCACATTACTCGTTTCATGCTCATTGCTCCTCTTCTTGGTAAAAGCGGCAATCAACATCCGGGCGATTTCCCGATGAACAGATGGATCATCTTCATCACGGAAACACATGGATACATGACAACCGTCGGTAGTAGTGATTTCGCGAGGTACCTGCACAGATGGTGACGCGATTATTGTATTGTCAAGGTTCATGGGTTGAATTCCTTCATTATTGTAACACATATGCATTTCCTTTCATAGTTGATTCCTGATATAAATGTGTAGCAGTAAGATAAAAGGAGTCGTCTGAACGACAACTCCTTTAGGAATACAGGAACAACATGCCAATAAAGATGCCTGTGCGCGTCTATTGTCATGTTATGGGTTTGACTACAAGACTACAATGACTACAGCCATTTCTACACTTTTTCTGCGGACTTCATAGTCACCGCGAAAAAAGTGTGTTTTTGCTTGTAGTCTTGTAGACATTGTAGTCATAGGTTGTTAGTGACTGTCTTTCCAAGGCAGATCAGGTTCGTTATCAACAACGATAAAGCCAAGCTGCTCCGGCTGCGGTACTGGTGCAGGCTCGATTCTTACACGTTCCCAACCACGCTGGTTGCCATACTTTGGAAACCGTCGCGGACCCTTGAAGGCCCGCCAGCCGGTGATATTCCCCGCGGCAATACCGTTGTTCACGATTTCACAGATCTCTTTGGTTTCATAAAACTTCGGCTCATCCGTAAGGTGATCCAGTCCTTCCTTGTAGATCTGAATGGAGCAGAGCCGGTCGCCTTCAAAACTCTCCATGTAGGCGAAGATCCGGCCTGCCAACGTATCCTCCTGGGAGAACATTTCCTGCTCCATTTTCAGGTAGGCTTCATCTTCCTTGGTCAGATAGGTTCGATATTCACCGGCTTGATAGAGAACCATAATCTCAGCCCACATTTGCTCGAAGTAATATCGGGATTCATCAGGATTGTCCAGGATATGGCAGTCAGCCAGTTCGGGATGTACCATCACAGGCATGAAGCGGCGGTTGCCGCTGCGATCCTGTGGCAAGAAATCCAGACGATTGGTCGTACCGGCAAAGACCGCCTGCCTTGGATGATCGCTGCCAAACCGATCATAAGGCAGGCGGCAGAAATCCTTGTCGCGAGAGAGAAAGGATTTGATTTCCTCAATGCTTTTCGCATTGGCTGTCGCAACCATCTCGGACATTTCCATGATCCAGTGACCGTTCAGCCGGTGGAATATCTTTTCATCACTTACATTGCGGATGTCATCGGAAAACCAGTCTTCATTCATTGCCAGATAGCGAATGAATGTTGTTTTGCCCGCACCCTGACCGCCGACCAGTACAAACATAAGCTCAAACTTGCAGCCAGGACGAAACACCCTGTTGACTGCTCCGAACATGAAGACTTTCAGGCAGTTCTCGTTATAATCGTTGTTCTCAGCACCGAGAAAATGGTGCAGAGCTTCCCGAACACGAGGCACCCCGTCCCATTTCAGGCTCAGCAGCTTTTCTCTGACGGGATGAAAAGCCTCGTTAGTTGCTATGATCCTTAATGCATGCATCAGCGGCTTATCTGCACGAATGCCATAATGGACTTCCAGATGCAGCAGCAGAAAGGACAAATCTGTGTCATCCAGCGTTGTGCCGGTGCGAATCCACGGCAGCTCGCAATTGATGTCGAGCTTTTCAGTAAAGAGATTCCGGCGGATATTTCCACTTAGGATCGGATCGTTCTGCAATGCAATAACCACATTTTGCAGCGAACTGATCACTTGTCCCTTGTCATTGTGCTCCAGCGTATTGCGAATAGCGCTATACGCTTCTTCCATCTGTACCTCCGGCATGGGCGGTTTCCAATTGGGATTGACTTTTGCTGCCGGGATCGTCATGGCTGTATCAGGTACAGCCTGCATTTCCTGTTTCTGATTGGTATTCAACAATTCGGTCATGTATACGTTTCACTTCTCCTTTGTAATTTTCATAGAAATAATGTTGTTCCAACGGATCATCGATCATACTGAACCAATAATCCACAATTTCGATCTGTGCAGAGGCCTCCACAAAACGCGGATGCCACTCCTCATCTTCGGTTTGAGGGGCATATTGCGCTATCCATTTGCTGAGCAGCAGCCGATAGTCTGTTAGGACATCAGCAGCATGCTTGATCCAGACCTCAAACTCCTGCTGTGCCGCTTCAGCCTTGATGGATTCCAATTGTGCGGATAATCCGGCCAGGTCAGGTTTGAACGGTGTGAAGGGCTTCTTTTCCTTTTTCCCTTTCTGCCCTGGATGGTCATCTTCAGTAATGTCTATATGAAAGTCAGAAGCCAGTTTCTTTGCAGCCTCATACTGACTGCAATGAAAAAGACCGGCGGTGAAATTGATCACATCTCCGGTCTCGTGGCAACCAAAGCAATAGTATCTGTCATCCACTTTCATGGAAGGATGTTGATCCTGATGAAACGGACAGCATATCATGCTGTTTTTTGTAACCTTCAAGCCATAGAACTCAGCTGCTTGTTTTGTCGTTACTGTAGCTTTAACGAGGGTAAAGATATTCAATTTATTTCCTCCTTTTCATTCATAGACCGCTATCCTTTCTGGTCAGCGAATATCTTCAGTACGCTTTTGTTCGAGAAGGCTTTTGCCACCGGAAGGTTTTTCTGCGTAGGCAAGGAGCATTTTCCGGATAGAGGGCTTGACTTTCTCTTTGACAGTAGTCATGATCTCCTGACGCTTATCGGGGAGATGGAACAGTTTTGTGACTTTTTCGATCACTCTTTCCTTGGCTTTTTGGAAATGCTGCTTTACACTTTCCAGACACTCCAGCAGGATTGTCTTTTCCTTTCGGCCCAGGTCGATTTCCGGCGAATTGATTTTCCGAATCGTTGAGTCGATGATGTGTTGATCAGCATTCTGAGCTTCAACGACAGCAATTTGGACCACATCCTTAACTGCTTGTTCATAAACTGCATTCGATACTGCCTCAATAACTGTGTCCGCATCCGCAATCTCTGCCAACAGAGTATTCAGCTTTGCTTCCTTCTCTTCCAGCATATGCGCTTTTGCTTCGTTATCAGCGGTCAGTTCTGCGTTAAGTTTTTCCATAGCAGCAATCTTTTCGTTTTGCTTTTTGATGATGAAGTCGTTTATCTCAAGATGCTTACTTCCACCGTATATTGGTTCAGTTTCAACTTCCAAACCGTGCTTCTTACAGATGTCCAGCAACATATCGCGACATATGCTGTCGAATTTAGCTTTACGATTGTTCGTTTTTCCCGGTTTCTTGTCAGGGTCAGGTAATGGGATACCGAGCAACTCAAGTGCCTTCTCCTGCTTGGGTTCAATCTCCCCATGCGCGTTCGTGATATCAAACACTTGTCTTGCGTGAATGTGTGGGGTGGTTTCGTCCAAATGGAGCGCCCAGTCAAGCATATGGACATGTGTACCAAACTGTTCATGGATAGCTTTCATGAATTCATTCACGATTGCAGTCAGGACTTCCGCAGGAGGACTGTCACCTTCCTTGCCGATCTGATAAATCGTTTCTTCCGGACAGATCCTTATGTCTTTCAGAAGATCATCAACGGTTCGGTTCCTTTTTGCGTGACCAGCTTTTTTGTTTCTTGCAGACTGACCGGCGAGAAAGTCTGAATACTGTTGTTCATAGAATTCACGCTCAATCTCAGTGAAACTTGGATATTGGCCCGTTTCGTTTTCCGCATTGGTCCGCAGACCGTTTTTCCAGTCCCAATACAGATTCAAATCAGTTCTTGCCTGATCAATGTTGGACGCATGAGTGACATCGAAGCTTCTGTCGTTGTGTTTGGGGTTATACGCCCCATGCTTTCCGGCACGACCGTTGTGACGGGATACTCTCATTTTTTCACTTGCTATATGAATCAACTTCTTTCTGTTATTGTGTGACAATTATTTGAGTGAGAAACTTAATGGAACACCTGTGTTTATCGACAGGTAATACCCAGTACAAAGTGTCGAACCCTCCGGGTCGCTGCGCTTTCGACACTTCACTGGGCCAGAGCGTTCCGCCTCTGGACTCCGGGCAAGGTCTTGCCTTGCATCCGCGCAGGCACTGCCGTCCTGCACCCGGCTCAGAGGGCGGAGTGCCCTCTGAACTCCCCCCCCCACGCAAAAA
>CALCRH010000080.1 GCA_937894515.1 uncultured Clostridia bacterium | reverse complement strand
TTGAATCAAACGGAATCCATGTCGAGCTTCTGCGCGGGCAGGTATTCTGCGATGGAGACTTGATTGATCTGACAAGTGTTCGGGTCGGCGTGAAAACGCCAAAAAGCGTCGGCGGCAAATCGCCAAAATGGGTCGGGATTGATTGACCAATTCCAGCCGGAAATCAATAGCCACTACCGCAGCTCTTTCATATCCTGTACACTGGAAAGTGCCAACAACCCAGCGGAAAGGATGTACATGAAAGAAACGAACGGTAATGGCTGTGTGCCCAGTATAGCACAGGCCATCGAAGAAATGAAGGCGGAACAGGGAGATTCTTTCTCTCTGGACCACATCAATCTGGCGGAGCTGGAGCGGCGGACCGGGATCTCCCGTTCGCGTCTCCGCACGCTGAAGAAGAACGGATTCCGGGCGTCCGGAGAGAAAGCTCGACGGGAACACAGTTCCCCGAAGCTCAAGGAATATGAGAAACTGATCGACACGCTGCTCCGGAACGGCGTGAGCAATTCCAGCGTCGTACTGAGCCGTCTTCGGGTGGCCGGTTATGACGGCGGGCTGACCATCGTCAAGGATTACATTTCCACGCACAGAGACTTGCTTCCGGCAAAGCGCTCGGCAATAGCACCGCAGGGCAGCCGAGGCCGCCGCTATGTGACCGCACCCGGTGAAGCGTTCCAGATGGACTGGGGCTTCACCGATGTTCTGGATCCTTTCGGCAATGTTACACGCATGGCCTGCTTTGCCATGATCTGTCACAGCTGCGGAGAATGCTACATTGAATTCTTCCCGAGCGCCCGTCAGGAAAATCTGTTCATCGGAATGATCCACGGGTTCGGGTATATGGGTATCCCGGAATTTATCCTGACGGACAACATGAAGAGCGTGGTCATCCGCCGCACTTCCGAGGGGCATCCGGTCTGGCAGAAGGACTATGAAGCGTTCATGAAAACGGTCGGCTTTGCGACAAAGCTCTGCAAGCCGCGCCATCCGTTCACGAAAGGTGCCGTGGAACGGCTTATCCGCTTTGTGAAGGATAACTTCCTCGCGGACTGCGTGTTCGGAACGCTTACGGACCTGAACAGGCAGGCGCTGGAATGGTGCGCTTCACGCAACGGAGGATACCGACGCAGTGTGGACGGGATCCCGCAGCAGCTCCACGAACATCTGTGCGCCGACCGTCTGCATTCCATCCCGGACACAGACGAGGTGCGAAGGTATCTCTGCCCGGAACGAAAGATCAGCTTTGACGGCTTTGTAAATTATGAGGGGCGTCGCTTCGGTGTGCCGCTGAGCTATCCCGGCAGGACGGCCCGCGTCTCCAGAGACGGGGACACGCTTTATGTATTTTCTTCCGATCTTCAGTCCGTTCTGACCACGCATAACGTCACATGGAGCAGGCAGGACAGCTTCTGCGACGGTCAGTTTGAAACGACACAGCCGGAAGAACAGCCCACCATGCCGGTGAAAACGCAGGCCCGCCAGCTGCCGCAGACCTCTGAGGATATTTCCTTTGAGAAGTTCAACTTCGACAGGGAGGAATACGAATGAACGAAACGGTATTCGAGGCTGTGGAAACTTCTGCATCTCTGCTGAAGCTGGATATTACGGCCCGGGAACTGGCGTCGTTCGCGGAGCGGCAGGAGTTTACCGAGCGTGAGATGGAGGCGATCCGAGACGTTTTCGCCTACCTCGGCGAGAAGAAAAAGGACAGCACGGTACAGATGCTTCTGCGCACGAGCCGTCTGCCGTTGAAAGTGCCGAAAACCTTTGAAAACTTCGACTTCACACTTCTCAAAGGCAAAGACATTGAACGGCTGAAAGCGCTGCCGACGCTGTCTGCGGTCTACTCTCACAGCAATCTGGCTTTTGTCGGCCCTCCCGGTACAGGAAAGACCCATCTGGCGCAGGCGTTTGGCTACGCCTGCTGCTGTCGAGGACTCAAGACCTATTTCATCAAGGCGTCCGAGCTGCGTGACCGTTTCTCTGCCGCCGTGCGGAACGGCAAGACGGACTCCTGCCTTCTGGGGCTGGTGCGCCCCTCCTGCCTGATCATTGACGAGATCGGGC
>CALCRH010000079.1 GCA_937894515.1 uncultured Clostridia bacterium | reverse complement strand
GCTCTGACAGTTCTTACTGCCTGCTTTCTTCTCTGGAAGTGCTTGACGATGAAGGAAACTTTGTCAGAAAAGCAGATATGTTCTCCAAGAGAACGATCCGTCAGAAAGTCAGCGTTACCTCGGTTGATACCGCATCGGAAGCACTCGCTTTGTCGCTTGCTGAAAAGGCAGAGATCGACCTTGAATATATGGCTGACCTCATGGGCGGACAGGATAAAATCGAACAGATCATCTCCGATCTGCACGGCGTAATCTACAAAGAACCGGCATCCGGTCCTTTCGACTACGCTGAAAACGGAGAGCATTGGCGTGAAGGCTGGAAAACCGCAGAGGAATATCTTTCCGGCAATGTCAGACAGAAATTAAGAGAAGCCGAAGCAGCCGCACAGAATGACGGTTTCTTCCGTGCAAACGCAGAGGCACTTGAACAAGTGATTCCGCAGGATTTGACCGCAAGCGAGATTTCTGTACGACTTGGCGCAACATGGCTTCCTACCAAAGATGTGGAAGATTTCATGTTTGAGCTTTTCGGAACGCCGAGATATATGCAGTGGAACATCCATGTTCATTTCTCGGAGTATACCGGCGAATGGAATATTGAAGGCAAATCCTATGACCGTGGTAATTTCAAAGCATACAATACCTACGGCACATCCCGTATCAACGGATATAAGATCATCGAAGAAACGCTCAATCTCCGTGATGTCCGTATTATGGACTATGTGGAGGATGAAAATGGAAATAAGAAGCCTGTACTCAACAAAAAGGAAACCGCTATTGCACAGGGCAAACAGCAACTCATTAAGGAAGCATTTACCGAGTGGATATGGAAGGACCCGGATCGCCGTGAACGGTTGACGAAACTGTATAACGAGCGTTTCAATTCCATCCGACCCCGTGAATACAGCGGTGAGCATCTGAACTTTGTCGGAATGAATCCCGAAATCACCTTAAAACCTCATCAAAAAAACGCCGTTGCCCATATCATTTACGGAGGAAACACCCTACTCGGACATGTTGTCGGGGCAGGAAAGACCTTCGAGATGGTAGCGGCGGCACAGGAGAGCAAACGGCTTGGACTTTGCCGAAAGAGTATGATTGTCGTTCCGAACCATCTGACAGAACAGTGGGCTTCCGAATATCTCCAGCTTTATCCCGCAGCCAATATCCTTGTGGCAACGAAGAAAGACTTTGAAAAGCGAAACCGCAAGAAATTCTGTGCAAGGATCGCAACAGGCGATTACGATGCCGTCATCATCGGTCACAGCCAGCTTGAGAAAATCCCGATGTCCGTAGAACGGCAAAGGATGATCTTACAGCAGCAGTTTGATGAAATCATGGACGGTATTATGGAACTCAAGCATAATAAAGGCGACCGTTTTTCCGTCAAGCAGCTTGAACGCACAAAGAAATCCATTGTCGCAAAAATGGAAAAACTCAATGACCAAAGCAGAAAGGACGATCTTGTCACCTTTGAGGAACTCGGCATTGACAGACTCTTTGTGGACGAATCACATTATTTTAAGAACCTCGCCGCCTTTACGAAAATGAGGAATGTGGGCGGTATCTCGCAGACGGAGGCACAGAAATCCTCTGACCTGTATATGAAATGCCGTTACCTTGACGAGATTACCGGGAACAAGGGTGTGATCTTTGCGACCGGTACGCCGATTTCTAACTCAATGGTAGAACTTTATACGATTCAGAAATATCTGCAATATGACCGGCTGAAAGAAAAGAATCTCATTCATTTTGATAGCTGGGCATCCACCTTCGGAGAAACGGTCACGGCGATGGAGCTTGCGCCGGAAGGCACGGGCTACCGTTCCAAGACACGCTTTGCAAGGTTCTATAATCTTCCCGAGCTTATGTCCATGTTCAAGGAAGTTGCTGACATTCAGACGGCGGATATGCTGAATCTTCCCGTTCCGAAAGCAAACTATCACAATGTAGCTTTGGAACCGACAGAACATCAGAAAGAGATGGTCGATTCGCTTGCTGAACGAGCTGAAAGAGTGAGGGGCGGTGGTGTCAATTCAAGCATTGACAATATGCTTCTCATTACCAACGACGGCAGAAAACTGGCGCTTGACCAGCGTATGATAAACGAGATGCTTCCCGATGATGAGCGAAGCAAAGTATCTGCCTGCGCGGACAATGTGTTCGATATCTGGAAACGAACAGAAGAAGATCGTTCCACACAGATGGTGTTCTGCGACCTTTCTACACCGCATAACGACGGCACTTTCAATGTCTATGACGATTTGCGGAAGAAGCTTATGGAAAAAGGCATTCCCGAAGAAGAAATCGCCTTTATCCATTCGGCAGATACCGAAGCCAAAAAGAAAGAGCTTTTCGGAAAGGTGCGAAGCGGACAGGTCAGAGTGCTGATCGGCTCCACGCAGAAAATGGGAGCAGGGACAAATGTGCAGCGAAAACTGGTTGCTCTTTCACATCTTGACTGTCCGTGGCGACCGTCTGACCTTCAGCAGCGTGAAGGGCGTATCATCCGACAGGGGAACGAAAACCCGGAGGTTGAAATCTACACCTATGTAACGAAGAATACCTTTGACAGTTATCTTTATCAGTTGGTGGAATCGAAACAGAAATTCATTTCACAAATCATGACAAGCAAATCGCCTGTTCGTTCCGCAGAAGATGTTGACGAGCAGGCGCTTTCTTATGCCGAAATCAAGGCACTGTGTACCGGAAACCCGTATATCAAGGAAAAGATGGATTTGGATATTGAAGTGGCACGGCTGAAACTGTTGAAGGCAAACTTCCTCAGTGAAAAGTATGCTACCGAAGATGCCATCTTAAAAACCTTCCCGAAACACATCTCCAATTTTGAACAGCGCATTGCCGGGTATGAATCGGATATTGAAACGGTTAAGGTTAATACTCTCACCGGCGAAGATGCCTTTTCTCCCATGACTGTTATGGGCGTTACCTACTCGGAAAAGAAAGAAGCCGGTCAAGCACTCATTGATGTATGCAAGCGTCTCATTAACCGTGATCCTGTGAAAATCGGCTCCTACCGTGGCTTTGATATGGAGCTTTTCTATGATTCGATGGATCAGTCCTTCCACTTGACGATGTGCGGAAAGCTCAGACATACGGTTGCACTTGGAACCGATGTTTACGGTAATATCCAGCGTATTGATAATATGCTCGAAAGCTTTGATGGGAAACTACAGAACTGCAAAGATCAGCTTGAAACAGAAAAACAACAGCTTGCAGAAGCCAAAGCACAGGTGGATAAACCGTTCGTTCACGAAGAGGAACTCAAAGAAAAAACAGAACGCCTTGCCGCATTAAACGCACTTCTCAATATGGACAAAAATGAAAATGAGATCGTTGATGATGAACGGGACGAGAGTGAGGACACCGAACCTGAGCCGGAACGGGAAACCGAGAAGGAAGGCAGATAGGATTATGCCGGCTATTTCTTTGCCCATGAAGGGAGGTGAGAAAGTGAAAAACAACGGTATCAATTTTTCGGCACATATTGTCAGCCGAAAGCTCTACGCAGAAATGAAGCGTGAATACATCGCTTTATGCAAACATCTGAGAATTTACGGGCAATGGAATCTGCAAGACGGAGAACTTCGGAAAATTCAAAAATGTGTACTGTGGCTTGAAAACAACGATCTGCCCATATTCTCGGCAATCGGGCTTTTTGCATACGAAAAGAAATTCCCAAAGATCAGAGAAGCGTTGAGCAGATGGGTAAGCGACAATGACAGAGGTGTCGGCTATTTCCTGCGTAATCTCGGATTGAGTTTATTTGATGAAATCCGAGATTATGACGAGCCACCGCAGACTACCTGTAAAGTGATTATGGAATGGAAGGAGGAAGACGAGAATGAGCGAAACGAATAAAGAAGATTACAATGCCGAACTGTATTTCAAAATGGCACAGGAACAGGACAGATTCAGAGAAGAGTTGATGTCTATGCCTGCCGAAGAAATACTGAAACACGCTTATGAATACACGATACGGGAAGACATACTGCTTTCACTCGAAAACAACGATATTTCCGACAAGCAGGCACAGGCACTTCTGAAATCGCAACATCCGCTTGCCGATGTGTTTGACCGCTGGGAGCATCATGAATCTCATCACATGGAAGAAATACAGGATATGATCGAGTGCCGTGCGAATGAAGTCATGCGGGATGAGTTTCTGAAATCAAAAAAGCAAGACAGAGGCAGGTGATTTCCGTGTGGGTATCACCCGAATGTATCGCAAAGGCAAAAGAGATGGACTTGCTTACCTATCTTGAACGGTATGAGCCGAACAATCTTGTCAGAATCAATGCAAATACCTACTCTACGAAAGAACACGATTCTTTGAAAATCTCAAACGGGATATGGCATTGGTTTTCACGGCATATCGGAGGACGGAGCGCCCTGGACTATCTCATCAAGGTTAAAGAGATTCCGTTTACCGAAGCCGTGTCAATGCTTTCGGAGGATATGAAGGCAGTACCGTATAACCCGCCGAAGCCCGTGCAAGCAGAACAGAAGGAACTTGAAATGCCGAAGTTAGAAGATGATATTCCTTTTGTCAGGCGGTATTTGCGTGTGCGAGGTATTCATCCGCAGGTGATTGATTTCTGCCGTCAGAATGGAACCCTGTTTGAAGATAGCAAATATCATAACTGCGTGTTCATTGGCAAGGATGAAGGCGGAAACCCAAAGTTCGGATGCGTGAGAAGCACGATAACCGATTTCAAAATGGACTTGCCCGGAAGTGATAAACGCTATTCCTTCTGTATCCCCGCAAAAGAGCCGTCTGCACGCCTACGGGTATTTGAAGCGGCGATTGATTTGCTCAGTTTTGCTTCCCTTGCGGAACGGCATCAATATGACTGGCGGGCAGATCATCTGCTGTCACTTTCCGGCGTGTATCTTTCGGAAAAGGACGAGGACTACAAAATGCCTGTTGCGTTGGATGCTTACCTGAAACGGTATCCCGAAGTAAAACAGATATGCTTTCACCTCGACAACGATTATGTCGGCAGAGAGGCAACAAGACAGATATGCAATTTACTCAAAGACAAATATGAGGTTTACGATATGCCGCCGAAAAGCGGCAAGGACTACAATGATTATCTGCAAAGCGAATTAAGTAAAAATCATCGAAAGGAGATGGTGCGATGAAAATCAATATTTATCAGATCAACATGGGGCGTGATACAAAACGCCTTGCATTTATGGGAACGGAAAGCTTGGAGAAGTTTTCCGGCTCTTCGGAGATCGACAGCAGTATTTATGATTGCGCCTTCAAGGGCGAGGTAGATTGCCGGAATCTTGAGGATGTGTATTACAGCTTCAATAACATTCGTCCCGAAGGATATATGGGCAGGAGTCTCTCTGTTTCGGATATCGTTGAAGTCACGGAGTCGGAAATAACCGATCCCGGCTTTTATTTCTGCGATACTGTCGGATTTGCTTCGGTGAAGTTTGAGCCGGAAAAGGCCAGACCGTTTGAACCGAAGAAAACAATGACGGTCGTTCTTGTCGAGCCGGGTAAGCTCGCAAGAACAGCAGAGATCGGAACAGAGCTTGCTGATATGCAAAGAGTAGTCGGCGGAGATATTGAACCATTTTATCCCTATGAGGATGACGAGGTGGCACTTGTCTGCGATGACGAGGGCAAAATCAACGGAAAGGCACTCAACCGGGCTGTGTACGATAAAGACGGTCAGATGATCGAAATCATGGCAGGAACATTCTTTATTTGTGACTGCTCCGGTGAACGGTTTGCCGGCCTTTCTCAAAAACAGCAGGAACGCTATGTAAAGATGTTCAAGTACCCCGAAAACTTTATCAAGCTGAATGGGAATATCGTGGCAATCAAGTTCGATCCGAACCGAAACAGGGGTGAAGCACGATGAAGGATTACGATGTAGTAATCACTGAAACACTCAAAATGAAAGTTACGGTAGAAGCGGAAAATATGGATGAAGCAATACAAAAAACATCGGATGCATGGAGAAACGGAGAGTATATTCTTGATGCGGATTGTTTTGATGATGTTACCTTTGAACCTGACGATCCCAACATTGAGCTTTCCTACCGTGAGATGGCAGACATTTTCACTCATGTCAACAAGATCGGTCATGAGCCGGTCTGCGGATATATCGTCTTTGACCAGTCGAGTTTTGATAAAGTCTATTCGGAACAGTCGAGAACATACGGCGTGTCCAGTGACAACAAAGCATATCAGCCGGGAATGGGCGGCTATTCTATCTACGCATCCTGTCTTGACGGAACGGATCAGTGTATCCGTCTTGACGGATACATGCGTGGAGAAAAGCCATGGAAAATTGAAAAGTGTTATATGGAGAGAGAAGTGTATAATGAGCTTCTTTTCCCAAAAGAAAAAAACGAAAAGGAGAATGTCAGATGACAGAGAAAAAAGAATACCTTGTGACTGTGACAGGTGTCGCAGAACAGAGCATTTATGTAAAAGCAAATAGTGATGAGGAGGCCGTTTCCGAAGCGAGCGAGTTGTTTCTTGAAAACCACCCTGTTCGATTGGATGACGGCTCCTTCCATATTGAGGAAGCAAAGATTGAAAGTGATCCCGTAATCGGCAGATGGCTTGCTTTCAAAAAGGCAGTCAGAGATTTTTGCCGTGAGCAGGATGAAATGAAAACATTAGCGGAAGAAATGCTTTACGACTTTGAAGATGAATTGGAGGTGTTCGATCCGCTGAAGTTGTTTCATTTCAAAAAACTCAGTACGGTTGAAACGATTGCCGGAAGAGGCACATCTGTTTTCAGTCGGTATCCGTTGACAGATAAGAAAGCGACTATCATTGATTACAATGAAATTCCCACAGCATATACCGGAAGACAGACAGAGGTGACGGAGGGATATGAACTTTGGTTGCTTGAGGATATGACCTTCCTTGTCACCTATTATCATCAGATGAGAGTGGGCGACCTTGAAGAATTTGAAATCCACAGATACCGTGAAATTGCCGATAAGAATTACTATGATAAAGAAGACAATATGTTCATGACGGAGATCTTTCTTGATGACTTGAAAGAGAAGATCGACTTCTCAAAGGATACCGTCGAGGATTGATTTCGTCAGTAGGGGTAATGGGCGGCACTGTCTTAACAAGCAACGCCTTTTGCCTACCACAAAAGGCACTTGTTAGGTGCTGCCGCCCCTAAAACCCCGCGAAAGGAGTACTTATGAGAAGAAGAAACAACAGAATAGTATTTTATCTCAACGATAAAGAATATGCAAAGCTGTCCAAGAGCGTAGAAGCATCCAAACGTTCAAGAGAAGAGTTCATAAGATGTGTTCTTGACGGATATTCAATCAGAGAAGCACCGCCGGTAGATTACTATAACCTTATTTGCGAAGTACGTCGTGTTGGAACAAACATCAATCAGGCTCTGAAAGTGGCAAATGCGACAGGTTGTATTGATGCACCGGCGTTCAGAAAAGCACTTGATGAAAACCGTGAAGTGGAAAAAATGCTTTGGCGTGCGTTCGAAGATAAAAAAATCAAGTGACAAAAGCATTGACTATCAGAGATAAAGAGAAAACCAAAAAACAGGAGGTAGAAAAATGAACAACACAAAATCAAAAACAAAGAAAAAGGAGAAGGTCACTCCCGAAGAAACCGCAAAAGAAGAAGTCACAGAGGTAAAGACAACAGACAAGAAGAAAAGCGAAGACGCTTCACCGGAAAAGAAAAAGCCTGCTGAGAAGCAGGCAAAGCCGAAGCTTGCCGCGATCAGGCTGGACAGGCTTCACCCGTTTGAGAACCATCCGTACAAGGTGACGGACGACGACAGCATGACCGAGCTGAAGGAGAGCATCGCCGAGAACGGCATTCTGAGCCGCATCATGGTCCGCCCGCTGGAGAACAGACCCGACGAATATGAGATTATCGCCGGGCACCGCAGAGTACGCGCCGCCGAGCTTCTAGGAATGAAAGAGGTCCCGGCGGTCATTCATTTTGTGGATCGGGATGAAGCGATTAATCTCATGGTTGATTCCAATATTCAGCGAGAGGATGTTTCCATCATGGAAAAGGGCAGAGCGTACCGCATGAAGCTCGATGCTATGAAAAGGAAGCAAGGGGAAAGAACAGATTTAACTTCTGCAACACCGGTGCAGAAGTTGGTGGGGAAAACGTCGAGAGAATTACTTGCTGAGAATTCTCCGGATAGCCATG
>CALCRH010000078.1 GCA_937894515.1 uncultured Clostridia bacterium | reverse complement strand
TGGTAGACACTTTTGTGTCTACCATTATTTTATCACTTCACATCGGGTGCGATTTTCTTATTTATCCAACTGTTACGATAAATCCGTCCACATTGTTGCCGGAAACGGTATAGTTCTCGTTTTGGGGAACCACCAGATTGCTCTGCGGGCAGAAATAGATGGTATAGCCCTCATATTGCAGCGGATTTTGCACCGTGTACTGCCGCAGCAGGTCGATGTATTCCTCCAGACAGAGGTTATTCTCGGTGATGTACTTGGCGTGAGGAACGCCCACATAGCGGAAGTGCCAGCTCTCCGGTGCAATGCTGGTGATGTGTTCCTTATCCGCGGCATAGCGCAAGATCACACCGTAGTCCGCACAGTGGTCGTACAGCCACTTATAGTCGCCCTCGCCGTTAAAGTCATAGCAGGTACCGTTTCCCACGTTGTACACGTTCAAATCGGCGGCAAGGCCTGTATGGTGCTCGCTGCCGCCGGGATGGGTCACATAGCGCTTGGCGTGCTCCAGCCCGTTGGCGGCGGCAGAGGAGTTGAATACATCCTCCTGCTCGTCGTAGCTGCGATAGGCGGAGGTAATGTTCACGTCTTTATGACCGGTGGCATCGGCAAAGTCGCACAGCATGGTATCAAACACGGCAAAAGTGTGCTTTTCCTGTTTGATGGAATAGTCGCGTACCAGATATTTCTCCGCCGTCCGCTTCTCCAGAGAAACCACCAGTTCCACACTTTCCGGGAATGTATAGTCATGGTCGTTGCTCACCAGGATCAGCGTTCCGGCGCCCATATCCGCCGTAGCGGGCACATAGTCGTCAGGGATCACAGCCTGCGTGGGCTGATCAGTCTCCGTCTGTTCTATCGGCTGGACGCTGTCAGCCGGCTGGGCTGCCCGCTTTGTGTCACAGCGCTGCAGCACAAACACGATACCGAGAAGCAGAAGTACTACCACAAGGCAGAACAGGACAAATTGCGGGCGCAATCTTCTGCGGCGGCGATAGCGTTTTTGTACAGTAGGCATAGAGATGTCTCCTTTTAGACGATTTTTTCAAAATAAACAAAGGTTTCGTCCTGCCCCGTCTTACGCATACAGGAGGACAGCATACGGTAGGACGCGGCATTTTCATGATAACACTTTGCCGTTACTTTCGCAAGACCCAAGCGGTACAATGCCCATTCCGCCACGGCGGAAAATGTTTCCGTTCCGTAACCGTGTCCCGCAAATTCCGGCGCGATCCGACAGCCCAATTCCATACCGCCCCGCCAGTCGCAGTTGTAAAGGACCGCCTCGCCGATACATGCTCCGTCCAGCCGAATGGCGAAATTTACAGCCCGCCGCGCCGCAAAATCCTCCCGCACCACATTGAGGAAATAGTCCTCGGTCAGCTCACCGTGGAGATCGTCCCGATAGTCATAGCCCCACCAGCGGTTGCGCGCATCGTCCAGGCACAGCGCATTGTAGGCCCTTTGATCCGCCGCAGTAAAAGCATCCAGCGTCAGGCGCTCCGTGTGTAAGGTCGGTACCGCTGCCAGTGTATCCAGTTCATTTCCCACCGCAAAGCTGTACTTGCTGCCCAGCTCGCAGGGCAGATATTGCAGCTTTGAGGTACGCAGACCTTTGTCTCGGGCATCGTCCTCTCGGTTTACATAACAGCAATCCGTTCCATAATATGCTGCAAAGCTCTGCACCATGGTGGGATACACCCCCTCATGGGAGTAGAGCGCCTTTTCAATATGCGTAATCAAGGTACTGCCGCATTTTTCCCCCAGGCTGACAGCGATAAGCTTTCCCCCGGACAGCATTCCACCGGCATAGAACACTCCGGTATCCAGCAGGTCGAACATTTCCCGGCTGGCGGCCAGCTCCCACTGCGCCAGCTTGTTGTCCTTGTGAAATTCAGCGGCATAGTCTGCCCAGAACTGTTCCAAAAGGACACCATCTGCTTGGCTCAGGGGAATAAAGCGGGCATCGGGATGGGTCTTACGGAATTTGTTGATATGGTTACGCTGCCCGCTGTAACGCCGTCCGGCAAACTGTGCCAGATCTTCGGCGTGGTAGAGATAGTCCTTCCACACCCGTTCATTGGTCACATTGACCCGGGGATAGCGAGAAAGCAGTTCCGCTGTCTTTTTCTCCGGCACCACGGAGAGCACCGGGTGGATTCCCCGGTCGGTACAATACTGCTCGATGGCGCTGAGCGCCTCCTCCACGTCACCGTTCTCTCCGGCAACCGGATAGTCGAATACAACCTGTCCCTCAATGGTATTGCGTACGATCAGACAGCCGGCCGTCTCTGTCCAGACCGGGTGCAAATAGCCGCGCCACATCCACTTTGTGCCAAACGAGTATTCGCACAGACGATAGTTGCAGTTAACATAATAATTTCGCAAGTGGCTGCTGTCCGCAGCCTGCAATTCCCGAAATTCTATCATAACGATACCTCTTTGATTCCCGCATGCAGCGCTTCTGCCTCACGCAGGTCGTGGCTGGCCATCAGCAGACCCCTGTTGCCTACCGTTTCATCTATTACAGCAAGGCATAGTTGGCGGTTCTCTTCGTCCAGTCCGGTCAGCGCCTCATCTAAAATCAGCAGGTCAAACGGATGGCAAAGCGCCCGTGCCAAGGCCACCCGCCGCTTCTGTCCACCGGAAAGGCTGGCCGGATCGCTGTTCAAATACTCCTCCACCGCAAGTTTACATAACATTTTCCGTGCTGTTTCCTCTGTACTGAACAGTGCCACGTTTTCCAGAACTGTTTTCTGCATCAGCAGCCTGTCCTCCTGAAACACCGCAGAAATCTTCGTTCCCGGCGTCAGGAGAACTTCCCCACGCCACGGCTTTTCCAACCCCATGACCAGACGCAGCACCGTGGTCTTTCCCGCACCGGAGGCTCCCTGCAGGCAAATGCGTCCGCCGTCCGGCAGCAGCAGGGAAAAATCTTGCAGAACATTCCGCTTTCGCCCATAGCCAAAGGACACATGGCGCATCTCA
Source organism: uncultured Clostridia bacterium (assembly GCA_937894515.1). GTDB lineage: Bacteria > Bacillota > Clostridia > Oscillospirales > Oscillospiraceae > Vescimonas. The sequence goes on along the minus strand of CALCRH010000078.1, from coordinate 5,919 downwards.
AGCACGACCCTTGCCTCCCTTCAAAACCGCGTGAGCCACCGTCTGCAAGACCCCGCTCAGTACCACGATCACCAACGTCACCGCAAATACTTCATCGTAGTTGACGGCGGCTTTGCTGCCCCACAACAGGTCACCCAGGGAATTCTGGCTGCGGCAGATCACCTCTGCCGCAACGCCGGATTTCCACGCAAAGCCCAGACCGTTCCCCACCGCCGCGGTGAAGAACGGGCGAATGGCAGGCAGGCGGATATGGCGCAGAATGTCGCCGTTTCTCATGTCGAACACCCGCGCCATCTCGACAAGTCCCGCATCGGTACTTCGCAGTCCGCTCTCCACATTGGCCCAAACGATGGGCAGCACGGTAAAGAAGCTGATCACGCTGGGAATATTTCCCCGGTCGATCCACAGGAATACCAAAATGGTAAAGCTGGCCACCGGAATGGCACGGATCAGATCCAGAATCGGTTGGAGCAGGATATGCACGACTGGAAATCGTGTGGTTGCTATCGCTCCCAGCGTTCCCAGCAGGACAGCAGCCAGAAAACCGATGCAGATCCGCAGCAGCGAAGCGCCCACCGTCAGCCAAAACGTCCCCTGCACCGCGAACCGCCCCAGCGCTGCCGCCGTATCAATCGGCGTTGGAATGGGCAGCAGCAATTTTCGGTTTGCCAGCATTGCGCCAAACTGCCACAGCAGCAGCCAAAAGGCCACCGCTCCTGTTTTTATCAAAACACTCTTCATTTCACGTAATAAAAGTCGTCACCGGGCAGCTTGCCGCCCACACTCTTGGGGTTGGCGTCAAACATCACCTGCAAATAACCGGAGAGCTGCGCTTTCATCTCCTCGCCGTCCACATAGGTCAAGCCGCAGTAAGGAATGGCTTTTTCCGCCAGCTCCGCCTTGGGAATCACCGCCCATGTATCACAGAGCTTTGCCGTTCCTGCCACATCGGTCTGCGCCAGCGCAATGGACGCGGCATATTCCTCCATAAAGTCCTGCACCGTCTGGGGATACTGGGCGCAGAAGTCCTTCCGCACGATCACGCATCCCATCATCAATGTACTGTCCCCGCCGGAAATCTTATCCCACTCCCGGGTCATATCAAAGACCTCCACGGCAGTTTCGTACTTCATCAGCAGACTGGCAGCCACCGGCTGGGGTGCCAGGATAACAGCATCCGGCTCATTCTGCCACACGGTCATCAACTCGCTGCCCTCTCCCACAAAGGAGAGCGTCACGTCGCTGTCGGGATCAAGACCGTTCCCCGTCAGCACATAGCGCAGAATGTATTCCGGATTTGCCCCCTGCCCCGGCAGATAGACGGTCTTTCCCGTCAGATCTGCGATGCTGTCAAACTGCTCCCCATTGGTCAGCAGGTGCAGCACCCCCAGCGTATTCACCGCCAGGCAGATGACCCCGGCGTCAGTCTTGTTGTACAGCGTCGCGGCAAGATTCGTCGCCACGCAGGCAATATCCGCCGAACCGTTGGAGATGGCGGCCACTACCTCGTCATTGGCACCCGGCATGGTAAAGTGATACCGGTCAAAGGTTTCCTCGTCAACGGACTTCGCCCACAGATTCACCGCGCCGATGCCGGTAGGGCCGGACAGCACGTAGACATTCACGTCCATCGGCTCCCGCTCTGCCTGTTCCACGCCCACCACGGTCTCCTGTTTCCCGCAGGCGGCAAGACACAGTACCATCACAACCGTCAATAATACGCATAAAAATCGTTTCATAATAGCGTGATCTCCCCATTTTGTTTTGTAATCAAACCATTCTGTTCCAATTCCTCTATGGCACGATACAGGCTGGTGCGGCCGATGTTCAAGCTCTTCGCCAGCTTCGTCATCGTGATCCCGGCAGGCAAATGCCCGTCTGCATCGCAGTTTGCACCCAGCCAGTAATAGAGCCGTCCTGCCGCACCGGCAGAGGTATAGGTGGCGATCTTCCCATTCAGAAAACGCACCTTATCACTTAAAAATTTGATATAGTTCACCGCTGTCTGGGGATAGTCGGCAAAGAGCTGCCGCAGCGTTTCCTCCGGAATGAACTGTACCCGGCATGGCGTTGCGGCGCGGATCATGCTGACATATTCTTCTCCGCCAAACAGTGCTGCCGCGCCAAAGGAATCTCCGGGGTGGAATGTGGTCAAAGCGCTCCGTTCTCTCGCCACAGCTTCTGCCCTGCCCCGAAGCAATACGCCCAGCGCACGCTTATAGCTGTCACCGCCGTAGATGACATCGCCTTTTTCATAGGAAACCGGCTCCGGCAGTTTCAGGTCGATCATGGCCTCCGGCGCATTTTTAAACAGGAAAAGCTGCTGTAAACTTATTTGATTTCCCACATAACATCCCCCAATTTTGTTCTATTTGGAACACTATTTGTATTCTATCACTTTTTTGATCCGCTGTCAACTCGCATGATTGCCAGTCCCGCCAGTCTATGTTATAATGAAGAAAAGGAGCGTGAACGCCATGAAAGCAATATGCTGTCGCCTGCATCGAGGGGACGACCTGCTGCTCTCTTTGCAAAAGCTGGCACAGGAAAACCACATTGACGCTGCTGTCGTTCTCTGTGGCGTGGGCTGTATCAGTCAGGCCCGCCTGCGGGATGCCTCCGGCATTACAATGCGTTCCATTGATGAACCCTGTGAAATCGTGTCCGTCACCGGAACGGTCAGCGTAAATCGGTGTCACGTCCACATCTCCCTCAGCCGGGAGGATTTGAGCACTCTGGGCGGTCACCTGGTTGCGGGCTGTATCGTCAATACCACCTGCGAACTGGTGTTGGGCATCTTGGAGAACTGGCGCTTCGGCGTAGAGCAGGACAACCAGACCGGTTACGATGAAATCGTCTTTCGGGAGGTCTGATATGCTGCAATCCACCCTCTGTTATATCGAAAATCCCGATGGTGAATATCTGATGCTCCACCGGGTCAAAAAGAAAAACGATGTCAACCACGACAAGTGGATCGGTGTGGGCGGCAAGTTTGAGGACGGTGAAAGCCCCGAGGAATGTGTGTGCCGCGAGGTACAGGAGGAGACCGGTCTCACCCTCACCGACTACCGCTACCGCGGACTGGTCACTTTCGTCAGCAACGAAGCGGAAACGGAGTATATGCACCTGTTCACCGCCACCGAATTCGAAGGGCAACTTAAGGAATGTGACGAAGGCGTTCTGGAATGGGTGGACAAGGCCCAGGTTGCAAAGCTTCCGCATTGGGACGGAGACCTGATTTTTTTAGCATTGCTCGAAAAAGGAGAACCATTTTTCTCCCTAAAACTGACCTACAAAGGAAGCTCACTTACCGAGGCTCTTTTAAACGAAAACCCGGTTACACTCTCAGATTTCGTCAAAAAATCGTAATTTTCAAAAAAAAACGGGAAATTCTGCCTCATTTTTGTATTAAAAGTTTGCGTTTCATCACATTTTTTGAATTATTTAAAAAAAACACCTTAACAAAAACGAAAAAAAAAGGCATATTTTAAATACTCCAAACCAACCCCATAGAAGCCGGCTCCTTTAACAAGAGTCGGCTTCTTACATTTTAAATCGCATAACTCTATAAAATCAAAAAAGCCAAAGCCACCTAAAACGGGCTTTGACTGTAAGACTGGGCAAAGCCATTATAAAGCTTTTTACCACTTTGCAAGAGCATTGGATATAATCAAGTCCTGCAATTTTTCAATGGCGCGAGCCTGACCATGACGATCCTCCGTTTCATTTTTCTGGATATCGTAAGTACCGGTGGCCGAAAGCGACTTGGACTCGTAAATGACACGATCCTTGACATTGTCGTAAAATTTCACGCTCACGCGAATTGTGACACGATAAGTCTCAACATCGCTGTTGCTGTTGTAGTTTTCAGGATTATTCGTATAGCTGAGCAATGAAATTTCGAAATCGGCTGTAGCCTCCTCGTTAACGAGCCTTACGCCACCTGCATTTTTCTTGAACATGTCCACCACGGCTGTATGGATGTCATTTGCAAGAACCGGATCAAGAGTTTTATCTTCGACCTCGTGAATCTGAACGGTCTTGATATGGCTCGGAAGCGTACTCGCCGTAAAGCTGTAGCAGCCGGACAAAAACAACAAGGCGAACAGGCAAAAAATGCCCGCAACCAACTTCTTTTGGAAACAGTAAATCATCGCTGAAAATCTAGTTTTTTATTCCGCAAATGATAAGGCATAAAAAAAAATCCATGGTTATAAAAGCCATGGATTTTGCATAAAACGCTTTATCGTAAAACCAGTTTACTTTACAGAAACAATGCGCTTAAAGCTACCGTTTCTTACAACATACAAGCCCTTGTCAAGATGCATTGAATTCAAGCGCACCTGGACATCGCTCATACGAGCCTTAATCTGGCAGACAAAGACACCCTTCGTGTTGTAAACGCTATAGGTTTTTTCGGCATTCAGCAAAAGCCCCTTGTTGGCAATGAATGTCTTATCACCGGAATTCCCCGAATCAATCGTAGGATCCGCGATTTCGGACTTGCCGTTGTTGTCGGACTTGCCAGTCTTACCGGAGTCGTCACCCTTCTGACCACCCTGGTTCGGATCATCCGTAGCTGCAGCTGCGGTATCCTTCGTGTCAGTCTTTGGCTTATCAGAAATAAGTCCATCCACATCATACTGCTTCAAGAAATTCCAAATATCGGAAACGTCTGCAGCAGAAGGACTATGGCCACGCCCCTGGAGTTTCAAGTGCTTGATGGTGACGCCACCGTCGCACGGTCCCCAAGTGTAAAGCGTTGCATTTGGATTTTCGCTATTGGGATAGTTATCCTGAACCTGAGCCTGAGCCGGGCAGTTGAACTGGTCGCGGTAATTCTTTATGAACCCTTCAACTTGGTTGTACTGCAACACGTCGTCGTTAGTTCCGTGCGGATGGAATATAGGAACCGGGCGCTGGGCTTTAGACGCACCCATCACGTTCGTACCGGAACACGGAGCAAAGGCAGCAATCTTGTCGGCAATCTTGCTCATGGAATGGTAAGTGAACATGCCGCCCATGGAGAAGCCGGAAAGATATACACGCCTTGTGTCGATATCGTATTCCTTCGCCATTTGGTCGATGATTTCCGTAACCCATTTAGTGTCCTTATCGCCACTGATATCCCAAGTGCTCATGCCGGTACCGCCTCTAGGATAGACGACGACAAAGCCTGCCGTATCGGCGACATTTTCCCAGTGCGTATTTTGTTGCTGATAGTTCGGATCCTGGTCCATGCCATGCAAGGAAAGCAGCAAAGGGCTCTTTGCCGGAAGGTTTGCTGGAACCCACACGTGGATGTCTCTGCCGGAAACAGACTCTTTTTTGTAATCGTTGATGGATTTTCCGCCGCCGAAGCCGCCACCACCGCCCCAATTGCCTCCACCCCAATCTCCCCATTGGGCAAACGACATTGATGCTGCAAGTAAAAGCAGTAAAGGTATTCTCATTTTTTGTACTCCCGAAATGATAGCACATAGTATTATATGCTATACAGCTTTTAATATAAATTGGCTCTGCACAATTTAAGTCACCTCCATTTAATTAGCGGTGTAAGGAAATACAACGGATTAATTGCAAAAATTTTCAAAAAAAAAAGCAATTTCTACATCTGTCCAAGCCTCAAGCCACGTTAAAAATTAATTACAAAGTAAAAGGCATTTTCCGCATCAATTCCTAACCACTAACCACCAACCACTAATTATGAATTACGAAGTACGGATTACAAGATTTATAATTGCAACAGCGCCGCGATATTTCCCCATAATCTCTAGAACCTAGCCTCTAATCTCTATTTATTCATCCCGCCTCCGAGTAATCCCGCACCGAAGGCGCCACTCTCCTCCCTAGCCCCTAGATCCTAAATCCTAGCCCCTAAAAACGCTTGCCGCTTAAATTCCCTCCGGGGTTTTAGGG
>CALCRH010000077.1 GCA_937894515.1 uncultured Clostridia bacterium | reverse complement strand
TGTCCGAGGCAGGCCGCCAACCGCTCCGCATATTCCAGACTAATGGTCTTTCCCGCCAGTGCTGCCGTCAGCGTGCAGCAGTTGAAGTCCATTTCAAATCGTAGTTTTCGGAAGCCCATCTTCGCTTCCTGCATTGCCTCCCGCAGTTCCGGTTTGGCGGTCACCGTTGTGACCGTCTTTTCTTTTTTGTCAAGCTGATCATAGAAGCGTTGTATGATTGTGGGATTGATTTCGCGCAGTTTGTACCCGCCGATGCTGGCGACGATATCCTTGATGGCTGTCTGGCAGTTCACATAGTAGCTGGCCGACAGTTCATCCTTTCGCCGCTCCAGCCACCAGTTTGCGTATTCGCCCAAGGTGATATCGGGCGAGATGCCCTCCGCGCCAGGCGCGGTGAGGGACATCTTCAGCTCGGATTCGTATTTGTCTGCGTATATGACGACTTCGCGTTCCATCTGCTTTTGCGTCAGTCCTGCTGGCGGCCGCCACGTGGTGGAGTAGACATTCAGTTTGCCGCTGCCTTTGTCCTTCATCTTCACCTGTATTCGGTAGCTGGGACCGGATTTCGTCATTCGTTTTGTGATTGTTGCCATATCGGTTCCTCCGTTATTTTGTTATTGCAAGCCCTTGGCAACAACAAAGGAAGCCAGAGAAGTGCTGCAAAGTCAAGCAATATTTTCATTTTCACATGAGAAATATTTGATAAGATCGTCCAGGTCTACCAGTATCTTTTTGCCTGTGAACACGCAGTGCACCTTGCCGTCCTTGCAGAGAGAACGGATGCAATTTGCTGTGATAGCTGAGTCCTGGTCGATTTCCTTGATAATTTCCACCGATTCACCGATGGTGCGCATTCTGTGTATAGTCATTAGGTAAACTCCTTTCGATTTTTGAAAAAGTTGATTTATGGGGCTATACCCCTCTTGGTTTCCCGATTTTTTACTCAGCACTCCGCGACCGTTTCCCATTTTCAAGTCGTGGAGATAATTCCTCCCCTACCGGGGGTGTAGCAAATGTAGCAGGTATTAGGTGTTAACTGGAATTTTCTTTTTATAAGCGTCAACATTGTACGCCTGCTACATCTGCAACAAAAGATTATAAAGGTTGTGCGGTATCGATTAGCCTATATCCAATCAGAATGGTGGTTAAGCTGCCGCCGTCTTTCGGTCGCTTGCGATCCACGATAGCAAAGCTTTCGAGTGCCTGTTTAAATTTGGTGGAGCCTTCCGGTCTATATCCGTTATCCTCGCACCATCTGGTGTACGCTTTATACACGGCGCTTGTACGGACTTCGGCTCCATCAACCTTTTCAAGACATTCCTCGGTGAAGCGTGCCACCTTATCGCTTTCCTTGCGGTATTCCTCGATGGCTGCTTTGACGGATTCAGGAATCTTCAATCCCTCGGTCTGAAGCAGACGGTATCCTTCCAGCAGCCAATTAAGGATGGCGCTTTGACTGTTCGGGGCGGCAAACAGGCTTTTCAAGTTCTTGTCCTGTTCGTGTTCTTCAAAGTGTCTCTCGAACGGTATAATGATCACGCGATCGCTGTTGAACAGAGTCTGGTCGTTGATGGTCGGGCGATAGTTGGTGTTGATGTAAATCTTGAACTGCGGCTTGTAATCGAAGCTGTTTTCGTGCAGAAAGCGTGCATTCAATGTGTCGTTGCCGGTCATGGTTTTTACCAGTGCCGAATCCAATCTTAGGCTGCGATCCGGCTCAGAGATATTGACAAATCTAATTCCTGCCAGCCGCGCCACATCCTCGCTGGGCATCTGACTATTCTTATTCGGTTTGATGCCGATGGTTTCCGCCTGCGAGGTGCAGCCGTAATGTCCGATTACTTTTAGAACGCTCTCACACAGCGTTCCTTTCCCGTTGCGGGTAGTGGCACCGTAGAAAATGAACATGCACTCAAAGCGGGTATCACCGCTAAGACCATACCCCAGCACCTTCTGCAAGAATTTAGCTTTTTCCTGATCGCCCTTGGTGATCTCCACCATGAAGCGTTCAAAGCGTTCGCAGCGTGCATTGGGATCGTATTCCACTTCGCTGTATTTGGTGAGCTTGTCCTCCGGCCTGTGAGGTGTGCATTCCATGGTTTTCAGATGCAGGGTGCCGTTTTTGCAGTTGAAGATATACGGATCTGTGTCGAATTCTTCCATGCTAATGGTATGTACGCTTTGTGCATCCCGGATTACCGTTTCACGCATTTTGCGAGATTGCCAGCGGTTGCAGAACTTTGAGTATTCTTCTCTGCGTTGCTCGTCTTCTATGGATTGACTGTAAATGCATAGGCTTCTCGTGAGCATTTTACAGAGTTCCATTGATTTTGATTGGG
>CALCRH010000076.1 GCA_937894515.1 uncultured Clostridia bacterium | reverse complement strand
TCCTGATCATGAACTGCACCACCTGGCTGCTGGATAAGTACATCAAGCCCACCATCTATGGTGCGCCCAAAAAAGAAAAGGAGGCGGCTAAGTAATGGGTAAGTTTATTCTGAAGGTCGCCGGCACTCTGACGGCTATTTCTCTGGTGGTTGCTGCCCTGCTGGGCCTGGTCAACTCTGTTACCGAGGGCCCCATCGACGCCATCAATGAGGCGAACACCAAGGCCGCTCTGGCCGCGGTTGCTCCCGAAGGCGCTGCCTTTGAGCCGGTGGAAATTCCCGCCGAGGTGGCAGATGCCGCCGCTGCTTACGGCACGCTGTCTGAAATGTATACCATGTCCACCGGCGGTTATGCCTGCAAGGTCGTGGCTTCCGGTTCTCAGGGCAACATTGAAATGATCGTTGGCGTGGACGATGCCAATGCCGTTACCGGCGTTTCCATCGTGTCCAACGCCGAAACTTCCGGCATCGGCTCCAAGGTCATGGAGAACCAGGAAGGTGTTCTGGATCAGTTTGTGGGCATGTCCGGTGCCGGCACGCTGGTCGTGGGCAAGACTGTGACCCCCATCTCCGGTGCTACCGTTTCTTCCAAGGGCGTGACTGCGGGCGTGAATGCTGCGCTGGCCGCCGTGGAAGCCATCGGTTAAGAAAGGAGGAGCTTGAAACATGAATTTCGGTAAACAATTCAAGGACGGCCTGATCAATCAGAACCCCGTTCTGGTGCAGCTGCTGGGCATGTGCTCCACCATGGCTATCACCACCTCTTTCTTCAATGGCTTGGGTATGGGTGTGTCCGTTCTGATCATCCTGACCCTTTCCAATATCTTTATTGCACTTCTGCGTAAGATCATCCCCAACGAAGTACGTATCGCCTGCTACATCGTGGTTATCGCCGGTTTCGTGACCTGCGTGGACCTGCTGCTGAAGGCCTTCGTTCCCGCACTGTCCAGTTCTCTGGGCGTGTTTATCCCCCTGATCGTCGTGAACTGCATCATCCTGGGCCGTGCTGAGGCTTTCGCCAACAAGAACACCGTGGGTGCTTCTGCGGTTGACGGTATCTGCCAGGGCATTGGCTATACCATCGTGCTGATGATCATGTGTGTTGTCCGTGAGCTTCTGGGCAGCGGTAAGTTCGGCGGCGGCCTGCTGGGCGGCGGCGGACTGGGCAGTGCGCCCGGTATCGTCGTCTTCCCCGAGGAATACGGCGTCAAGCTGTTGACCCTGCCGGTAGGCGGCTTCCTGACTCTGGGCGTACTGATCGCCGTGATGCAGTGGGCTTTGGCCAAGTCCGAAAAGAAAAAGGAGGCGAAGTAAGTTATGACGATTACCAGTTTGCTCGCCATTTCTCTTGGCGCTATTCTGACCAACAACTTTATCTTCGCACAGTTCCTGGGCTGCTGCCCCTTCCTGGGTGTTTCCAAGAAGATCGACACCGCCGTGGGTATGGGTGCTGCGGTTACCTTCGTTATGGGTCTGGCTTCCGCCGTCTGCTTCGGCGTGAACAAGATCCTGGTTGCTTTGGATCTGGGCTACATGCAGACCGTGGCCTTCATTCTGGTCATTGCCGGTCTGGTGCAGTTCGTGGAAATGTTCCTCAAGAAGTTCATCCCCACCCTGTACACCGCTCTGGGCGTGTATCTGCCTCTGATCACCACCAACTGCGCCGTTCTGGGTGTTGCCCTGCTGAACGTGCAGAACAACTACAACTTCATCCAGTCCGTGGTCTACGGTATCACCGGCGGCTTGGGCTTCCTGCTGGCCATCTTCCTGTTCGCGGCTGTCCGTGAGCAGCTGGAGTTTGCCGACAACCCCAAGGCTTTTGATGGTTTCCCCATCGCTCTGATCACCGCCGGTCTGATGGCTCTGGCCTTCATGGGCTTCAGCGGCCTGAAGGTCTGGTAAGGAGGTAGGAAGAATGAATATCGTATTAGCTATTGTCGTTCTGGGTGCCATCGCTGTCATCTTTGGCCTGATCCTGGCTATCGCCGCCAAGGTCTTCGAGGTCAAGGTGGATGAGCGTCTGCCCCTGATTCAGGCCTGCCTGGCCGGCGCCAACTGCGGCGGCTGCGGCTTCCCCGGCTGCGGCGGCTGCGCCGAGGCCATTCTTAACGGTAAGGCCCCCATCACCGCCTGCGCTCCTGCCGGTGCTGAAGGTGCTGCCAAGATCGCTGAGATCCTGGGAATGGAAGCCCCCTCCGGCGATAAGATGGTCGCCCATGTGATGTGCAACGGCGGCTGCAATGCACAGAAGAACTTTGAGTATCGCGGCGTGACCGATTGTATCGCTGCTACCAAGGTCTGCGGCGGTGACGTCCTGCAGTGCAAGTACGGCTGCTTCGGCTGCGGTACCTGCGTTGCCGCCTGTAAGTTCGATGCCATCCATGTCGTGAACGGCGTTGCCGTTGTCGACAAGGAGAAGTGCACCAACTGCGGCGCCTGCCGTGAGGCTTGCCCCCGCAAGCTCATCCGTGAAGTCCCCTACAAGCAGAAGGTGTTTGTGGACTGCTCCAACAAGGACAAGGGTCCCGCTGTTGCCAAGGTCTGCGCCGCTTCCTGCATCGCCTGCGGCATGTGCGAGCGCACCTGCAAGTTCGACGCCATCCACGTGGTTGACAACGTGGCTGTCATCGATTACAGCAAGTGCAAGAACTGCACCATGTGCGCCAAGGCTTGCCCCCGCAACGCCATTGAGCCCATCCCCACCGCTGAGGAAAAGGAAAAGTTCAAGGCCGCGCAGAAGGCTGCCGCTGAAAAGGCTGCTGCTGCCAAGAAGGCCGCCGAAGAGGCTGCCGCTGAGGCTCCCAAGGCCGAATAATTTCTGCCGAATGAAAGAAGGCGTCCCGCCGGGACGCCTTCTTTTTTTGCCTTTTCTTCTGCGGAAAAACACCGAAAAGTACACACTTTTCGGCAAAAAACAAGTTAACATAATAGATGTGGAAAAACCTGTGGAAACTGTGCAAAACCTTGAAAAGACAGGGTTTTTACAGGTGACAGTTCTGTTATTATTTGCGGGAACAGGCAACATTTTCATCAAGACTGCCAGTTTTCGTCAATTTTCGAGTCTTGCCGGTACTTGCCAAGTAGCGGTTTTTGTTGTACAATATATTGGGTTTATATTGGAGTGTTATACACAAGAACTGGGAGGTACCCAAATGCCGAAAAAAGTTTACAACGACGAGAGCATTACCAGTCTGAAAGGTGCGGACCGTGTCCGGAAACGTCCGGGCGTCATTTTCGGCTCCGATGGCTTAGAGGGCTGCGAACACGCCGTCTTTGAGATATTGTCCAACGCCATTGACGAGGCTCGAGAGGGTCACGGCAAGGTCATCACCGTCACCCGCTTCGCGGACAAGAGTGTACAGGTGGAGGATCAGGGCCGGGGCTGTCCGCTGGACTGGAACGAGAAAGAGCAGCGCTACAACTGGGAGCTGGTGTTCTGCGAGCTGTATGCCGGCGGCAAATACGACAACGAAAACAGCGAGAACTACGAGTTCTCCCTGGGTCTGAACGGTCTGGGCTCCTGCGCCACCCAGTATTCCTCGAAATATATGGACGTGACCGTCTGGCGTGACGGCAAGGAGTTCAAGCTCCATTTTGAAAAAGGCGAGAATGTGGGCGGTTTGCAGGTGGAGGAGCTGACCGCCAATAAGAAGAAAACCGGCACCTGCATCCGCTGGCTGCCGGATCTGGAGGTCTTTACCGATATCGCCGTGCCGGTGGAGTATTACCGGGATGTGATGAAACGTCAGGCAGTGGTCAATGCCGGCGTCACCTTCCGCCTGCGGAATGAGGTCGCCCCCAACAAGTTCGAGACGGAGGAGTTCGTCTATCAGAACGGCATACAGGACTACATCACCGAGCTGGTGGGGCTGGACGGCCTGACCGAGCCGGTGTTCTGGGAGACGGAGCGCCGGGGTCGTGACCGGGAGGACAAGCCCGAGTATAAGGTGAAGCTGTCGGTGGCGTGCTGTTTTTCCAATAAGATAGCGCTGTGCGAGCATTACCACAACTCCAGCTTTCTGGAGCACGGCGGCAGCCCCGAAAAGGCCACCCGCCTTGCACTGGTGGGCGCCATCGACAAATATCTGCGGGACAACAACAAGTACCTCAAAAGCGAGGCGAAGATCACCTATCCCGATGTGCAGGACTGTCTGGTGCTGGTGAGCAACAACTTTTCCACCCAGACCAGCTACGAAAACCAGACCAAAAAGGCCATCACCAACAAGTTCGTGCAGGACGCCATGAACGACTTCCTGCGGCAGAGCTTAGAGGTTTATTTCATCGAAAATCACGATGCCGCGGAGAAGATCGCGGCGCAGGTACTCATCAACAAGCGCAGCCGCGAGACGGCGGAAAAGACCCGCATCAATCAAAAAAAGAAACTCACCGAGAAGATCGACATCTCCAACCGGGTGCAGAAATTCGTGGACTGCCGCACCAAGGATGTGTCGAAACGCGAAATTTATATCGTGGAGGGCGACTCCGCATTGGGCGCCTGCAAACAGAGCCGTGACGCGGAGTTCCAGGGGCTGATGCCCGTCCGGGGCAAGATCCTGAACTGCCTGAAAGCCGACTACCCCCGCATCTTCAAAAGCGAGATCATCACCGACCTCATCAAGGTGCTGGGCTGCGGCGTGGAAGTACAGGGCAAGGCGGTGAAAGACTTAAACCAGTTTGACCTTTCCAATTTGCGGTGGAACAAAGTCGTCATCTGCACCGATGGCGATGTGGACGGCTTCCAGATCCGCACGCTGATTTTGACCATGCTGTACCGCCTCTGCCCCACCCTCATCAACGAGGGCTATGTCTACATTGCGGAGACGCCCCTCTTTGAGATCAGCTGCAAGGAAAAGACGTGGTTTGCCTATTCCGAAAAGGAAAAGGCGGATATTTTGAAAGAATTAGAGGGCAAAAAGGTCAATATCCAGCGATCCAAGGGCTTGGGCGAGAACGACCCGGAGATGATGTGGCTGACCACCATGAACCCCGAGACGCGCCGATTGGTCAAGGTTCTGCCCGATGAGGCGGAGCGCACAGCGGCGGTCTTTGACCTGCTGCTGGGTGACAATCTCGCCGGCCGCAAGGACTATATCGCCGAAAACGGCTATAAGTATATGGACATGATCGACGTGAGCTAAGTGAAAAGTGCCTACTCCGTAGGGGCCGGCGATCCACCCCCCCTTTGGCGCCTACGGCGGCATTTCCCCCGCTGGGGGAATCACCCCGACGGCCCGTGTTGCGTTGACCACCGGCGGGACGTCCGGAGGCCGTCCCCTACGAAATTCTACAAAACCTTCCCGACTATTCCGTAGGGGCGGATGCCCACATCCGCCCGCGATGACATAAAGTATAGGAGAAATTACCATGTCGCTACTTTATTTTTCGGATATTCTTAAAAAAGCCGGGTTAGACCCCGCTAAGGTAAAACTGATACGCCACTCTCTGTCCGACAAAAATTTTGCCAAATGTTATTACGCCGAGCCTCAAATGGTGTGGGAATACACCCGTTTGCAAAAGCAGGGATTCAGCAAAGGTTACGACTACTGGTGCGTATTTATCAGCGGGAAAGGTACTACCGCCCGCCTGTTTGCCTGCTACAAGGTAAACGGCTCTGTCCCGGACACACCGGAATTGAAGCCTGCCGGTTTTCCTCTTGATGACAATTTCAAAGGCGAATTTGCTTACTATGATTTAGAGCCGGTTGATTGCCTGCAGGAATATGAGCATCGACTTGTCATTGAGTGGGGAAACGCCGCTATCTCATGGCATCAAAAAGGCACAACGGAGAAGCCTGTTTTGGCCATTGACTCCCCCATAAAAGAGCCGTTTATCGGTTACGACAATGTGGTTCTTTCTTATGCACAGCTCAAAGAAGTTGTTCAAAACCGCGAGGTTTACGAGTTGTGGCAGACGGCATTGTCCGCCGTAAAAGCGGTTTACCTGATTGTGGACACAAAGAATGGGAAGCAATATGTGGGTTCCGCGTATGGCAAAGATGGTCTTTTGGGCCGTTGGCGGGTCTATGTGGACACACTGCACGGAAACAATAAGCTGATGAAAGAGGTCGTTTGCGCATACCCCGATCGCTATCAGTATTTCCAGTTTTCCATCTTACAGATTCTTCCGAAGACGATAACAGATGATGAAATCATCCATATTGAAAGTCTCTGGAAAGAAAAATTAAGAACAATTCAATTTGGAATGAACGACAACTAAAACCACCCCGTAGGGGCGACCCTTGCGGTCGCCCGCATATACGGCGCGCCGAGGTCGTCACGCCCTACGACAACGCATTCCGTAGGGGCGGGACCTATGTGTCCCGCCGGAAATTACGATCACAACGGCGGCACACGCAGGTGCCGCCCTACCGGCTCAAAATGACAGAAGTTGGTTATAAGAGAGGTTATTTATGCCAAAGAAAAAGCAACCCGAACAAAACAATACCACCCGCCGGGGCGATCCCAATGTGATGGGGCTGCGGGGTGCGGTGTTGGACCAGCCTATCACCGAGACGCTGGACAGCAACTATATGCCCTACGCCATGTCGGTCATCGTCTCCCGCGCCATTCCGGAGATAGACGGCTTCAAACCCGCCCACCGCAAGCTGCTGTACACCATGTATAAAATGGGCCTGCTCACCGGCGGGCGCACCAAGAGCGCCAACATCGTGGGTCAGACCATGCGCCTGAACCCCCACGGCGACGCCGCCATCTACGAGACCATGGTGCGCCTTGCCAAGGGCAACGAGTCTTTGCTCCACCCCTTTGTGGACTCTAAGGGCAACTTCGGCAAGGTCTATTCCCGTGACATGGCCTACGCCGCCAGCCGCTATACCGAGGCCAAGCTCGCCCCCATCTGCGCCGAGCTGTTCCGCGATCTGGACTGTGACGCGGTAGACTTCGTGGACAACTACGACAGCACTATGAAGGAGCCGTCGCTGCTGCCCACCACCTTCCCGAATGTGCTGGTGTCTGCCAACCAGGGTATCGCCGTGGGTATGGCGTCCCAGATCTGCGGGTTCAATCTGGGCGAGGTCTGCGACACCACCGTGGCGCTTTTAAAAAATCCCGACCACGATATCAGCTCCACTCTGCTTGCCCCGGATTTTCCCACCGGCGGCCAGATTGTCTGCGACGGTGACGACCTGCGCCAGATCTACGAAACGGGCAGAGGCGGTATCAAGGTCCGCGCCAAGTACCGCTATGACAAAGCGGAAAACGTGATCGAGGTCTATGAGATTCCCTACTCCACCTCTATCGAGGCGATTTTGGACAAGGTGGAGGAGCTGGTCAAGGCGGGAAAGGTCAAGGAGATCAATGATATGCGGGACGAGACCGACCTTTCCGGTCTCAAGCTGGCCATTGACCTCAAGCGCGGCGTGGACCCGGACAAGCTGATGACCAAGCTGTACCGCATGACCCCC
>CALCRH010000075.1 GCA_937894515.1 uncultured Clostridia bacterium | reverse complement strand
CACAGTCAGGTCCCGCAATTGAGATTTGTGACGAATCTGCACATTTGCCCCCAAAAACACGAAAATCGATGTGCAAATATGCACATTGTCCAATGGCAATATACGAAAATTCCCGCGTACAAACCATTTTTTGCGGTAGCTTTTCTCTTTTTTTCGTGCTATAATAAGATGAATTGTTGTATGCTCTGTTCGGAGGGGAAAATGATCAACATCAGAAAACTGGAAACTGAATTATGGGAAGCGGCAGATTTACTGCGTGCCGATTCAAAGGTTACATCGCAGGAATACTGTATGCCCGTGTTGGGGCTCATTTTTCTGCGGTACGCTTATAGCCGTTTTAAGTTTGTCGAAGCGGATATACTGAATAATCGTCCCATGCGGAACGGAAGGGTTTTGCCGGTGGAAGCGGATGATTTCAAAACAAAAAGTGCCATTTTCTTGCCAGAAAAAGCGAGATATGATTATCTTTTGAATCTTCCCGACAATGCAAATGTCGGTGAAGAAATCAATCGTGCAATGGAACTGATTGAAGAACAGTCGGCGCAGCTCAAAGGCATTTTGCCGAAAAACTATACCATTCTCAAAGACGAGCTTTTGCGCGAACTTCTGCGAATTTTCAATAACAGCACCCTAAACGAAATCAAAGATGATGTAATCGGACGTATCTATGAGTATTTCCTTAACAAATTTGCACCTGCTGTTGCATCGGATGACGGAGTTTTCTTCACGCCGAAATCTCTTGTTCGCATGATTGTCAATATCATTGAGCCGAAACACGGTACGGTACTCGATCCCGCTTGCGGATCGGGCGGTATGTTCGTTTCTTCCGCCGATTTTATCGAACGGTACGGTACGAGTGCCAACACCGCCATGACATTTTACGGTCAGGAAAAAGTGGAATATAATGCCAAACTTTGCATTATGAACATGGCAGTTCACGGGCTAAACGCCAAAATCGTTTCAGGTGATGAAGCCAATAGCTTCTATCATGATGCGCATAATCTCAACGGTTGCTGTGACTATGTAATGGCAAACCCGCCTTTCAATGTGGACAAAGTCAAATCCGAAACGACTCAAAGTGCCGGTAGATTGCCGTTTGGTTTGCCGAGTGTAAACGCAAACAAAGAAGTCGGAAATGCGAATTATCTTTGGATTTCCTACTTTTACTCGTATTTGAACGAAACCGGTCGAGCGGGATTTGTTATGGCATCTTCCGCCACCGATAGCCAAAGCAAAGATAAAGACATCCGTGAAGCGTTAGTCAAAACCGGTGATGTGGATGTTATGTTGTCGGTCGGCAACAATTTTTTCTATACCAAGTCTCTGCCCTGCTCTCTCTGGTTTTTTGATAAAGCGAAGGACGAGAACATCAAGAACAAGGTGCTCTTTATTGATGCACGCAATTATTACACCGCCGTTGACCGCACCCTTAACGAGTGGAGTGAATGGCAGATGAAAAACCTGAATGCCATCGTGTGGCTTTATCGCGGGGAGACGGACAAATATACAGCATTGCTCGAAGAATACCGCACACAATTACTGCAATATGCCGTTGATTTCAAGGCGGATGAAGTATGTCGCATTATTTCTCCGAACTGTGAATTTGCGCCGGTCATTGATGGATTTGTAAAGTATAAAGACGAACAGCAAAAGCAGTCAAAATTTGAGTTAGAGCATGTCACACGAATGACGAAAAAGAAAACCGAGTCAGAGTGGGCTGAGAAACTTTCACAAATCGATGCCGTAATAACCGTTGCAAAGGAAGCAAAGTGGCTGAAAGACAAATTCGGAGACGGCGAATATACCGATGTTTTGGGGCTTTGCAAAGTTGCGAGCATTGCGGAAATCGAAGCAAAAAATTGGTCGCTGACACCCGGTGCTTATGTCGGTGTTCCTCCCGTTGAAGATGACGGTGTGGATTTCCATAAGCGCATGGCAGAAATACATAATGAACTGTTGGCACTTCAAGAAGAATCCAATGAACTGATGAATACCATTTCCAAGAATATGGAGGAAATGGGTGTATGAAATTTTTAGATGCAGTAAAAGTTAATCCCAAAATACAATTGGTCAAAGGAGAATTGTATCCGTTTATTGAAATGGAAGAGGTGTCCACTGAAAGGAGTATATCTTCA
>CALCRH010000074.1 GCA_937894515.1 uncultured Clostridia bacterium | reverse complement strand
GGTGTTCAACGGTGCGTCCGCGGCGTACGTGGACGCGGTGGAGCGGGCGCTGGGAACGCAGTTTACGGCCATTCCCATTCCGCCGGAAGACATTGAGGAGGCGCTGAAAAATGTTCACTGAAATTCGTTTTACCCTGAATGGAGAGCAGAAAGTCTATACCGGTGATCCCCTGCGCCGTCTTTTGGACGTTCTGCGGGAGGATTACGGCCTTACCGGCAGCAAAGAGGGGTGCGGTGAGGGCGAATGCGGCGCCTGCTCCGTCATTAAGGACGGGAAGCTGGTTACTTCCTGTATCATTCCTGTGGCAAGCTGCAACGGCGCGGAGTTTTTGACCATCGAGGGCATCCGCGATACGGAAAAGGGAAAGTGCATCATCGACGCCTTTGCTGAGGGCGGCGCGGTCCAGTGCGGCTTCTGCATCCCCGGCATGGTGATGGCGGCGTATGTGCTTTTAAGCAACAACCCCGATCCCACCGAAGAAGAAATTCGTATCGGCATCAGCGGCAACATCTGCCGCTGCACCGGCTATGATCTGATCGTGGAGTCCATTCATCTGGCCGCCAAGAAAGGAGCGGACTTATGGAAGTAAAATGCTACATTCCCCAGTCTTTGAAAGAAGCGTTGGAAATCCGTAAAGCCACCGGAGCAATTCCGCTGGCCGGCGGCTCTGATCTGATGGTGGCAAACAGCATGGGAGCGGGGATTACGCCTGCTTTTGAAAAAGACGTGCTGGTCATCACCAATCTGCCGGAATTAAAAGGCATTACCCAAAGCCCCGATGGCAGCGTAGAAATCGGCGCCTGCACCACCTCTGCGGAGATTGCCGCAAACGAATTGGTACACCCGCTGGTGCGTGATGCCGCATCCCGCATGGGCGCTATCGCCCTGCGGAACACTGCTACCATCGGCGGCAATATCGGCAACGCCTCGCCCAAGGGCGATATGCCCCAGCCCCTCATTCTGCTGGACGCGGAGGTGGTGCTAAAGAGCATAGATGGTGAGCGCCGCATGAAGGTGGACGACTATATCATCGCCACGAAAAAGACGGCGATCCATGATGACGAGCTGATCACCAAGGTCATCATTCCCAAGACTGACTTTACCCACATTTTCTTCCGCAAGGTAGGTATGCGCCGTGCTAACGCCATTTCCAAGCTGACCCTTTCTGCGGCGGCAAAAATTGAAAATGGTGTGGTAATGGACTTCCGGGCATCCAGCGGCGCCGCAGGCCCCAAGGTCATGCGTTCCCGTCAGGCAGAGGAACTGCTGATTGGCAAAAAAGTCAGCGAACTGGCAGACTGTAAAGAAGAATTCCTTGACGCGTGGAATGGCGTTATCAGCCCCCACGCCATGCCGGAATACCGCCGCAATACCACACGGAGAATGTTATCCCATTTCATCGATGCGCTGATTGCCGGACACCCTGCCGGTCGCGTCGAGTAAGGAGATTGCCTATGATGATTTTTCACCCGAAAACAGCTTTGGAAGCGGTACAGCTCCGCAAAGCAAACGCGGAAACCAGCGTCTATCTGGCCGGCGGCACGGACGATCTGCGCCTGAATGGTGCCGCACCGGGCAAGGATCTTATCGACATCAACGGCTTGGATGAGAAATATGACACCATCACCGTGCGAGACGGCAAGGTGTGGATCGGTGCGAGATGTACCTTGCAGCAGGTGATTGACAGTGAACTGGTTCCCGATTTTATTCGGGAGGCCGCAGGCTTTTGCGCTTCTTTTGTCCGCCGTCAGAGTGCCACTATCGGCGGCAACGTGGCTCTGCGCCGTCAGGACAGCTACATGGCCGCCGCGCTGACTGCCGCCGATGCCGTTTTGGATACCGTTACTCCTCACGGCGAGGAGATGAAACCCATTGGAGAGTATCTGCAATGTACCTGCAAGCGCTTTATCCGCTATATCGTGGTGGACGAAGACCGCATCGGTTGGGTCAAGCGCTTCGGCAACACCAGCGCCAGCCATGCCGCGCTGATTGCCGCTGAGAGCAGCGGCATTTACGCCTTGAGCGTCTCCGGTACGCCCTTTACCTATGGCAACACCGCTGACTTGGCAAAGGATATGACCTTTGTGGATGATGTGACCGGCAGCGCTGAGTACAAGAAGTATCTGGCCGAGACCGTGTTCACTTTGGGGAGGTAACGCCATGGACGTGAAATGCAGAATCAACGGCGAAAACGTCGTTTTACGCGGGGAAGGCACCGAGCGTCTGCGTGACGTGCTGTACCGTGCCGGATATCACTCCGTCCGCGACAGCGACGATGCCGAAGGCTTTGCCGGCAGCGATACCGTCATCATCGACGACATGCTGAAATATGCCAACTTTGTCCTGCTCTATCAGGTGGAGGGCGCTGAAATCCGTACGGCAGAGTCACTCCTCAATGGTCGTGAGCTGAACTATGTTCAAAAGGCTATGGTCGCCGCGGGCATCGTGCAGAGCGCCTATAACGCCCCTGCCGCGGCGCTGATGCTGACCTGGCTGTTAGAGAAGAAACCCAACCCCACCCGAGAGGAAGTCAAGGACGTGCTGTCCAGTATCTTCATACGCGACGCGGGGTATGAGCACTACTATCTGGCGGTGAAGTTGGCGACGGAACTGCGCGATTTTGGCGAATTCCGCAGCGAGATTGCCCCCAGCTTCCGCCCCCATCTGGATGTGATCGGCAAGCCCATGGACAAGATCGATGGCGCGGCGCTGGTCTCCGGCGAGAGCGTGTTCGTGGAGGACAAAGTTCCTGCCGATGCTTATTGTCTCCATGTACTACGCAGTCCCTTTGCCAGCGCCTATATCAAGAGTATCAATACCTGTGAAGCGGAAAAACTTGACGGCGTTGCTGCCATCATCACGGCGGAAAATTGCCCCGATGTGTACTATATGCAGGCCGGACAGGGCAATCCCGAGCCGTCCCCCCATGATCGGCGGCTTTTCAACCGCAAGGTGCGCCACGTGGGTGACCGTGTGGCGGGTATCGTAGCCCGCACGCCCGAGATTGCCGACAGAGCGGCCTCTCTCATCAAGGTGGAATATGAGCCGCAACCCGCCGTGTTCACCGTGGAGGAGGCCATGGCGGAAAACGCTCCGCTGGTCCATAACGGCCCGGTGAAGTACAACGCCGGTGAGCCTGCCGATCTGGACGCGTTCAACGCCAAGGCAGGCGATAAGCGGGAGGGTGACGTGGTTTATCAGTTCCCGCTGGGTGCTGACATTCACAAGAATATCGCCGCGTCCAACAAGGGCGGTATCGGCGACATGGAAAAGGGATTTGCCGAGGCAGATGCCATTGTGGAGCGCACTTATCAGACCAGCCAGATCCAGCACACCCCGCTAGAGCCCCACGTCTGCTACGCCCATATCGAGGGCGGCCGACTGGTGATGAACTGTTCCACCCAGGTACCGTACCATGTGCGCCGTATCGTCAGTTGGGTCTGTGGCATTCCCGAAAACAAAATTCATATCATTAAAGAGCGCGTGGGCGGCGGCTACGGCTCCAAGCAGGACATTTTGGTGGAGGATCTGACCGGCTATGCCGCATGGATCACCGGCAAACCCGTTTACTATCGCAACACCCGGGAGGAAGAGTTTATCGCCAACTCCACCCGGCACCCCATGCGGGTCAAGGTCAAGATGGGCGGTAAGAAGGACGGCACTATCACCGCCATCTTCATGGAGGTCTGTGCCAACACCGGACCCTATGGCAACCACTGCCTGACCGTGCCTATGAACAGCTGCTCCAAGACCCTGCCTCTGTTCGCCGTGGATAACATGGCGTACGATCTAAAGGTGTTCTACACCAACACACCGCCTGCCGGCGCCTATCAGGGCTACGGCACCCCCAAGGGCAACTACGGCATCATGATGGCCATGGCGGAGCTGGCCGACAAGCTGGGCGTGGACTATAAGACCATGGTGGAGAAGAACCACGTGTCCGAGGGCTATATGTTGGAGATCCTCAAGGGTCTGGGCGAGGGACGCGAGGGTAACGTGGTGCCCGTTGGCTCCTGCGGTTTGGACGAAGCCATTGAAAAGGGCTGTCAGATGATCGAGTGGGGCAAGAAAGAGGTGTCCGCTGATCCCGACTGGAAGATCGGCAAGGGCTTTGCCATGATCATGCAGGGCAGCGGCCTGCCGGGTCTGGACCACGCGGAAGCGATTGCCAAGCTGGAAACAGACGGCACGGTGATTCTGAACAGCGGCGGCGCCGATCTGGGTACGGGTCTCGACACCATCTCCGCCAAGATCGTCATGGAGGTCTTGAAGCTCCCCATGGAACGTGTCACCGTTGTGTCCGGCGATACCGACTCCTGTGCCTTTGATACCGGTGCTTATGCGTCCTCCGGCACATTCTTCAGCGGCAATGCTTCTCTGGTGGCGACGCAAAATCTGAAAGCGTTGATTTTGAAGGAAGCCGCTCTCCAGATGGAGGAAAACGAGTCCGATTTGGATGTCCGTGCACCCGGCGAGGTCTATTCCAAGAAGACCGGCAAGGCCATCTCCTATCAGGAGCTGAGCCATACCGCTATTTCCGGTACCGGTCGGGGACAGATGGTAGCACATGGCAGCTTCGTGACGGCTGCTTCCTCGGTGCCCTATGGCGCACACTTTGCTCAGGTGGCGGTGAACGTCAAGACAGGCGAGATCAAGGTGCAGAAGTTCTACGCTCTGCAGGATGCCGGTACGCCTATCAATCCCGAGGCGGCGCTGTGCCAGATGTATGGCGCTGTGATGAAATCCATCGGCCATACGCTATATGAGGATATGAAGCTGGACAGCAGCGGCAAGTGCATCAACGCCAACCTCACCGACTATGGTGCGCCCATGATCGGCGAAGCACCTGAGGATTTCAAGGCGGTGCTGATAGACGTGGATGACAAAGACGGTCCCTTTGGTGCTAAGTCCATTTCCGAGATCGCCTGCAACGGTGCGGCACCGGCTATCGGCATTGCCATTCATGATGCCTGTGGGATCTGGATGCGCTCCTGGCCTATGACGCCGGAAAAGGTTCTCCGTGAACTGGGCAAGATTTAATGCAATAGAAAAGACCCTGTAACCATAAACGGTTACAGGGTCTTTTGACCGAAATCTTATTGGGAATTTGACGCGTTAAACGTTTCGGGATCCACATAGGTGGGAACATATTTTCGCAAAAGCGCCACCAGTTCCGCATTGGAAGCGCAATCGGTAACAGCGGTATCAAAGGCTTCCAAAGCCGACAGGATTTGATCCGGGTCAATATGGTTCTGCTGTTCCACAAAGATCTTGGCGTTGTCGGTGGTGGACAGAGTATTGCTGCTAATCAAAAGCTCCTCATAGAGTTTTTCTCCGGGGCGCAGACCGATTTCCTGAATGTCAATATCGGCATAGGGCTCTAAACCGGACAGACGAATGAGGTTTTCCGCCAAATCCAGAATTTTCACCGGCTCACCCATGTCCAGCACAAAAATCTGTCCCTGCTTTGCCATTGCACCGGCGGCAAGCACCAGCTGTACCGCTTCGGGAATGGTCATAAAGTATCGGATAATGCGCTTGTCAGTAATCGTGATAGGACCGCCATTGGCAATCTGCTGTTTGAAAAGGGGAATGACAGAGCCGTTGGAGCCCAGCACGTTACCGAATCGCACACAACAGAACTCCGTCTTGCTTTCATAACGGCTTTGCAGGATCATTTCACAGAAGCGCTTGGTCGCTCCCATGAAATTGGTGGGATTTACCGCCTTATCGGTGGAGATCATTACGAATTTCTGTACGCGTATTTCTCTGCAGCGCGCACCACATGATAGGTACCGAAAATGTTGTTTTTGATGGCCTCAATGGGGTTGTGCTCCATCAGCGGCACATGCTTGTGGGCGGCAGCATGAAAGACCAGCTCCGGATGATAGAAGGAAAATATGGCTTCGATCTGGCCCTTATCCCGAACAGAAGCAATTTCAACCTGTAAATCAAGGCTTGTCCCATAGGCGCGCCGCAGTTCCTGCTGAATGTCGTAGGCATTGTTCTCGTAAATATCTACGATGATCAACTGTTTGGGCTTATGATGGGCGATCTGGCGGCACAGCTCACTGCCGATGGAACCGCCGCCACCTGTCACCAAAACCACCTTTTGATGGAGCAGGGCATGGAGAGGAGCCAGATCCAAAGAAATCGTGTCTCGACCCAGCAGATCCTCGATTTGAACGTCCTGAACATGGCGCAAAGAAACTGTGCCATCAACCAGCTGATAGAGTGACGGCAATTTCCTTACGCGGCATCCGGTGGAATTGCAGATCTGCAGGATCTCCCGCTGCGCTTTTTGAGGGGCAGACGGCATGGCGAGAATGATCTGCGTGATGTGAAAGCGTTTTACCATGTCGGGAATACTGCCGCGGTTTCCCACAATTCGAATTCCATCCAGATATTTTCCGATTTTTAAGGGATTATCATCTATCAAACAGCAGACTGTACCGGCATCCTGGCCGCTGGCATTGCGAATTTCCTGCAGGAGCATACGCGCGGCTTCACCGGCACCGATGACCATGATGCGATCACCGTATCGCTTTTCCTGATACTTAAAAAACTCGCTGAAGATACGAATGCTGCAGCGAATGGTGATCATAAACAGGAAGGAAAAGACGAACTGCATGAATACCACGCTCAGAGGCATGCGCAGCCTGGGAACGAATTGCAGCAGGGAAGTGACAGCACCGATGGCAAAAATGGAAACGGCCATATGTAAAACGTCCCGTGCGCAAACATTATGCCAAATAAAACGATACAGCCGGAATAGAGAGAAACCGGCCAATACAATAATGATCTGGCAGGGAAGCAGCCATTTAACTGTTTCTAAATAGGATGCGGGGATGGCGGGAAAAGAAAAATCAAACCGGATGAGGAGAGAAAGAAACAGGCTTCCCACCAGAATCAATACGTCAAATAAAGCAATAATGGCGGTTGATTGTATTCTTTTATTTCTAATGTAGCTCATAAATCTGTTCAAGTCACTTTCTACTGGTTTCTATCTGTTGCCTGGTTTTCAAAAAACCTGGCAAATAGGGTGTCCCCATAAGTTCGCATTTCTGCGCAGAACGCATCGTACTTCTGCAGCAGGGCGGCACCCTCCTCGGTCAGCATCGCACCTCCGCCGTTTTTGCCGCCGGTGGTAGAGGCCAATAGAGAATACCCCAATGCCGCTTCGCTGTTTTTAATGATGGTCCAAGCCTTGGAATAGGCCATCTCCATACTGGCTGCCGCAGCGCGCAGGGAATGGAGCTCCTCCACACGGTGCAGGAGCTGGGCAACGCCGGGTCCGAAAGCCTTGCTGTCGGTAAACAAGCGGCAGGTGAAATTGTAAGTGATTTCTTTCATAATAGTATAGTTTATCAGTTTTTGTCGGAAAGTCAACGCAGGGTTGACACTTTTTTTCATAAATGTTATTCTTAGGAAAAAATAACGGGAAAGGATAACCTGATATGCGTGTTCTGATTCGCGGTGCAGGTGATATTGCCAGCGGAATAGCTCTGCGGCTTTATCGCGCCCATTTTCAAGTGGTGATGACAGATTTGGTTCACCCGACTGCCATTCGCCGCACGGTATGCTTTTCTCAGGCCATTGTCAACGGGGAAGCAACAGTAGAAAATGTAACAGCCCGGTTTGCCGAAACGACAGCAGATGCAGAACAAATTCTGCAAAAAGAGGAAATTCCGGTTCTGGTTGACCCGAATTGTCTCTGCCGTCAATTCTTGCAGCCGGATGTTCTGGTAGATGCGATTCTGGCGAAGCGAAACCTTGGCACTCATATTACCGATGCACCTATTGTTATCGGCATCGGTCCCGGCTTTACTGCCGGAGTGGACTGCCATGCGGTGGTTGAGACCATGCGGGGGCATACCTTGGGGCGTGCTATTTATGAAGGCAGCGCCCTGCCCAATACCGCTGTCCCCGGCCTGATCGGCGGCTATACCGGTGAGCGGGTACTCCGGGCACCGGACAACGGTGTGTTCCATCTTCTTCGGGACATCGGCAGCGTGGTTTCCGAGGGGGAATCGGTGGGTGAGGTCAATGGTAAGCCCATGACCTGCACCATTTCGGGTGTTTTACGTGGCATTTTGGCAGACGGCACGCCGGTGCATCAGGGTATGAAGTCCGGTGATGTGGATCCCAGATGTAAAGTAGAATACTGTTACACCGCTTCTGATAAGGCACTTTCCGTTGGCGGCGGTGTACTGGAGGCTATCTTAAATTTGAGAGGTTGACATGGACGAGATCAAACTGACAAAGCTGGCAAACTGTGCCGGCTGTGGTGCCAAAGTAGGGGCCGGTGTGCTGGCAGAGCTGCTGGACGACATCAAAATCCATCACGATCCCAATCTCCTGGTGGGATTTGACAAAAGCGATGACGCCTCTGTCTACCGGATCCATGATGATCTGGCCCTGG
This sequence comes from uncultured Clostridia bacterium, assembly GCA_937894515.1. GTDB lineage: Bacteria > Bacillota > Clostridia > Oscillospirales > Oscillospiraceae > Vescimonas. The sequence goes on along the minus strand of CALCRH010000074.1, from coordinate 19,904 downwards.
TACAGACGGTGGATTTCTTTCCGCCCATTGCCGATGATCCCTATCTCTTTGGTCAAATCGCCGCTACCAATGCGCTGAGTGATGTGTATGCCATGGGCGGAGAGCCAAAGACGGCGCTGAACATCATGTGTGTGCCGGAGAATATGCCAAAAGAGGTCGTTCACGATATTCTCCGCGGGGGTTACGACAAAGTCTATGAAGCCGGTGCGGTGATCACCGGCGGCCACAGTATCTATGATGACGAGCCGAAATACGGCCTGGCGGTCACAGGTTTTGTAGATCCCCGAAAGATATTGACCAACAGCGCTGCAAAACCCGGCGATGTATTACTCCTTACCAAGCCCATCGGTATCGGTATCCTGACCTCCGCTATGAAAGCAGACCTCTGTGAAGAGAAAATCAGGGCCTATGCCTATACGATGATGTCCACTTTGAACAAAGCGGCTCGAGACGTGATGGTACAGTATCGTGTGCATTCCTGTACCGATGTGACAGGTTTTGGACTGCTGGGACACACCTATGAGATGGCACAGGGCAGTGATGTGGAAATCACACTGGATACGGCCGCCATTGATCTGATCCCGGAGGCGTTGGAATTTGCCCGCATGGGCGTTTTGCCGGCTGGAATGTACCGCAACCGCAAGTATGCGGAGACGGCGGTAGACGGCGAGGGAGTAGAGCTGGCGGTCCAGGATATGCTGTACGATCCCCAGACCAGCGGTGGGCTGCTGATGGCAGTGGATCCCGCAGACGCCGAAGCCCTGTTTACAGCATTACAGGGGAAGGTGCCGTCCCCACAAAAAATCGGCACAGTTTCCGCTTATCGCGGCGGAAAACGAATCTTTCTTCATTGATAGCAGGTGGTGGCAGCCATGAAAATTGAACGTCCGTATGCAAAAATCACGATTACGCCGAAAGGGGAATGCTCTCTGATGCAGGGGCATCCCTGGGTCTATGAGGGAGAGATCCTTTCCGTTGATGGGGTGGTCCAAGACGGTGATCTGGTGGATGTCTGCTCCCGAAAGGGCAGTTATCTTGGTACGGCATTTTATAACAGCCATTCCATGATTCGCTGCCGCGTGCTGTCCCGGAATGCCAATGACAAATTTGACGCAGCCTTTTGGCAGCGCCGTATCGAATATGCCTGGCAGTATCGAAAGACCGTTATGGGAGAAACCGACAGCCGCTGCTGCCGGATCATTTTCGGTGAGGCGGACTTTTTCCCGGGACTGACCGTGGATCGGTTTGAAAATGTGCTGGTAGCGCAGGTGTTGTCCCTGGGCATAGAACAGCGCAAGGACGTGATATTCCCGCTGCTGGTTCAGGTGCTGCGCAATGACGGACAGGAGATCGTTGGGGTCTATGAACGCAACGACGTGGCTCTCCGGGAAAAAGAGGGCATGACCGAGGGAAAAGGCTGGTATGCTATGCCCGATGAACCGGTTCCGGATTTCACCACAGTTGATATTACGGAAAACGGCATTACCTATACGGTAGATTTTGAAAATGGGCAAAAGACCGGCTTTTTCCTGGATCAGAAGTACAATCGACTGGCGGTTGCCAAACTGGCCAAGGACCGTACGGTTTTGGACTGCTTTACCCATACGGGAAGCTTTGCCCTGAATGCAGCCAAGGGCGGCGCCAAGCACGTTACCGCAGTGGACGTGAGTCAGTTTGCGGTGGACTGTGCCGCTGAAAATGCCCGCCGGAACGGTTTGAATTCTGTTATGGACTGCCAATGCGCCAATGTATTTGACCTGCTGCCGGAGCTGGAAAAACAGCCGCCGCGATATGATTTTATCATTCTGGATCCGCCGGCCTTTACCAAAAGCCGCAAGACCATACGAAACGCCATGGGCGGCTACAAAGAGATCAATTACCGCGCCATGAAGCTGTTGCCCAGAGGCGGTTATCTGGCCACCTGTTCCTGCTCTCACTTTGCATCCGAGGAGTTGTTTGTCAAAATGCTCCATGATGCGGCAAAAGATGCCGGTGTGTCCCTGCGGCAGATCGAGGCACGGCAGCAGTGTGCAGATCATCCGATTTTGTGGGGCGTTGAGGAGACCAATTATCTGAAATTTTTCCTGTTCCAGGTAGTGTGATACAAGCAAAATATGGAGAAGAGGCAGGCAAAATATTGACCTGCTTTTTTTCCTGTGGTATAATATAACAACCAATTTCAGGCATACTATACGTTATATTTTTCTGTTGGAAAAGAGGCATATATATGAAAAAAATCAACTTACAGAAATATGGCATCACCGGCGCAGCGGAGATTGTTTACAACCCCTCGTATGAACAGCTTTTTGCCGAGGAGACCAAGCCCGATCTGACCGGCTATGAGGTGGGTCAGGTTACCGAACTGGACGCCGTCAACGTCATGACCGGTATCTATACCGGCCGCAGCCCCAAGGACAAGTACATTGTCATGGACGAAAACGCCAAGGATACCGTCTGGTGGACGACGGAAGGCTACAAGAACGACAACCATCCCATGAGTGAGGATGTTTGGGCCGCTGTGAAGGATATCGCTGTCAAGGAGCTGTGCAACAAGCGCCTGTTTGTGGTGGATGCTTTCTGCGGCGCCAATCAGGATACCCGCATGGCCATTCGCTTCATCATGGAAGTGGCCTGGCAGGCGCACTTTGTCCGCAATATGTTCATCAAGCCCACCGAGGAAGAGCTAAAGAATTTTGAGCCGGACTTCGTGGTATATACCGCGTCCAAGGCCAAGGTGGAAAATTACAAGGAATTGGGTCTCAACTCCGAGACCTGTGTGGCTTTCAATATCACCAGCCGTGAGCAGGTCATCATCAACACCTGGTACGGCGGCGAAATGAAAAAGGGTATGTTCTCTATGATGAACTATTACCTGCCCCTGAAGGGAATTGCCGCCATGCACTGCTCTGCAAACACCGACCTGAACGGTGAGAACACTGCCATCTTCTTCGGCCTGAGCGGTACCGGCAAGACCACTTTGTCCACCGATCCCAAGCGTCTGCTGATCGGTGACGATGAGCACGGCTGGGATGACAAGGGCGTGTTTAACTTTGAGGGCGGCTGCTATGCCAAGGTCATCAATCTGGATAAGGATTCCGAGCCCGACATCTATAATGCCATCAAGCGCAACGCTTTGCTGGAGAATGTCACCGTGGACGCTGATGGCAAGATCGACTTTAACGACAAGAGCGTTACCGAGAATACCCGCGTCAGCTATCCCATCGACCACATTGAGAAGATCGTTCGCCCCATTTCTGCCGGCCCTGCCGCCCAGAACGTGATCTTCCTCAGCGCTGATGCCTTTGGCGTGCTGCCTCCCGTGTCTATTCTGACGCCGGAGCAGACTCAGTATTATTTCCTCTCCGGTTTCACCGCCAAGCTGGCCGGTACGGAGCGGGGCATAACCGAGCCCACTCCCACGTTCTCTGCCTGCTTTGGCCAGGCGTTCCTGGAATTGCACCCCACCAAATATGCCGAGGAACTGGTCAAGCGCATGAAGATGAGCGGCGCCAAGGCCTATCTGGTGAACACCGGCTGGAACGGCACCGGCAAGCGCATCTCCATCAAGGATACCCGCGGCATCATCGATGCCATTTTGAATGGCTCCATCAAGACCGCACCCACCAAGATGATCCCCTATTTCAACCTGGAAGTTCCCACCCAACTGCCCGGTGTGGATCCCGCTATTCTGGATCCCCGCGACACCTATCAGGACAGCAGCGAGTGGGAGTCCAAGGCAAGGGATCTGGCCAACCGCTTTGTGAAGAACTTTGCCAAGTATGAGACCAACGAAGCCGGTAAGGCTCTGGTCAAGGCTGGTCCGCAAATCTAAAATACAAAGAAAAGGAGGTCTGCAAGGTGCTGGAGATCAAACTGACCATAGATAATATGGACTATGATAAAGCGATGGATCTCATTTTGCCGCTGCTGGCGGAAAGTGATACAAAGTTGGGCAGGATTGCCAAAAAGCATAGTACTTTGCTGGGAAAAATCGGTCATCGCTTTGTCAGTAAAAAAGGGCAGACCGGCATGGAAGAATTGATCGCATCTTTGGCAGAAAAGAAAAACGAGATTCTCCGGGAAAAATTGTCAAACTTTGCCAAGCAGAAGGGATTGGATCTTCATATTTCGGTAATGTCAGTAACAAGCAAATAAACAGAAACGCCTTATCGGAGAGGAAATCTCCGATAAGGCGTTCCATTTACTTCTTCAGATTTGTGATAAATTCACGCAGAGCATCCACGTTTTCCTGTGTCGTTGCCCAGCTTGCGCAGAAACGCACCGCATTCAGATTGGGCTCAATGCGATCCCAGTACTCCGAGCCAAATTCCTTGCTGATAATGGCCAGCTCCTCATCGGTAACGATAGGATACTGTTGATTGGTGGGGGAGTCAAAGTAAAGAGAATAACCGTTGGAAACAAAGATATCGCGGATCTGATAGGCCATCTCCATGGCGTGCCGTGCGATCTTGAAGTAGAGATCATCGGTGAACAGCGTATCAAACTGGATCCCCAGCAGACGACCCTTGGCCAGCATACCGCCGCGCTGCTTCATAAAGAAACGGAAATGCTTCTTCAGCGCGGGATTCATCACCACAACGGCTTCGCCGAACAGAGCGCCGACCTTGGTGCCGCCGATATAGAAGATGTCGCAAAGATGTGCTAGCTCCGGCAGGGTCAGGTCGCAGGCATCGGCCATCAGACCATAGCCCAACCGCGCACCGTCAATGTACAGGGGCATGCCGTGTTTTTGGCATACGGCGTAGATATCAGTCAGTTCCTGCTTGGAGTAGATGGTACCGCCCTCGGTGGGGAAAGAGATATAGACCATACCGGGCATGACCATGTGCTCATAATCGGGGTTATCGCGATGCCAGACAAAATAGTCGTCAACCTGCTTTGCGGTAATCTTGCCGTTGTTGGTGGGAAGCGCCAGTACTTTGTGGCCGGTAGACTCAATGGCACCGGTTTCATGGCAGTTGATATGGCCGGACACGGCGGTCAGTACACCCTGATAGGGACGCAAAATGGAAGCAATGACCGTGGTGTTGGTCTGGGTACCGCCTACGAGGAAATGCACATCAGCATCCGGGGCCTGGCAGGCAGCCTTGATCTTTTCCCGTGCCGCAGCACAGTATTCATCTTCGCTGTATCCCACGGATTGGCAGAGATTGGTACGCTCCAACGCCTGCATAATAGCGGGATGTGCACCCTCCAGATAATCGCTGTTAAAATAAATCATAATACCGCCCTCTTTATTTAAAAAGTTCATAATAAGTTTACAGCAAATTAACCGGTTAGTAAAGCAAAATTTTTGCGTACCCTTGCATTATTGGGTATAATCTGCTACAATAAACAAAACAAGGAGGCATGCAGAAAAATGACTCATAAAGAAAGCGGCGCACGTGTAGAACCGAAACACGCAGCGCCTGATATACCGCAGAAAAGAACAAGTAAGAAGAAAAACAACAAATTGCTTTATGTCTTGCTGGCCCTTTTACTGGCTATATTCGTCTTTTCTTCCGTAAAAATTGTCAGCTACCTGCATCAGCAGCGGCTGAGCGAAAGCCAGCAGGATGCCATTTCCAGTGAGTTTATTACGCCGGTGTATAACGGCGAGGGTGGCAGCAAAGATGTGGAAACCGGTATCAGCACAAAACCCGGTGAGCCCCAGCCTGAGCAGATCCAAGTTGACTTTGAAAACCTGTGTGCAAAATATCCGGATGTCGTGGGCTATATTTATGGCGCCAACACGGGGATCAATTATCCCATCGTGCAGGGGCAGGATAACAGTTTCTATCTGAAGCACGACTATGACGGCAAGAGCAACAACAACGGTACGATCTTTCTGGAATATTGCTGCAGCAGTAATTTCAGCAACAGCAACAGTATCGTTTATGGCCATCACATGAAGTCCGGCCTGATGTTTGCCGCATTGGAAAACTACAAGAACCAGTCCTATTATGATGCACACCCCTATTTCTATCTGTATACACCGACCCAGAATTATCGTCTGGATATTTTTGCCGGCAGTGTGGTAGAGGGTGACTCTGATATCTATGCGCTGGTCCCCAACGCTGACACCATCGCAGCGGTGGCAGCAAAGTCCACATTCCGTGCGAAAATCGGAATTCCCTCCGGCAGGATCATAACGCTGTCCACCTGTGACTATACGTCCGGTTACAGCGATCCGCGCTATGTGGTTCTGGCTGAGATGGTTCCGATTGACTAACGGTATCTCCAAAAGACCTCTCCAACCGGAGAGGTCTTTTTATATCTATCTACTAAATATTAATTATCCACACATACAAAAAAACCGACACCCGAAGGGGTATCGGTCTTTTTGGCACGCCGTGAGGGATTCTCCACGGCCGAACGCGACCATTCTCAATGGTCGCTCCCAAAAACGCTGCGGGTTCCCCTTGCGTTTTTGGAGGCCGACTTCGAATCCCATGTATAGCAAAAAGCCTGATACCTAAAAGGGTATCAGGCTTTTTGGCACGCCGTGAGGGATTCGAACCCCCGGCCTTCTGGTCCGTAGCCAGACGCTCTATCCAGCTGAGCTAACGGCGCATGTCTCATCGACAGCTTACTTATAATAGCACAGGGTTTTCCAAAAAGCAAGAGAAATTTTTGAGTTTTGCGATATTTTTTCTATACACTTGCTATTACCCCAAATTTGTGATATTCTACAAAAAAGAATGAGAAATGCGGGAGGATACCGACATGAGTGAAAGCTTCAAAACCTGTATGTTTGGCGGCTTTAATAAGCAGGATGTTGTGAACTTTATTGAGAAGCAGTCCAAACAGCACAGAGAAGCGCTTGAGGCGTTGCAGCATGATAATGATCTGCTGAAAGAAGCTGTGGAGCGTATGGAGAGTGAACGAGGTGAATTCCTTCCCAAAGCGCAGCAGCAGGAGGCGTCCGTAGCACGCATGGAAGAATTGGAACAGCAGCTTGCACAGCTTCGCGTAGAAGCGGATGCTTTGCGGGAAGAAAATGAAACCCTGCGCGTTCCTGCCCGGGAGTATGAGAATCTCAAAGACCATATTGCCGAAATCGAGATTCAGGCACATCACCGTACCGAGGAATTCCGAGCTGAGATGATGCGGAAGATGCGGGACATCATTCATGCCCAGCGTGACTGGTGCTGTGAGGAAAAAGGTCGTTATACCTGTATCAACGGTGAGATGCTGCAAAAGCTGCATCAGGCAACGGAGATGATGGAGACAAACGACGGCGCCGGATTTGACCGGATGATGGAAAGCCTGCAGCAGCTTGAAAATGGTTTAGAGTAATCAAAAACACCGCCACTTGGCGGTGTTTTTTTGATTAGAGAAGCATAATACCGTTTTTTTCACAGGCTCGGACGGTATCGGCATCCCAAAGGCTGGCCTGCACCTCGCCGATATGGCAGGTACCGATCATCAGCATACACAGCCGGCTCTGGCCGATGCCGCCGCCGATGGTCTGGGGCAACTCGCTGTTTAAGAGCATTTTATGGAAAGGCAGCTCCCGCCGATCATTACAGTTGCGGACATTGAGCTGATGATCCATAGCGGCCTCATCTACGCGGATCCCCATAGAGGAGATTTCCAAACTGCGCTGAAGCACTTCATTCCAGAACAGAATGTCGCCGTTGAGTGTCCAATCATCATAGTCGGGAGCACGGCCGTCGTGGGGTTTACCGGAGCGCTTCAAGGCGCCGCCGATCTGCATGAGGAAAACGGTGTGATGTTCCTTGCAGATGGCATCCTCACGCTGCTTGGGGGTCAGATCGGGCCAGCGGTCCTCCAACTCCTGAGCGGTAATAAAATAGACCTCACGATCCAGCACAGTATGGAGACTGGGGAAGGCGATTTGCAGGGCATCATTGGTCTCGCAGATGGCGGCAACGATGGCGCGCACCGTCTGGCGCAGGTAGTATTCGTTGCGCTCATCCTGTTCAATGACCTTTTCCCAGTCCCACTGATCCACATAGATGGAGTGGGTGTTGTCCACCTCTTCATCACGGCGGATAGCGTTCATATCGGTGAAAAGGCCCTTGCCGGGCTTGAACTCATAGCGCTTGAGGGCCAGACGCTTCCATTTTGCCAAAGAGTGTACCACTTGCCCATTGCTGGCCACGTCGGGAATATCGAACATGACCGGGCGCTCTACGCCGTTCAGGTTATCATTCAAACCGGAGTTCTCATCAACGAACAGGGGAGCGGAGACACGGCGCAGATTCAGCGCCTGCCCCAGATTGACCTGAAAGTTGCTCTTGATGAATTCAATGGCGCGCTGCATTTCATAGACGTTCAGCGGCGTTTTGTAACCGGCGGGAATGGTAAGCTTGCTCATGGTAACACCTCGTTGATTGGAATATAACGCAATTATAGGAGTTTAGCAGGAAGATTGCAAGGGAAATTTATGAAAAAAGAGCCGTATCCAAGGGGATACGGCTCTCTCAGACTGTCAAAAAACTTGAAGCAAAAAGCGAAAGCTTACGAATGATAGAGTAGCGGGGGAGCTCGAGGGGGCAAAAGCCCGCCTCGAATGAAATAGTAGCACAAAAAACGGCTGAAATCAGCCGTTTTTCGCATTTTGCAGAATGCAAAATGCTGTGCTCTTTCAGCTTGTCAAAAAAGCCTCTGGCTTTTTTGACAAGCTGAAAGAGCCGTATCCAAGGGGATACGGCTCTCTGCGTTGAGAAGTGAAATTACTTGTACTCTTCGATCAGAGCCTTGAAGTGGGGCAGACTGCGCTTGATCATGTCGTTGGCAACGCAGTAGCTCAGGCGGAAGTAGCCGGGGCAGCCGAAGCCGTCAGCGGGAACGACCAGCAGATTGTGCTCCAGCTTGGCCTTTTCGGAGAAAGCATTGGCGTCGCCGCCGGGAGCCTTGACAAACAGGTAGAATGCACCGTCTGGCTTGGCGCAGGAATAACCCATCTCGATGAGGCTGTTATACAGCAGATTGCGGTTTTCATCGTAAGCCACCAGATCGGGAGCCTCGGTGACGCAGTACTCGATGACCTTCTGGATCAGCGTGGGGGAGCAGACGTGGCCCATGGAACGGGCGGCACCGGCAACGGCGAAATACAGGTCGGCACTGTCAGCAGCGAAGGAGGGAACATAAACGTAGCCGATACGCTCACCGGGCAGGCTCAGGGACTTGGACCAGGAGTAGCAGACCACGGTGTTCTTATAGATGGTGGGAATGAAGGGAACCTTCACACCGCCGTAGACCAATTCACGGTAGGGCTCATCGGCGATGATATAGATGGGGTGACCGTATTCAGCGCTCTTGCGTTCCAGCAAAGCGGCCAGACCCTTCAGAGTTTCCTCGGTGTAGACAACACCGGAGGGGTTGTTGGGGGAGTTGACGATGACGGCCTGGGTGTTGGCGGAGATGCACTTTTCTACGGCGTCCAGCTTGATCTGGAAAGCCTCGGTATCCGCGGGAACGATCACCAGCTTGGCGCCGTTGGAGGTGACAAAGGGACGATACTCGGGGAAGAAGGGGGCGATGGCAAGGATCTCGGTGTCGGGACTGACGGTCAGCGCCTTGATGACGGAGATCAGAGCGGGAGCAGCACCGCAGGTGAAGAACAGTTCGCTGCCCTTGACGTCCAGACCGAAACGCTTGGAAAGGTCAGCGGCAACGGCGGCGCGGGCGGTATCGAAACCGGCGGCCATGGAGTAGCCGTGGAGCTGGATGGAGTCCATTTCATCAATCAGCTTTTTGACGGTGTCGCCGACCTTTTTGGGGGCGGGAATGCTGGGATTGCCGATGGAGTAGTCAAATACGTTTTCCTTGCCCACCTTGGCGGCCTGCTGCAGACCGTAGGCGAAAAGCTGACGGATCACGGAAGGGGCATTGCCCATCTGATAGAACTGTTGGTTGACCATGAATATTTCCTCCTCAAAAAATTTCTATGTATATTTTAGGCTAAATTCATGCGTTCAGACAGCACGGAGCCCAGGGCGATGGAGGCCAGCTTGGATTCGGCGCTGTCGGCGCGGGAAACCAGAACAATAGGAACCTTGGCGCCAAGAATGATACCGGCGTTGCGGGCAGAGCCGAACAGAGTGGCCGCCTTGCCGATGCCGTTGCCCACCTCGTAGTTGGGAACCAGCAGAATGTCAGCATCGCCGCCGCCGGGAGCTGTATAGTGCTTGTGGTGGCAGGCTTCCTTGCTGACGGCCAAGTCGAGAGCGACTGGTCCAAAGACGTTCATGCCGTACTTACTCCAGCGCTCGGTCATACCGGCCAGCTCCGCAGCGTCCACGGTGGACTGGATCTTGGGGTTGACCTGCTCAGCGCCGCAGATGCAGGCGGCGTTGATCTTCTCATAGCCCAAAGCCTGGAAGCACATGGCGGCATTTTCCAGAATCTCCGCCTTCTTGTCAAGATCCGGGAAGGTGTTCACGCCGCCGTCTGTGAGAATGACCATCTTGCCCAGGGCAGGGATTTCATAGAACATGCAATGGGTGGTCAGGTGAGAGGTACGCAGGCCGCACTCCTTGTTGAACACGGCGCGCATCAGATCGGCAGTGCCAAGAATACCCTTCATCAGGAAGTTGGCCTTGCCTTCGGCGCACAGCGCAACGGCCTTGGCAGCGCAGTCGGTATCGCTGTCGCCGGGCAGGATCTCGTAGGCAGCGGGATCTTCCCCCACGTTTTTCAGCATGGCTTCGATCTCAGCCACATGGCCCACCAGAATAGGGGTGGCAATGCCGGCCTTTCTGGCCTCCACAACGGCCTCGATAACGGGCTCATCGTGGGCGGCGGCAACAGCGATCACACCGGTTTTACCACCCTTTGCGGCGGCCAGAATATCATCAATGGTACGGATCATATCGAATCTCCCTTCAATAATATAACAAAATAGACAAATTATGCTACAATGATTATATATCCATTTGCCGAAATCGTCAACGATAAAACCGAATAATTCAATGAAATTTTGCGAATCTTTAAAATAACGGAGAACCCTTGACGAAGAAAAAGAAAATGAGTAGAATAGACACAATTTGGAAAGAGGGTTTTTGTATGAAAAAGGCGGGAGCGATTACGCTCTCTTTTACTTATGTGGGGTGCTTTCTGGGAGCCGGGTTTCTCTCCGGCCAGGAGCTTTGGCAATTCTTTGGCTCTTTTGGCATATGGGGCTATTTGGGCTTTGCCTTAGCAACGGTGCTGTTTGTATTTTTCGGCATCGTTCTGATGCGTTTGACGCAGATGACGGGATGGGATGAGCTGGACCGGATCTTGGTACCGTGGGATCATCTGCTGTGGCTAAGGAAGCTCAGCGGCCTTATTGCGTCTACATTTCTCTTTGGCGTTGTTGTTGTGATGTCTGCCGGTGTAGGAGCATTGGGAAACCAGCTCTTTGAGATCCCTGCATGGCTTGGCAGCGCTGTATTTAGTACAATTGTGTGCCTGATCGCCATCTTTGGCGTGACAGGAATGGTGAATGCATTTTCTGCATTGATCCCCATTTTGGTGATTGCAACATTGCTCTTCGCCGTAGGCGCCTGGAGGAACTTTGATATCGGCAATATCCTGCAGATCCAGCGAAGCAACAGCAATCCGCTGATGCCCAACTGGTTTATTGCAGCTTTGACCTTTGTGGCTTATAACCTGATGGGCAGCATCGGCATTATGATGCCGGTAGGGAAGCTGTTTACAAAAAAGAAAACCGTTTTGCTTGGTATTATACTGAGCGGTGTTGAGCTGCTGATCGTGGCTGCCAGCGTACTGACATCCGTTGCCACACTGCCGGAGGCGGCTGCCGCACAACTGCCTATGGTAGCGGTGGGAAGCAAACTGGCACCCATTTTGGGAAGCTGCTACGGTGTGCTGCTGTTTTTGGGTATGTTCTGTAACGCTTTGGCGTCTCTGGTGGGGCTGATGACCCATATGTCGCAGCGCATTGCTGTGGTCAAAAACCATTACAAGGGCGTTTTACTGGTGATGATCGCCGTGATCTGGAGCTGCAGTTTGTTTGGATTTGCCGATATCATCGGCATACTGTTCCCGGTATTTGGCTATTTGAGCACGATATTCCTGGCAACCATGGTGATTCATTTTATCCAATGCAAAAAGGAGCTGAAGACCTGAGTCTTCAGCTCCTTTTTCATACGGAAAACAGAATTTCAGCGTAGGTTGGGTAGGGCCAGTATTCCGCAGCAGTAAGGGATTCCAGCTTGTTGATCAGCTCGCCGGCTTTATTTACGCGAGAACTGATCTCGTCACGGAAATACTTGGCGCTGCGGAGACCACCGTCCATAGCAGGGGCCTTGTTCAGGGCTCGCTCTAACTGCTGACAGATATCGAACAGCTTATCATTCAACCCGGCAATCTGGCGCAGGGTGGCCTGTTCCATACGGCTGGTAACGCTGATGCCGCAATTGGCCTTATGAAAGATGGCCTGTGCCAGAAAGTCTGCATACTGGCTGACCGCGGGAAGAATGTGGCGCTGTGCCATTTCCAGCAGAGTATGGGCTTCGATGTTGGTGACCTTGCAGTAGTTCTCCAGATGGATCTCATAGCGGGCACGCATCTCGCTGCCGGTGAGAATTCCGTGCCGTGAAAACAGGGCAATATTCTTGGGGTCAATATAACTGGGAAGGGCATCTACCGCGTTGGGGAAGATACGTAAGCCCCTCTCTTTGGCCTCTGCCAACCACTCCTCACCGTAGCCGTTGCCGTTGAAGATAATGCGCTGGTGGTCCCGGAAGGTGGTGCGAAGCAGGTCTTGTAAAGTTGACTGGAAGTCGTCTGATTTTTCCAACTGGTTGGCAAAATCGCAGAGCACATCAGCCATCATGGTATTTAAGACCACAGTAGGACTGGCGATGGACTGACTGGAGCCGCACATACGGAACTCAAACTTGTTGCCGGTAAAGGCAAGGGGACAGGTGCGGTTTCGGTCCGTGGTATCCTGTGGGATTTCCGGCAGGGTATCCACACCGATTTGCAGTGTACGCTTGGTGACGTCTACGTACTCCGTGCCGCTGATGATGGCGTTCAGAATGGCGGTCAGCTCATCGCCCAGAAACACGGAGACCACGGCGGGAGGTGCTTCGTTGCCGCCCAGACGATAGTCGTTGCCTGGATAGGCCACACAGCAGCGCAGCATCTCCTGATACTCATCGGCGCCCCGCAAAAAAGCGGCCAGGAACAGCAGAAACTGGGCATTCTGACTGGGGGTCTTGCCGGGCTTCAACAGGTTTTCACCGCTGTCGGTGCGGAGGGACCAGTTGTCGTGCTTGCCGCTGCCGTTGACGCCGGCGAAGGGCTTCTCGTGAAGCAGGCAAACCAGATCGTGGCGGTCAGCCACCTTTTTCAAAAGCTCCATGGTGAGCTGATTGTGGTCGCAGGCGGTGTTGGCGTCGGTATAGATGGGAGCCAGCTCGTGTTGAGCGGGAGCGGCCTCGTTGTGCTCGGTTTTGGCCAGAACACCGACTTTCCACAGCTCGGTATCCAGCTCGTGCATAAAGGCCGCCACCCGGGGTTTGATGGCGCCGTAATAGTGGTCGTCCAGCTCCTGACCCTTGGGAGGCTTGGCACCGAACAGGGTACGGCCGCAGAGCATCAGATCCTCCCGCTGCTTGTACATCGCCTTGTCGATGAGGAAATACTCCTGTTCCGGGCCGACCTGCGGCGTGACGTGCTGTACCTCGGTGTTGCCGAACAGGCGCAGGATACGAACACATTGCTTGTCCAGGGCACGCATCGAACGAAGCAGTGGGGTCTTCTTATCCAGAGTATCGCCGCTGTACGAGCAGAAAATGGTGGGGATATACAGGGTGCGATCCTTGATAAAGGCATAGCTGGTGGGATCCCAGGCGGTATAACCGCGGGCTTCAAAGGTTGCGCGCAGTCCGCCGGAGGGGAAGCTGGAGGCATCGGTTTCGCCGCGGGTCAGCTCTTTGCCGGAAAGCTCCATCAGAATCTTGCCGCTGCCGGCAGGTGCAATAAAGCTGTCGTGCTTTTCTGCGGTATAGCCGGTAAGAGGCTGGAACCAATGGGTAAAATGTGTGGCGCCCCTCTCGATGGCCCAGTCCTTCATGGCTCCGGCAATTTCCCCGGCAATAGTCAGAGGAAGCGGCGTACCCTGTACCAGACACTGCTGCCATGCCTCATATACTGAAGAGGGCAGACGCTGTCGCATTTTGTCCTCAGTAAAGACCATACTGCCGAAAAGTTCGGGGATATTGGGATAGATTTCAGACATGGCGGGTTTCCTCCTTTTTTACGAAATTGCCTGCAGGATAACAGGAGTGAGGTAAGCTTCCACAACTGCCGCCAGAAGCAGAAGCGGAAGAATGATGCAAAGATAGACCGGGAGAATGTCGGTAATTGCCTGTTTTACGAGGCCTTTCTCTCTGCTGCGGAAATAGTCGGTAACCGTTTCACAGAGATAAAAACCGCAGCTCAACGCAAAAATCAGAGCCGGGATCTCAAAAATACCATGGGGCAGAATACCGCAGAGATATGTAAGAAGCGATTTTCCCTCGTTGACGTAGACCGCCGCAAAAAGTCCCACCAGCATGGCATTGGTACCAAGGCTCACAGCAGAAAAATAGATGTAGGGAATAAAGCCAAACAGAATGGCAGAAGCCATCGAGCGGCTGTTGTTAAAAAACAGAGCAATCGCGTTGAAAGTACCATTACTGCTGACAACGCCGAGCTGAGCAATCTGCTGAGCAAACCAGTTCATGATGCCGGCGGCCAGATCTTTGTCAATGTAGCCGACCAGAAAACTGATGACAAGCAGCGCGGCAAAGGCCACTGCGGTAATAAAAAGATAGTGGGAAAAAGTGTCCCGATAAAACTGCCGAAACTGTTCCATAAAAGACTTCATCATGCGTTCAGTTTGGCAAGACCGGCATGCAGGCGGCGCAATGTTTCTTCTTTACCCAGCAGATGGCAGATCTCCACAGCACCGCCGGGTGTTACCAGTTTACCGGCAGCGGCAATACGCACCGGCCACATCAATGTAGCATTCTTTACTTCCAGTTTTTCCGCCAAAGCAATCAGACCATCGTGAATATTCTCCACTGTCCAGTCAGTGATACTGTCCAGCATGGGGATGGCCGCATTCAGCATATCCCGGCACACGGCGGGATCGGTCTTGGATTTTTTGTTGGTGAAAAACTCTACATCGTAGTCGGGGCAGGTATCAAAGAAATCTACCTTTTCGGGGATCTCTGTGAGCTTTTCACATCTTGCCTGCAGCAGAGCGGCAATACCGACGATGTCAAAGTTGCCCTTGACGCTCTGCCGGATGTAAGGTTCTGCTACTTTACAGAACTTCTCGGGAGAGAGGTTACGTAGATAGACAGCATTAAAATGATCCAGCTTGGCAATGTCGAAGATGGCCGGGGACTTGGAGATGCCGGTCATATCAAACACCTTGGCAAGCTCGTCCAAAGAGAAGATCTCCTCCTCGGCATACTCGCCTTTAGGACTCCAGCCCAGCAGGGCAACGTAGTTCAAGATGGCTTCGGTCAAGTAGCCCTGGGCTTTCAAGTCCTCGTAGCTGGGGTCGCCGTGGCGCTTGGACATTTTATTCTGGGCGTCACGCATGACAGGAGAGCAGTGGACGTAAGTGGGGATCTCCCAACCGAAAGCCTCGTACAGCAGGTTGTACTTGGGAGCGGAGGAGAGGTATTCGCTGCCGCGGACTACATGGGTAATGCCCATCAGATGGTCATCGATGACGTTGGCAAAGTTGTAGGTGGGCAGACCATCGCGTTTCAGCAGTACCTGATCGTCCAGAGTTTTATTTTCTACGGTGATTTCGCCGAAGATGGCATCCTGGAACGTGGTAGTGCCGTCTGCGGGAATACGCTGGCGAATGACATAGGGTTCGCCGGCGGCGACCCGGGCTTTGGCCTCGTCAAGAGGAATGTCACGGCAGGGATCGACAGCGCGGTTAAATTCGCCGCTGTCCTCTTCGGATTCTGCTTTTTCGCAGAAGCAGTAATATGCGCCGCCCTTTTCTACCAAAAGCTCTGCATACTTGCCATAGGTATCACGGCGCTGGGACTGGATATAGGGTGCCACGGGACCACCGATATCGGGACCTTCATCGTGATCCAAATGGCACTCTTTCATGGTGCGGTAGATCACATCGGTAGCACCCTCCACCAGACGCCCCTGATCGGTATCCTCAATGCGCAGGACAAAGGTGCCGCCTGCATTGCGGGCGATCAGCCAGGTGTAGAGGGCGGTGCGTAGATTGCCCACGTGCATATAACCGGTGGGAGAAGGGGCAAATCGGGTACGCACCTTTCCATGGGGGATTTTTGCTTCCATTTCGGCAAAATAGTTCATATCCAGAGCCATTATCAGTTCCTCCTTGCAAACGGCAAAAAAATCACAAATATATTATAGTGTTTCCCGGGGAAAAGTCAATGAAATTCCACGATGGTCAGGTTGAAATGGCGCAAAAAAATGTGTATAATGAATTTGAATCAAAGGAAGGGGAGATGAGCCTATGCAACATGAAATTATAGAGCGTAAACCTTTGCTGGATGGCAAGGGAAATTTGACCGAGGCCGGGTATGCAAAAAAACTCCTGCCGATCTATCGGCGCAGCGACATCAAGGCAAGTGCCATGCGTATCAAGGAATGGGACTACTATCTTATCAACAACGACCATTTTGCCGTGGCCTTGACCATTGACGACAACGGCTACATGGGTCTGGACTCCATTTCTTTTCTCAACTTTGACGAAAAATGGGAAAAAACTGTCAGCCCCATGCGTTGGTTTCCCATGGGAAAAACCGGCCTGCCTGCCAGCAGTGCAGAGGGGGATATTGCCATTGCAGGAAAGAACTATGGGCTGGCATTCCGCCATGTGTCCGATGGACGTGAGCTGACGTTCCACATGGACGATTTTCTGGACGGCAAGGCCATTGACGGGCATTTTCTCCTGACCGATGAACCGGAGGAGAGCATGGTCATCTGCACGCCCTTTGACAAGCCGGCGTACTTCTATTTCAACCAGAAGATCAACTGTATGCGGGCATCCGGAGAGGTGGTGCTTGGCACACATACCTATACGTTTGATTCTGTGGACAGCTTCGGCGTTCTGGACTGGGGCAGAGGGGTATGGACCTATCACAATACCTGGTACTGGGGCAGCGCTTCGGGGCAGGTGGACGGCGAACCCTTTGGCTGGAATATCGGCTACGGCTTTGGTGATACCTCCGCCGCCAGTGAAAATATGCTGTTTTACGATGGAAAGGCACACAAGCTCAGTCAGGTGAAGTTCAATATCCCCATGCAGAACGGAACGGAGGATTACCTGTCCCCGTGGACGTTTACCAGCGATGACGGGCGCTTTGAGATGGATTTTGTGCCGATTCTGGATCGTGCTGCCAATACGGATTTCAAGGTGCTGGGCAGCAATCAGCATCAGGTATTCGGACGATTTACCGGCAGGGCTGTTTTAGATGACGGTAAGGTGATCGAGGTAAAGGACTTTTTGGGCTTTGCGGAAAAGGTGGAAAACAAGTGGTGACTGGCCGCTATAATTCGCCGGATAAATGGCTAAAATAAGCGAACGATGATTGCATTTTTCCTTGGATAGTGTTAAAATATCATGGATTTGTTTGGAAGTGAGGTATCACAGAATGGAAGAGAAAAAGAAACGAATATTCAGCGGTATTCAGCCCTCCGGTGAACTGACGCTGGGCTCTTATATGGGCGCTATCAAGAACTGGGTGGCTTTGCAGGACGAGTACGACTGCCTGTACTGCATCGTGGATATGCACGCCATTACCGTACGGCAGGATCCCGCAACTCTGCGCCGCCGCAGCGTGAACCAGCTGGCGCAGTACATCGCCTGCGGACTGGATCCGCAGAAGAACATCATGTTCATCCAGTCCCACGTGCCGCAGCACGCGGAACTGGGCTGGATATTGGGCTGCTATACCCAGTTCGGTGAGCTGAGCCGTATGACCCAGTTCAAGCAAAAATCCCAGCAGCACGCGGACAACATCACCTCTGGCCTTTTCACCTATCCCGTTTTGATGGCGGCGGATATTCTGCTGTATCAGGCGGATCTGGTGCCGGTGGGTGAGGATCAGAAGCAGCACGTGGAGCTGACCCGTGACATCGCCCAGCGCTTTAACGGCGTTTACAGCGATACCTTTGTGCTGCCCGAGCCGTTCATTCCCAAGATGGGTGCGCGTCTCATGTCTCTGGACGATCCCACCACCAAGATGAGCAAGTCTCTGCCCGAGGGCTGCGTGAATCTGATGGACAAGCCCGAGGAGATCATGAAGAAGTTCAAGCGCGCTGTTACCGACTGCGAGACCGCCGTGAAGTTCGACAAAGAGAATAAGGCCGGTATCTCCAACCTGCTGACCATCTACTGCGCTGCCACCGGCAAGACCATTGCCGAGGCTGAGGCGGAATTCGCCGGACAGGGCTACGGCGTCTTTAAGCCCGCTGTGGGTGAGGCCGTGGTGGAACTGCTGCGTCCCATCCGGGAGGAGTCCGAGCGGCTCATGGCTGACAAGGCGTACATCGAGAGCGTTTACAAGACCGGTGCGGAACGCGCATCCTACCTTGCCAACAAGACCTTGAGCAAGGTGCAGCGCAAGATCGGTTTTGTGGCCCGATAAATTCAATATTCCATGATTTTTAGAAAGGAAGAAAATCAGTATGATCTATACCACTGAAGTACAAAATATGTGTCCGGTTGCAAAGGGTGCATATCACGGTCCGGCTCCCATTCCCGAAGAGGGCAAGTGGGTCCAGGCTAAAGATATTTCCGATATCTCCGGTTTTACCCACGGTATCGGCTGGTGCGCTCCCCAGCAGGGCGCCTGCAAGCTGACGCTGAACGTGAAGAACGGTATCATTGAAGAGGCGTTGGTGGAGACGCTGGGCTGCTCCGGCATGACCCATTCCGCCGCCATGGCTTCCGAAATTCTCATCGGCAAGACCATTATAGAGGCGCTGAACACCGATCTGGTGTGTGACGCCATCAACACCGCCATGCGGGAGCTGTTTTTGCAGATCGTCTATGGCCGTACCCAGTCCGCTTTTTCTGAAGACGGTCTGGCTGTGGGTTCCTCTCTGGAGGATCTGGGCAAGGGTCTGCGCTCTCAGGTGGGCACCATGTTCGGCACCAAGGCCAAGGGTCCCCGCTATCTGGAGATGGCCGAGGGCTACTGCTCCAAGATGGCGCTGAACAAGGATGGTGAGATCATCGGCTATGAGTTTGTCAATCTGGGCAAGATGATGGATTTCATCAAGAAGGGTGACGACGCCAACGAGGCATTGAAGAAGGCCACCGGTCACTACGGCCAGTGGGATGCCGCGGTCAAGTATATTGACCCCCGTCAGGAATAAGGAGGACGAAACCATGGCTCTGTTTGAAAACTACGAGAGAAGAATCAATAAAATCAACGGCGTCCTCGCACAGTACGGGATCAATTCCGTGGAGGAGTGCCGCGAGATCTGTAAAGCAAAGGGCTTTGACCCCTATGAGATCGTCAAGGGGATCCAACCCATCTGCTTTGAAAATGCCTGCTGGGCATACACTGTGGGTGCCGCCATTGCCATTAAGTCCGGCGTCAAGACCGCTGCCGAGGCTGCCAAGCTGATCGGCGTGGGACTGCAGGCCTTCTGCCTGGACGGCAGTGTTGCTGAGGATCGCAAGGTAGGCTTGGGTCACGGCAATCTGGGCGCTATGCTTTTAAGTGATGAGTCCAAGTGCTTTGCGTTCCTTGCCGGTCACGAGTCCTTTGCCGCGGCAGAGGGCGCTATCGGTATCGTGAAGAACGCCAATAAGGCTCGCAAAGAGCCGCTGCGTGTCATTCTCAACGGTTTGGGAAAAGATGCAGCACAGATCATCTCCCGCATCAACGGCTTCACCTATGTGCAGACCAAGT
>CALCRH010000073.1 GCA_937894515.1 uncultured Clostridia bacterium | reverse complement strand
ATCGAGCCTGAGTGAATTTTTCAAATAAGCATGTCGATTTTGCATAGGCCTTAATTAAGCTATTGTTGACTTTCATAACGAAACCAATTATAATATCGTTAAATTATAATTGGGAGGTGACGGTATGGACTATATAGCAGAATTGAATGCTCTTGCCCGCGAACACGGCGGGATTATCGAAACGAAAACCGCTGCGGCGCATGGCATATCCAAAGCGATGCTCTATAAACTGTGCAGAGACAACAGAATATACCGAGTTGCACAGGGACAGTATATTCTCCCTGATGATATGCAGGATGAGCTGTTGTCCATCAGCAAGCGATCTGACCGGCTCATCTTTTCCCATGAAACGGCGCTGTTTCTTCATGGCATTTCGGACAGGACACCTTTTGAGCATACAATTACCGTTCCCTCTGATTACACCGCCTCTACGTCCATCAAGAACGAATGTAAGATATATTATATCAAACCGGAGTTATTTGAACTTGGGCGGACTACGCTGAAAACGCCCGCCGGCAATACTGTGCCGGTGTATGACTTGGAGCGCACGGTCTGCGATATGATCCGCAGCCGCAATAAAGTGGGAACGGAAACCTTTCTCGCCGCATTGAAGCTCTATACCGCTGACCCGAAAAAGGATCTGAACAGGCTCTACTCCTATGCGAAAAGGCTGCGCATAGCAAATGTCCTGCGGCAGTATTTGGAGGTGCTTCTATGAGCAATGCAATGAGCTTGAAAGCAAAGATACGAAATATTTCAAAGCAAAAGAATATTCCGGCCCAGGTCATTTTGCAAAACTATATGTTTGAGCGTTTGCTGGTGCGGCTGTCGCATTCAGAGTTCAAAGACAAGTTCGTTTTGAAGGGTGGTATGCTGGTGGCGGCCATTGTGGGTCTGGACAACAGAGCTACCATGGACTTGGATACCACCTTGAAAAATCTTCCGCTTACACCGGATGCGATTTATGGTGCGTTGGAACAAATCTGTGCCATTCCTGTGGATGACGGTGTATCGTTTGCACTGGAAAATATTGCTCCCATCCGTGACGATGATGTTTACGGCGGCTATCGTGTCAAAATGAACGCCATATTTGATACGCTCCATACCCCTTTAAGCATCGATGTATCCACCGGTGATGCCATCACTCCCCATGCAATACAATACCGGTTCTCTGAGATTTTTGATGAGGAAAAATCTTACGAGCTGTGGGCATATAATATGGAAACCGTGATGGCCGAAAAAGTTGAGACCATTCTGCGGCGTGGTGTCTTCAATACCCGCCCCAGAGATTTTTATGATACCTATATCTTAGCTACGACGCAGAAATTTGATAAAGCCGTGTTTGATGCCGCTTTGCGTGCCACTGCGGAACATCGCAACACGGCAAGTCAGATTGCAGACGTTCCGATGATCCTGCGCAATATCGAGGAGAGTCCGGAGCTGCGTACTATGTGGGAGAAATATCGTCAGCAGTTTTCTTACGCTGCGGACATTGAATACGAACAGATCATGGAGATTCTAAAAACACTGGTGGGGTAAACTGGCGATAGTCTGCTATTGCGCACTCCGCAAACCCAGCTCAATTAGTTATCAAAAAAGTCAAACACGATTCACCAAATCGTGTTTGACTTTTTCACTGAACGTGGTATGTGCAGACTTAGACAAAGAAACCTGCTTGACTCTCGTGGCATTCTTTACTGCATAAGCCATTGATAGTCTTGTCGGCAATCCAGTATGTATTCCACGAACACGGTATCATTTTCCACGACGTAAATGACAAGATACCAGTTTGGCACGAACATTTTACGATACTTACTTTTCCGGTTTTCCGGTTCCAGATAAGGAAACCTCTCCGGCATCTGTGCTAAACTTCGGATCTCATTCACCAGCTTGCTCCGAAGTGCCTGCGCCGCGGCAGGATTGACTGTGGCGAGGAAATACACCTGATCCATCAACATTTTTCGCGCAGCGCCGGAAATCACGACTTTATACTGCGGCATGTTTTTTTGCCTCCGTGATCGCTTTCTCCAGGTCTGCATCTACTTCATCCACCGTGTAATACCTGGCGCCGTTGATACGTTCGCGCTCGATATTCAGCAGTTGCTCCTGTAGCGCCAGCATTTTCTCCCGTTGATTGAACGCCTGAATATCCATAACGACCAAATCGCCTTCACCGTTTTTGGTCAAATACACCGGTTCTCCGGTAGACTTGCAGAGTTCAGATATCTCATTGTAGTTTTGTCGGATAGCAGCAGAGGGCTTAATTGTCATATGAACACATCTCCATATAGTAATATCGTAGCATTATTATATCTTTATTTTGCTATATATGCAACCACTATATTCAAAATTTTTCAAATACTTATAGTTGCGCAAACGCCGGTGCGTAAAGCACCGGCGTTTGCAAAGAGGTAATTATGATATATCCGTTTCAGCTCCTGGCAGTTGAACAGAAACAGGTATATATGAAAATTGAAAATGTGATGATCAGCGCAGGATGTCGGTCTCTTCCATCAGAGAGAGCATAGTTCCCACATTCTGCGCCTCTGCCCTTTCCAGGATCATCTTGCCCACGGCCACGTCGGACAGGGCGATACCGTGGCTGGAAGTGATAACGAATTCATCTTCATTGGCGCGGCCCACGGCCTTTCCATTGATGATGTCGCCCAAAATCAGGCGGTCTTCCACTGGAGGCAGGCCATCGGTATATTTGCCGTCAGCCAGGTAGGTGGCCACCAGATTGCGGTCATCACACACAAAGCGGTCGGCAAACCGGGTATAAGTCTTGCCCTCCCACGCGGTGCTTTCCAGAGGAATGCCCAGCATTCCCTTGTGGAGCATCTCGCAATAAATGAGAGGCTTATCGCCGCGCTGAGTGGCTGTCAGCAAAATCTGGCTGTCATCAATGGCCGCTTGACGCTCTTCCTCGGTATAGATGGGAACGAACTCCACGTCGGGCATCAGGGGCCGCATCTTATTGAGGTATGCTTCAATCGCAGGCTCATAGATATCGCCGATGTAGATTTTTTTCAGTTCCGGCACCACCAGCTTCATCAGCCGCGCATTCCAGCGGCCCTGCTCACCGGCGCCGATAATGGTCATGCTGTGGGTGTTTTTCACCTTGCAGTATTTGGCGGTGACAGCGGCCACGGCAGCGGTGCGGATGGCGGTGATCCAGCGGGCATCCATCACGGCAGTGACGGCGCCGGTATCGCAGTCATTCATCACCATCAGTCCCCAGGTCACGGGAATGCCCTTTTTGCGGTTTTCCGGATAACCGGCCACCCATTTCAGGCCCTGAGCCTCATGCTCACCGCCCACGTAGGCAGGCATGGCGTTGATATAGGTGCCGGGGCGGGAATTGACATGGATCTTCACCGGCAGTTGGCAGGTACCTTTGCCGAACTCACTCATCACCTTTTCCACGGCGTCAATGACGTCGGCATAGGGAATATTCAGCGACAGAATATCCTCCTGGGACAGATAACGAAACATTGCTTTGCTCATTGGATTATATACTCCTAATTATTGGAATCTACTGAACCGGGTATTCTCACTTTCGATTTGCTATATTCGTACTACTGCATTAATAACTCATTTTTTTATTACGCACAACTTCCCGCTCAATATTCCCATGGCTCTACACTTCTCGCTTGGCGAATCATTCGAAAATCGCACAACAAGAAACGCCGGTGCAAATAACAGCACCGGCGGTTCCTGTGTAGAGGTAATCTGCAATTCTTAACCCAAAATTAAATGGGGAAGGAAAAGAGATATCTGGGGAATAAAGGTGGTGATGATCAGCGCGGGCAGCCAAGCAAACAGAATGAACTGCATGGTGGGCTTGAATGCTTCGCTGGCCGGAGACTTGGCTACCTGAGCGCCCAGGAACAGCATGGGAGCGCAGGGGGGAGTCACCAGACCCATACCCAGGTTCACACCCATGATAGCGGCATAGTGGACGGGGTCCACGCCGATGCTAAGGGCAATGGGAAGCAGCAGCGGGGTGCTGAGCACGATGGCGCTGCCATCATCCATCAACATACCCAAGATGACCATGATCAGGTTGAGCAG
>CALCRH010000072.1 GCA_937894515.1 uncultured Clostridia bacterium | reverse complement strand
GGAAGATATGGACATCCTTATTCATATTACCCTGACGAACGATACGACCGGCACGCTGCTCCAGGTCGCCGGGACGCCAGGGACAATCGAGGTCATGCATGGCAACGAGACGATCCTGGACGTTGGTACCAGCGCCCATCTTTTGGGTAGATCCGATGAGAACACGCACCTGACCGCTGCGGACTTTGCCGAACAGCTCCTTCTTTGCGGTTTCGGTATTTGCCGTGTGGATGTAGGCAATCTCATCTTTCGGAACGCCCATATCAACCAGCTTATCCCGGAGATCGTCGTAGACATTGAAGCTGCCGTCACCGTGTGGCGTCGAGAGGTCACAGAAGACCATCTGCGTGGATTTCTGCGCTTCGGTGCGCTGCCAGATATCAAAGACGTTCTGAGCGCAGGACGCCACCTTGCTTGTCTCACTGTCGGGCAGCATGGGGTTCATCATTCTCTGATCCAGTGCCAGCTTTCTGCCGTCGTTGGTGATCAGCAGCATATTGTCCGTGCTGGAATCCACCATCTTGTTGCGGACTCTTTCGGCTCTGTCAGACAGGTCGGCTACCATTTCTTTCTGATACTCAGAGGGCTTCAAAACAATGTTGTGGTAATGCGCCTCCGGAACCGGGAGCTTGAGCATATCCGCAGTCTGAACATCGGCAGTCTCCTTGAACATGGCCATCAGCTCCGGCAAATTGTAGAACTTGGCAAACCTTGTCTTGGCTCGGTAGCCTGTGCCCTCCGGGGCAAGCTCAATGGCTGTGACCGTTTCACCAAAGGTAGACGCCCATGCGTCGAAGTGAATGAGGTTGTTCCGCTTGAGCGTACCGTATTGCAGATACTTCTGCATGGTATACATCTCCACCATGGAATTGGAGATCGGCGTACCCGTGGCAAAGACAACGCCGCGTCCACCGGTGAGTTCGTCGAGGTAGCGGCACTTCATATAGAGGTCAGAGCTTTTCTGCGCCTCTGTCTGAGAGATGCCACCCACGTTTCTCATCTTCGTGAATGCGGCGAGGTTCTTATAATAATGCGCTTCGTCGATGAACAACCGGTCTACACCGAGCTCTTCAAAGGTCACAACGTCATCCTTGCGTGTCTGATCGTTCAGCTTTTCCAGCTTTGCCTGCACCGACTTCTTGGTGCGTTCAAGCTGTTTGATGGAGAAGTTGTCCCCACGGTTGTGCTTCAGCTCGGCAATACCGTCCATGATCTCATCCATCTGCTGTTCGAGGATCATCCGCTGCCGTTCCACTGACATGGGGATTTTCTCGAACTGGCTGTGACCGATAATGACGGCATCGTAATCGCCGGTAGCGATGCGGGAACAGAACTTCTTGCGGTTCTTCGTCTCAAAGTCCTTTTTCGTAGCCACCAAAATGTTGGCAGAGGGGTAGAGCTGCAAATACTCCGAAGCCCACTGCTCCGTCAAATGGTTCGGCACAACAAAGAGGCTTTTTTGGCAAAGGCCGAGGCGTTTGCTCTCCTGCGCAGCCGCAACCATTTCAAACGTCTTTCCTGCCCCCACAACGTGTGCAAGCAGCGTGTTTCCTCCGTAAAGGATATGGGCGATGGCGTCGATCTGGTGCTTTCGGAGCGTGATTTCCGGGTTGATGCCGACAAAGTTGAGATGGCTGCCGTCATACTCACGCGGGCGAATGCTGTTGAATTTCTCGTTATAGAGCTTCGTCAGCTTTTCACGCCGTTCCGGATCGCTCCAAATCCATTCCGCAAATGCGCTCTTGATGAGCTCCTGCTTGCCCTGTGCAATGGCCGTTTCCTTTTTGTTGAGGACGGCGGTCTTCTTACCGTTGGCGTCTTCAATGTAATCAAAGATACGGACATCACGGAGGTTCAGCGTTTCCTCGATGATCTTGTAGCCGTTGATGCGCGTCGTGCCGTAGGCGCTGTTTGCCTTGACGTTGCCCCGGTCATAGCTTTTGCCCTCCACATTCCATTCGCCGGTGTATTCGGAGTAATGCACTTTGATGTTCCACTGGCAATAGTAGGGCGTAGAGAACAGGCCGAACATAAACTCAGACACGATCTCCGGGGGCAGCCATGTTGCACCCAGACGGACGGAAATCTCGCTGGCCGACAAATCTACCGGCTGCACCGCTTCCAAAGCTCGCACATTCGGCGTGTAGTCCTCGGGATAAAGCTCTGCGCTGCGTTTTGCAATCGCCAGCTTTTCTCTGACATTACCGGAGAGGTATTCATCGGCGGGGAGGTATTTCGCTCTGCCGTCGTTCTCGCTGGTGTGCATGGGATTGAGGAAGATAACGCCCTTCAAGTCCTCGAAGATCTCCTGCTCCGTCTTTCCGGTCAGCTCCATCATGTACGGCATATCCACCTTCGCTTTTTCAGCCAGAGACAAGGCAAGCGCCTCCGAAGCAGTATCCACCGATGTGACAATGACCTTCTGCTTGATGGTGCGCTTGGTGAACATATCCGCTTTCCGAACGAAATTGCCTTCATCGTCCAAGATTTCCAAGGAACACAGAAGGCAGAAAGAACTGTCCGAAGAAAAGGCGGAGCTGTTGGCGCGGGAGTTAAGGATGCCGTACTTTTTGGAGAACTCGTCATAAAGCTCGTTCAGTTCAAGCTGCTTGGCGGAGATCATGCTGTCCGGGTAATCCTCCGTCTGATACTCAATGAGGGTTCTCACGCAGTCGCGGATGCCGATCATTCCCTTGATACGGCTCTCCGCTGTGGCAGAGACCTCCACCGGATTCATGCGGCTGTTTTCCCGGTAGTAGATTTTGCCGTCCACGATGCAGTAGCTGAAATTGCGAACGGTGAGGTCGGCGGGAATGGAGGTGTCCTGCTCGGGATCTGCAAGCTCTTCCACTTCGTAGTCTGAAATATGACCGTTGATATTCTGAATGGCAGAGTTCAGCAGTTCACCGAGGTCTTGCCCATCATAGGGGACACAGGCGGCCTCCGGTCCATACGGGCCGCTGACCTCTTTCATTTCGCCCATAATCATATCCGGATTGTCCACGAAATACTGATTCATCTTGAGACCGTTTGCATCGGTTCCGAGGTGAACCCAATCGGGCTCTATATCCAAAAGGGCGCTGCGCTTTTGCAGAAACAGAATATCCGACGTTACCTCTGTGCCGGCTGCGGCCTTGAAGGTGTTGTTCGGCAGGCGAATCGCACCGATAAGGTCAGCCCGCTGTGCGATATACTTTCGGACGTTGGGGTTTTCCTTATCCATTGTGCCTTTCGATGTGATGAACGCAATGACACCGCCGGGACGCACCTTGTCCAGCGCACGGGCAAAGAAATAGTCGTGGATGAGGAAGTTGTACTTGTCGTAGCGTTTATCCGGGACTTTGAATTGTCCGAACGGGACATTGCCGACCGCAGCATCAAAGAAGCTGTCGGGCAAATCCGTTTTTTCAAAGCCCTGCACGGCGATGTTATTCTTCTGATAAAGCTGCTGCGCGATGCGTCCGGAAATGCTGTCCAGCTCCACACCGTACATTTTTGCGTCCTGCATACTGTCGGGGAGAAGCCCCATGAAGTTGCCGACGCCGCAGCTCGGCTCCAGAATGTTGCCGCGCTGGAAGCCCATGTTTGCAAGCCCCTGATAGATCGCCTTGATTACTACAGGCGGCGTGTAGAACGCAGACAGCGTAGACTCTCTCGCCGCTGTGTACTCATCCTCAGTGAGCAAATTTTTGAGTTCCAGATAGTGACTGCTCTTTTCATCGAAGCAATCAGCAAGACCGCCCCAACCGACATATTCTGAAAGAATATCCTGCTCTACGGTGTCGGCGAGACGGTGTTCTTCTTCCAGCTTGTGAAGGAGCCGAATCGCTGTGATGTTGTGGTGATAGCGTTCAGAGGGCGTACCAACGCCGAGATTATTCTTTAAAATCGAGAAGTTGGTGCGATAGTCGCTCTGTATTTCAGGATAGAGAACCGTGGGCGTTATGCTCTTTTTCGGCTTCAGTGCGGGCAGCGTGGGAGGCTCCGGCAGCACCACCTGCTTTTCCGCAGATGGCACCTTGATCGTCTCAACAACGATGTCATAGGGCAGCTGCGTTTCCTCGGCAGGATAGACTGCTTCCACCTCGGTTTTCGTCTGCGGGTACTGCTTCATCAGCCGGTCGAAGCTCTCGCGGCTCTCGGCTCGGAAGATGGGATATACCTGTGTCGGGTCACGCAGCTCAATATTCAGATCACCGATTCGTTCAATGATGAACTCTTTCCCATCCTCAAGATATACGCTGTCGCCAACCGCATACGGGAAGGGCGGCAGTTCTTTTTCTGTTGCTTCCTTTGGCTTCAGGAACTGATCGTTCAGCGGGTTCTCTGCCAGCATCTGGTCAAACTGCTCCCGCGGCAGAGTTTTATTGAGGAGCGGAAATTCGGGGTCGAAGAGGACGACTTCACTTTCGCTGAGGGAAAGGATCTCG
>CALCRH010000071.1 GCA_937894515.1 uncultured Clostridia bacterium | reverse complement strand
TATATACCAACCACTCATATACAGGAAGAATAAATGATGGAAGCGGATATGAACGTTATGCCACTGCTACGAGAAAGATATATCAGAATTGGATTCAGAATGAAGGATTCACTCCTCAGTGGATTTTCAACAATCTTTCACGCAGTTTTTACAATTCAGTGCTGAATTATGATCTTTGCGAAAATTCTGCGGCAGTTTCTGGCGGCTGGTTCGTTGATCAGGATTTTATTCCCCGCAGAAGTTCAAGTGCGTCAATTGTTGTAAAGGGAGTGAAAAAAGGCGAAGATCCTCTCCTTACCGTAATGTGGACGATTCTTGGTTATCCTCCTTGCGGAATAGCCGTTCCTATGTTTGTTGCAGCGGGTGAAAATCAGCCTGCACAGATGATAAAAGGAAATAATGGAAATAATTGTCAGATGTGCAACGAAACACTCAGCCGTAAATCAAACGTATTTTCTCTCAAGAGAGGAAACGGGAAGAACTATTTTCATTTTTCACGCCTGTTCAATGAAAATGGTGACGGATATATGCAAGTTATTGCTCCTCTTGAAAATGGTAATTTCATTGCAACTCAGGAGTTCATGAATGAACAATACAAGAATGGAAAAATAAGCGTTTCCGGAATAGAGAATCTTTATAAAAAAATAGACTTTGGAGAAAGCGTCAAATAATTCTGCAAATGCCGTAAAGATAGCGAACACTGTTAAGGGCGCCGATGACGGTGCCCTTAATATTGTGCTGTTGGACAATAAGAAAGAAGCATATTACATGGCCAGTGACCTGGATAACTTCTTTCTTGAGGAGAATCTCTTCTTTTTTCCTTCAATCAGCGAAAAAAACGAGTATAAAAAAGCGACATCCCAATTACAGAGAACATCTGCTTTAATAGCAATATTTGAAAAAAGCAGCAAGAAAAAAAATCTTGAAAAAATTTCGAATTCATACAGTATATCCGCTGGAATTCTAAAAAAGGAATCCGTCAAATCGAAGATAGTCGTTACCTACACCGAGGCTGTTGATGAAAAAGTGCTCAAACCTCGGAAAATCAGGGAAAGCATTCTGAAATTCACGAAGGGAGAAAATATTTCTCACGAAGAGATTCAAAGAAGATTATTTGAAAACGGCTTTCATAAAGTCGATTTTGTAGTCGAGCCCGGTGAATTTGCTTTGAGAGGCGGAATCGTTGACGTGTTTTCATTTTCAGACAGTCTTCCTTTCAGAATAGATTTTTTCGGAGATGAAATAGAGTGTATCAGAAAATTCATACCGGATACACAGCTTTCAACTGAAGAAAAGTTTGATGATGCGGAGATCTATCCGAATCTTGATGACAATCACTCAGAGCAGGATTATGTTTCGCTCAAGGAAATCATACCTGCCGATGCCATCATCTGGGACTTGAGAAATACAATTGAGTCAAAATATGACGAAGACATCATACCTCAGCCGGTATTCAACAAAAATTTCGAGATACTTTGTTCGGACATCATAGCAAAGCAGGAAGATGGATATACGGTGACGATACTCTCCCCGAATGATTCACAGACATCACGCCTGAAGCAGATACTCCGGGACATGGGACTGGTCAGACTGCCGAAATTCCTGCCTGTATCCCTACATGAGGGATTTGTTGACAAGGGAGCCAGACAGTGCTATTATACGGATCATCAGATATTCGAAAGATATCACAAGCTGAAGATAAGGCGTCAGGTAGAGAGGAGTGAAAGAATGACGATAAATGAACTCAATGCCCTTCAGATGGGGGATTACATAGTTCATATCGATCACGGAGTCGGCCAGTACGGTGGACTGGTGAAGACGAATGTTGGAGGAAAGGTGCAGGAGGCGGTAAAGCTGATTTACAAGGATGGAGATGTGATATTCGTATCAATCCACTCTCTTCACCGAATTTCAAAATACAAGTCAAAGGATGGAGAGGTTCCGAAAATATATAAACTCGGTACCAAGGCTTGGGAAAATCTGAAGAACAACACCAAGTCCAAAGTAAAGGATATAGCGAAAGATCTGATCAAACTATATTCGGAAAGGCAGCAGATGGATGGTTTCGCATTTTCTCCTGACAGCTATATGCAGCAGGAACTCGAGTCATCGTTCATCTATGAAGACACTCCTGACCAAATAAAGGCTACTGATGCAGTCAAGGCTGATATGGAGAGCATACATCCTATGGATCGCCTTATATGTGGGGATGTGGGCTTCGGAAAGACGGAGGTCGCCATTCGTGCCGCATTCAAGGCTGTGTGCGATTCAAAGCAGGTTGCCGTGCTTGTGCCTACCACGATTCTGGCTCTTCAGCATTACGAGACTTTCAAGGAAAGACTGAAGGATTTTCCCTGCAGCATTGATTATGTAAGTCGTCTGCGCACGGCAAAAGAGATAAATGAAATTACCGAAAAGCTTGAAAGCGGGAAGATCGACATTCTCATAGGCACTCACAGGATTCTTAACAAGAATATTAAATTCAAGGATCTTGGGCTTCTGATAATAGATGAAGAACAGAAATTCGGTGTTACATCCAAAGAAAAGATACGCCAGATGAAGGCTACCGTGGATACGCTGACTATGACTGCAACGCCAATTCCTCGTACCCTTCAATTCTCCCTGCTCGGGGCAAGGGATATGTCAATCATCAACACTCCGCCTCCAAACCGTCTGCCTGTAGCCACGGAAGTCATAAATTTCAATGAAGATATGATAGCCGACATTATCAGTCATGAAATGGAGAGGGGAGGACAGGTCTATTTTGTCCACAACAGAGTTGAGGATATAAATGCCGTGAGAGACATTCTACATAAAGTGTGTCCGGAGGCGGAAATATGTGTCGCTCACGGGCAGATGGATCCAAAGGAGCTTGAAAGGAAGGTCCTTGCTTTCATAAACGGTGATTATGACATACTTCTTTCGACAACGATAATTGAAAACGGCATCGATATTCCGAATGCCAACACAATGATTGTGAATCAGGCTCACCGTTTCGGACTCAGCGACCTGCACCAGTTGCGTGGACGCGTGGGAAGAAGCAACGTAAAGGCATATTGTTATCTTGTAGTGCCGGCAATGACGTCGATGACGGATGAGGCGAAGCGCAGGATAAGGGCATTGGAGGCTTTCAGTGATCTGGGAAGCGGTTTCAATATAGCTATGCAGGATCTTGACATTCGAGGTGCCGGCAACCTTCTTGGTGCCGAACAGAGCGGATTCATGGCGGAGATGGGATATGAAACATATATGAAAATCATCAAGGAGGCCATCAATGAAATCGCTTCGGACAGGAGTCTGCCTAAAAATGAGGGCATCGAAAAGCTGGTTGCCGGATCTTCACTGTGGAATATTGACACCCAGATTGACGCTGATCTCGAAGTTTTCATACCGGATGATTACGTAAATATTCCTTCGGAGAAAATCAGACTTTACAAGGAGCTTGACGGGATCTCCGACGAGCAGGCGCTCAAAAAATCCGAGGCTGATATCGCTGATCGCTTCGGATCTCCTATACCGGTTCCATTCCTTGAACTGATAGACATCGTGCGCCTGAGGATTGAAGCGCAAAAGCTTGGAATAGAGAGAATAGTCCTCAAAAATAATGTCATGCTCGCATATTTTGTCGCCAACAGGCTGTCGCCTTTCTACAAAAGTGATGCTTTCGGCATGATACTTCAGAAAATTCAGGAATTAAGGATTTACAGTCTTTTGGAGCACAACGACAAGCTTTACATTAAAGCACAGAAGGTCACATCGGTCAGGAAGGCGTTGGAGATACTGAGGCGATTTTTGGTATAATCTTTGAATTTTTATGTATTTTTGTCATTTAATGGGTA
>CALCRH010000070.1 GCA_937894515.1 uncultured Clostridia bacterium | reverse complement strand
AGATCATCCGTGAGACCACGGAAGAGAACCAGAGCAAGACCGACTGGACGAAGGCGTGGAGCACGAAGTACCCGATCCTGAAACACTATCAGGCCGAGGTGGACATCCCTCATTACGCCACGCAGATCCGTGCCATGCTCACCGAACTGCAGACCACCTACGGGTACAGCGGGCAGGACGCCATGCTCGTGTTGAAGGACATACTGGCGCACGAATACATGGACAAAAAGAAGGGTAAATGACGGCCCTGGCAGATGCGCAATTTTGTAAGTTTTACCTACTAAAATGCACAATTTAGTAAGTCTTTCACATAAAAAACACCGCCTTTTGGCGGTGTTTTTTCTATATCATTCAGCCTTTCCACTCCACATAGAGTTCCCGGACGGCGTTGGGACCGGCAGGGGTGGCGGGAGCAGGTGTTGCGGCTTCCTGGGGCGCATCACGCTTTGCCAAAAACTTGGGCGCCACCTGTGGGAACAGCGCCAGGGAGAGAACGTCCTCCTCACTTTTGGCAATGTCCTTAAACTCTGCTTTGTACTTCTCCAGCTCCGGCTCTAAAAGATCGGCAGGTCGGCAGGTGATCACATCTTCCGGCGCGATACCGGCCTTGGTGCGGACTTCCTCGTTGACCTCGCCGGGAAGCTGACCGTATTCGCCGCGGAGCATGGCCTTGGACTCCTTGGGGAAGGTCTTATAGCGCTCACCCATGATGACGTTCATCACGGCCTGTGTGCCCACGATCTGGCTGGACGGGGTGACCAGCGGGGGATAGCCAAAGTCCTTGCGAACCCGGGGAATCTCCGCCAAAACATCATAGTATTTATCCTCTTTTCCCGCTTCCTTGAGCTGGGAGATGAGGTTACTCAGCATACCGCCGGGTACCTGATACAGCAGGGTGTTGGTATCCACATTCAGCACTTTGGGGTTGAGAGAACCGGCGTCTTTCAGCCGTTGGGCAACCTTACGAAAATGGACGGCGGCATCGGACAGCTTGCCGAGGTCAAGACCGGTATCCCGGACGGTACCCTGTAGGGTTGCTACAAGGGATTCGGTGGCGGGTTGAGAGGTGCCATTGGCAAGGGGAGACAAGGCGGTATCCACGATATCCACGCCGGCGTATGCCGCCATCAGCAGTACCATGTCGCCGGTACCGGTGGTGTTGTGGGTGTGGAGGTGGATGGGGACGCTGACAGTCTCCTTCAGCGCCTTCACCAGTGAGTAGGCATCCATGGGCAGCAGCAGATTGGCCATGTCCTTGATGCAGATGGCGTCTGCGCCCATCTGCTCCAGCTCCTTGGCAAGCCCGACAAAATAGGCCTCGTTGTGGATAGGGGAGATGGTGTAGCTGAGGGTGGCCTCTACCTGACCACCGTACTTTTTGGTGGACTTGATGGCCTGCTCCAGATTGCGGACATCGTTGAGCGCATCAAAGATGCGGATAATGTCGATGCCGTTCTCGATGGACTTGCGGCAGAACGCGTCCACCACGTCATCGGCATAGTGCTTATAGCCCAGAATGTTCTGACCGCGGAACAGCATTTGCAGCTTGGTGTTCTTTACGTGGGCGCGAATGGTACGCAGCCGCTCCCACGGATCCTCCTGCAAAAAGCGCATACAGGCGTCAAAGGTAGCGCCGCCCCAACATTCCAGAGAGTAGTAACCAATGCTGTCCAACTGCTCCAGTGCGGGCAGCATATCCGCCATCGTCATACGGGTCGCCGCCTGAGACTGGTGGGCGTCACGAAGAATGGTATCGGTGATGAGCAGGGGCTTATTGGATAAAAATTCCATAGACATCAGGAAACCTCCTTAACCGAACAGGGAGATCAGTACACCGGCGGCAATCGCCGAGCCAATGACGCCGGCCACATTGGGTCCCATGGCGTGCATCAGCAGGAAGTTGCCGGGGTTGTACTCCTGACCGACCTTCTGGCTGACACGGGCAGCCATAGGTACGGCAGACACACCGGCGGAGCCGATGAGGGGATTGATCTTCTCTTTCAGGAACAGATTCATAAACTTGGCCAGCAGTACGCCGCCTGCCGTGCCGAAGCTGAACGCCACCACGCCCATGATGAGAATCTTGATGGTACTCCAGCTCAGGAAGGTGGCACCGGTGGCGGTACAGCCAACGGACACGCCCAGAAAGATAGTGACGATATTCATCAGTTCGTTCTGTACGGTCTTGGAAAGCCGCTCGGTGACGCCGCATTCCTTGAACAGGTTACCCAGCATCAGACAGGCGATCAGCGGAGCGGCAGAGGGAACGAGAAGCGCCACAAAAATGGTGACCACGATGGGGAAGATGATCTTCTCGGTCTTGCTGACCTCCCGCAGGGGCTTCATCACGATCTGGCGCTCTTTTTCCGTGGTCAGCGCCTTCATAATGGGCGGCTGGATCACGGGTACCAATGCCATATAGGAGTAGGCAGACACGGCGATAGGACCCAGCAGTGCCGGAGCCAGCATGGCGGTAACAAAGATGGCGGTAGGTCCGTCTGCACCGCCGATGATGCCGATGGAGCCGGCTTCGGCGCCGGTAAAGCCCAGCAGCTTGGCGCCCACAAAGGTGATAAAGATGCCCAGTTGTGCCGCAGCGCCTAAGAGTAGGCTCTTGGGATTGGCAATCAGCGGGCCGAAGTCGGTCATAGCGCCCACACCAAGGAAAATCAGACAGGGATAGATCCCCAACTTGATGCCCAGATACAGCACGTCAACCAGCCCCACGCTGATACTTTGCCCGACTGTAACGCCGGCCAGAACCGCATCGGAAACGCCCAGAGCGGACATTTCGCTGATGAACTCCGCCGTGATGGGAGCGCCGCCGAAGAGATCCCAATGGACGTGTCCGCCGGCAAAGAGGATCTCATGGAACATCTCCGCCCCGGGCAGATTGGTGATGAGCATACCAAAGGCGATAGGCACCAGCAGCAGCGGTTCAAACTTCTTCACAATGCCCAGAAACAGCAGCACACAGGAGATGAGAATCATAATGGCGCACTTCCAGTTATCCCCCTGGAAGAACTGATAAAAGCCGGTCTGCTGGCAGAAATTCAGAATAGCTTGCATGGGATTCCTCCCTTAGCCGATGACGCAAAGCAATGTGCCGGATTCCACGGTAGTGCCCTTGGTCACGTTCACCGCGGTGACCTTGCCGTCACAGGGGCACATGATCTCATTTTCCATCTTCATGGCCTCCAGGATCATCAGCACATCGCCTTTTTTGACGCTCTGCCCCACCGAAACACGGACGTCCAGAATATTGCCGGGCATGGGGGAGCTGATGCTCTCTCCACCGGCAGGTGCGGCAGGTGCGGCAGGTGCGGCAGGTGCGGCAGCAGGAGTGACTGCGGGTGCAGCAGCTGCACCGGTAATTTCCTCGATCTCCACCTCATAGGCGGTACCATTGACATTGACTTTATACTTTTTCATAGGGTTTTCCTCCTTACAGTTTCTTCATGGATACAATGCGGATAGCGTTTACATCGCTGCCCAGATCCTCGGCAATGGCGGCGCTGACCGCGGCCACCAGTTCCGGTGTGATTTCAGATGCAGCAGGTGCGGCAGCGGGAGCAGCAACGGCAGGTGCCGCGCTCTTTGTTTCCGTTTTTCGCACCACAGCACTCATCACCGTCACCAGCGCGATAATACAGATCAGCCCGATGAACACCGTACACAGTCCCATCAGGCAGACGAACAGATTGGAATAATCCATAGCATGATAGTCCTTTCTACGAAAATTTTATTGATTTTATTATATCATTTTTTCCTGATTTTACAAGATAAAACAGGGAAAAAGTGAAAAATTTCTGTATTTTTTCAATGGAATTGCGTCAAATATGCGAAAAAAGAACTGAAAATACACCTTTTCTTTTGGAGAAACTTATGCTAAAATCCATGGTGTTTGGGAGGGATCGAAACTATGCAGTATCAAAAAGTTCAAAAGGGGATTTTTTTGTCTCGCCCCAATCGGTTTATCGCCCATGTGGAGATAGACGGCGTTGATACGGTGGTACATGTCAAAAACACCGGTCGCTGTCGGGAATTGCTGGTACCCGGTGCGGCGGTGTATCTGGAACAAAGTGACAATCCGGCGCGCAAAACCGCCTTCGACCTGATTGCCGTGGAGAAAGGTGACCGCCTGGTGAATATGGATGCCCAGGCGCCCAATCGTGTATTTTTGGAGTTTGCACGGCAATATGATCCCGCCGCCACGGCGGTACGCAGCGAGGTGGTTTACGGCAGTTCCCGGCTGGATTTCTGTCTGGAAACACCGGCGGGACTGCATTTTGTGGAGGTTAAGGGGGTCACGCTGGAACAGGACGGCCATGTCAGTTTTCCCGATGCTCCCACGGAACGGGGCGTGAAGCATTTGCAGGAATTACAGCGTGCAGTCAAAGAAGGGCATCGTGCCACGGTGTTCTTTGTGGTGCAGATGCATTCTGTGCAGGACTTTACACCCAACGATGCCAATCACCCGGCCTTTGGTGCAGAACTGCGGCGTGCGGCGCAAAACGGGGTTACGGTGGCAGCTTATGACTGCAAGGTCACGCCGGACAGTCTCACGATCGCCCACCCGGTTCGGGTAATTTTATAAAAGAAAACGGCTCAATTTGAGCCGTTTTCTTCGTATAGATCCTGCAGGAGATAGTAGGTGATCCGGGCTGTCATTCCCCATAAATGATGGTCGAGCCCCTGATAGATGGGAATCTCCAAAAAATGCTTGATCCAGTGATAATCCGGTGCCACACCCACTTCGTCATAAGGAAAATCCGGCATGTCCACCTCCTGGCGCTGGCGGTAAAAGACAGGAGGATGCGCCCGCAACCATTCCAGCGGTACCAGGAACGTGTCCGATACTTCTTCGGGGACAGGACACATCCGGGTCAAAGCATCGCCGGCGATTTTTGCCAGCACCGGATAGAGCAGGCGGTCACCGCGCACATAGAGAAAGTCCAGTTCGCCGATGACTTCAATATCGGTTTCGGCGATACCCAGCTCCTCTTTGGTTTCCCGCAAGGCGCATTGAATTGCTGTTTCACCGGACTCCATACGGCCGCCAGGGAAACAGACCTCTCCGGGCTGCGAGACACTTGCCGAGCGCACCTCATACAAAAGGCAGAGTTCGCCGTTCTGCTCTACCAGCGGTACCAGCACAGCCGAACAGCCGCGATGGTTCAGCAGGGTGGGTCTGTGATTTGAAAATTTCCGGCGGAATCGGTTCAGTTCCATGGTAACACCTCTTATGTAAGATAGTATAGCCAAAAAAACAGCTCCCCGCGGTTGGCGGGGAGCTTTCTCAGAAAGTTTAGCAACCGCAGTTGTTGTTATTGCAGCCGCAGTCGCAGCCGCAGTTGCTGCAACCGCAATTATTGCAGCCGCAGTTGTTGCAGCCGCAGTTGCCGCAGCTGTTGCCGCAGCCGCAGCCGTTGCCGTTGAACAGGAACAGCAGGATAATCACGATGATGATCCAATAGCTGTTACCACCGAAGCAGGAATTCTGATTACACATAGCGTAACCTCCTATGAAATTTTGCCCCGTCATCGGGGTCTCACTCCATAGTATGAAGCCCGCCGGAATGTGTGCGTTACTGCTCTCGGGAAATTCGATAGCTCAGGGTCAACAGCGTGTCGACAAAGTGAATGTCCTCAAAAAAGACATTTGGCACATCGGTGGACAACTCCACGTTGGTGAAGTTCCAAAAGCCTTTGATGCCCAATCCGATCAGCTTATCGGCCAGAGACTGTGCCACGTTTTGCGGCACGGTGAGAACCGCCACATTGGGATGGAATTTCTCCACATAACTCTCCAGCTCGTCCATGGAACGAATGGTAACGCCCTGTATGGTCTTGCCGATCAGCTCCGGGGAGAGGTCAAAGGCAGAATCGATCTGGAATCCTACCTTATGAAAATCGAAGTTCTGCAGTAAGGCGTGACCCAAATGGCCGGCACCGATGATGATCAACCGATGGCCGCTGTCGATGCCGAGAATATGGCCGATCTCGCTGCGAAGTTCGGCCACATTATAGCCGTATCCCTGCTGTCCGAATTCACCAAAACAGCTGAGATCCTGGCGAATTTGAGAGGCGGTAATATCCATTTTTGCACCCAGTGAATTGGACGAGATCCGCACAACGCCGCGATTATATAGGTCGTCCAGATATCGATAATAACGGGGCAGACGGTGAATGACCGCATCGGAGATTTTTTGTTTTTTCATAGAGCATACATCCTTTTCGTGGAACATCGCGCAAAAAGAAAAGACGCGCGAAAAAATAATAAAAATAATAGTGGTGCTATTGTACCGCATAAATGCTGACTTGTCAACTTTTTTAACAATCTTTTTGCAAAAATTTTGTATCATTGAGGGCTTTACAATAGGGCAAGATGTTGCTATAATAGATAAGCTGACTTTGTAAGACTTAGCAAAATCGAATATGCGCCCGTAGCTCAGTTGGGGAGCGAACCGAGCGCCGCCGGTGGCGGAAGCAGCGAGGAGAGCGAGTGGCCGCGGTCAAATTTACAAGCGAAAGCGGAAGCCGCGCAGTAAATTTGGGCACCGCAACAGGACGAAACTCCATTGACTTTGGGTAGGACAAACAAACTGAATATGCGCCCGTAGCTCAGTTGGATAGAGTGACAGACTCCGACTCTGTAGGCCATGCGTTCGAATCGCACCGGGCGTACCAAAAGGACACTGATTATTACATCAGTGTCTTTTTTTAATTCACCTGCTGTATCCGTTTCCGAAAAACTTCTGAATTGGTAAAAACGGGCTTGCATAAGAATCGTGTTTTCGTTATAATTTTCCCCAAGAAACGACAAAACAGGAGGAAAATACCCATGAAATCCTATTTTGGCTACGACAAACCCTATATTTACGTCTATTGTCCGACCGAGAACGAAGAGATCATGGTACAGACGTTGACACCGCTGAGGGAAAAGGGCGTGCTGTTCTGCCGGAACGGTCAGGCAAGCAGAAAAGAACTGCGGCGGGTGGAAGCCGCCCATGCGGTGATGCTGTTCGTTACCCGTGACTGTATCCAAAGCGAGGACTTCCATCGGGTGGTCAACCGGGCGGTACAGAGCGGAAAAAACATCCTCACTGTTTACTTGGAGGATGTAATTCTCGATAACTGGAGCCATATGCAGCTGGATTCGGCCCAAGCCCTGTTCTGCCATCAGCTTTCTGACGAGGAATTTGCCCGGAAACTGACCGAGGCCGCCATTTTTCGCAACATGGCGGTGACAAAGCAGCAAAAGCAGTTTCAAAAGCGCCGCGGCTTTTCTCTGGTGGCGATACCTGTTCTGGCGGCGATATTGCTTTTTACCACAGTCGTCTATCCCCTGATGCTGGCGCCGGAAAAGGAGACCGAGGGCGGCATACCCGGTCTGAAAGGGTTGACCCAGGCAGAATTGGATCAAATCACCGAACTCCACATCTGCGGCGATCAGGTCTA
The DNA here is from genome assembly GCA_937894515.1 of uncultured Clostridia bacterium. Classification (GTDB taxonomy): domain Bacteria; phylum Bacillota; class Clostridia; order Oscillospirales; family Oscillospiraceae; genus Vescimonas. The sequence goes on along the minus strand of CALCRH010000070.1, from coordinate 9,900 downwards.
TACCGACATGACCAAGGTGCATTGCTGGTATATAAACGGCAGAACGGAGATCGGGGTGGAGCTGGAAAACTGGAATACCGGCTTCCACACGACCGATACCACCGCTACCCGTGGCCCCATTACTGACCTCTCCGACCTGACGAAACTGCGGAATTTGGAGGTGCTGGAGATCTCCGCTCAGCAGATCACCGACCTGACGCCGGTCTGGCAACTGACCAAACTGCGGCGGCTGGGCGTGGAGTGCAACCCCATCACCTCGCTGGAGGGAATTGAAAACCTGCAAAATCTGGAGCAGCTATGGCTGTCCGGCACGGACGTTTCCGACCTGACACCATTGGAGGCATTGCCCCGACTGAGCGCTCTGGGGATCGACGGGACTTACGTGCGGGATCTGCCCAACGTGGAAACCCTGGAGCGCATTGAAAGCTTTTGTGCCAGTAGTTCCGGCGTGCGGATGTCCTATGTGGGCGAGCATGAAAACTATGGCTTGGATCTTCGGGGACTTTCCTACCAGCTCCGGGACTTCTCTTTCCTGCGGGACGTAAAAAGCTTTAATCACATTTTCTGCAACGACGTGTACCTCTCCGATTTTATGCCGGTACTGTTGGACAAGCCCATAGAGTCATTCGCCATTTCCAATATTTATGGTCTTACGGAAATTACCCAGCTGGATGGTTTGATGATTAAAAGGGTATTGGACGTGTGCCATACAGGCAGTTTGGTCTCCATTGAAGGCATTGAGATGTTTGACGGTGTAGAGGAAATCTGCCTGAAAGACTGTCTGGGGCTGACGGATCTGACCCCGCTGAACAATTTGCAGAACGTACAGCTCCTGCGCATCAGCAGCGATATGCGTGGGCTGGCGGAAACCCAGTTGAATACTGATGTTTGTTTTTCCATTCGATATGAAGACGATTAAGAGAGGGGTGAGGACATGAAACAGTTTGCCTATCAAAGCTATACCGGCACCGAGCCGTTTTTACTCTTGAAAGCCTGCAAGGCCGATATGCCCTACGCCCTGTCTCTGGGAGACAAACTGGTGCGGGAGGGCGTGCGTGTCTATTTGGACGTGTGTGAAACCAGAGATTCCCAGGTCCCGGAGCAGACCGCCGGCGCCATCGGGCGCTGTGACCGGGCCATCTTCCTCCTGTCGGAAAAGGCCTGCGAAAGTCTGGAACTGCGCAACGCCGTGAACTATGCCCTTGCCATCAAGAAAGAACTCCTCTGCCTGAAAACCGATACAGGGAAGTTGAGCCACGGCCTGGATATGCAGCTTGCCAACGTGACCATGCTGCCCTATGACGACAAGACCGTGATGGACGAGCTGCGTACCCACGAATGCCTGACGCAAAGCGTCATCGGTGAGGGTATGGAGCGCAAGAACGTGAATCGAAAAAAACAACTGGTACTTGCCGGTATTGCCATGGTGATCGTTGCCCTCTTGGCGGTAGGCGGCATCTTCTTAAAGCAGCGTATCGCCTACTACCGCTCGGCGGAATACGTGTTCCGTAACGCAGACGGCAGCGAGTACATCAACATTGCCTCCTATGGCCCGGAGGGCATCGCCGCTCTGGCGGGAAAATCCGTGAAAGAACTGGATCTGACCGATGGCGGATTTACCGATCTTCGAGGCATTGGCAAAGTTAAGGTGGAGCAACTGACTCTTGCGGGCAATCCCGACCTGACCGACTTCCATGAGATCTTTTACTGCGAGGGTTTGCAGTGTTTGGAGGTCAGTCAGGATATGCTGGACGCCGTTAACAACTATCCCCACGACAACATTCAAGTCGTGGTGGTGGAGTAAGGGAGGTGGGCACATGGAACAGAAATTAGTACCTGCCTATGAGGGCAAAAAGCCCTTCCTTTTCGTCAGCTATGCCCACCTGGACGGCGAAAAAGTCCTGCCCGTGGTGAACGAGCTGTTCGATAAAAAGTACCGCGTGTGGTATGATGAGGGCATTGCTCCCGGCAGTGAGTGGCCGAAAAATATCGCCGATCATCTCAGCGCCGCCGAAGCGGTCATCGTATTTGTCTCAAAGAACTCCCTGGCCTCGCCAAACTGCGAGAATGAGGTCGTCCGCACTGTGGAGAGCGGCAAGCAGGTTTTCCGCTATTCTGTGGACGGCAGCGCCCACCCCAAGCTGACGGACAAAAACGCAGTCGACGTCAGCTCGCCGGAGGACTTGCTGACCGCCCTGCCCGAAACCTATATCGGTGACGGCACAGGCTATGAGCGGAACATCGGCAAGCAAAAGCACGGTGCCGTGTGGAATGTGCTGATCGCTGTGGCGGCGGTGTTGGTACTGGCTATCGGCGTTGGCCTGCTGGGACTCAACAAGGGCTGGTTTGACAGTTACCTGCCGGGACTGGACACCTCTGCAGATGCCGTGGCAGAGAGCCGGCGGCTGAAAGCAGAGCAGGAGGAAAACATTGCCCTGAACAATTCCCTCATTGCCGGCGCCATCGCTGTGCAGACGGATAAGAGCGAGCTGAACGATACTATCACCTTTACCGATGAGCGGGCTGCCGATGCTTTTTACCGCTTTATGCAATGGGATGAAGGAACGGAACACCCCTATATCGAATTGACGTTCTGGGAGTGGGATTCCATCGAGCTGGACTACTGCGATCAGGAAGTTTTTAGCATTTTGCCCTACTTCCCCAATCTGCGGGAACTGCGGCTGAATAGCGGTGATATTTCCGATTTAACGGTGCTGACCCAATGTCCCAAACTGGCCGAGGTCTATATGCCCTATGAGATGTTCCCGGTGACTCTGCCGGAAAACGCCGGATTTGACGTGGTTTTGAAGTGAAATACAATGCCACCTGCCATGGGGCAGGTGGCATTGTTATCGTTATACGCTGATGTCCGGCTTATTGTCCCGCTGATAGGCGAACCAGTTGCTGTTTTCTGTCAGCTCTTCCTTGGCATAGGCCGTTAGAAAGGCGTCAGTCTGCCCAAATCGTTCCAATCGCTTCAGCATGAGCCGATAGAATTTTTCCATGCGGATATGGTCACAGAGTTTCTGCCGCAGGGACAGCTTGCCGTAGAAATTGGCGGAAAAGACTGTGGCGGCAGAGAAACCACCTACGGAGAGCTTCAGTACCCAGCGCCAGAGTTCCAGCTTTTCCGGGGAAAGGGCAGGCGTCCCGAACAGTCCGCCGCAGAAGATCTCAAAGCCCAGCATTCCCAAATAGAGAGCAATCGTGACCACCAGAGCAACCCGGACGATGCCGTCATTTTTCCGTAGCTGTGCAGCGGTTTTTTTCTGTGCCCGCACATGATAATCCAACTGATCCTGCAGCCAGTATTCCCGTACATCGTGTTTTTCACCGGGAAAAGGACCGATGACGGCGGCGGCAAGCGCCTTGCGGATCCAGGAGGTGGATTCCTGCTGGGACCAGGGCATCAGCTCTGCCACCTCGGCAGCGCAGCCGGCGTGGCGCAGGAAGATCTGTACCCGCAGAGATTCCGCCAGTACACGGTAGTGAAGATACCGCTGGTGACATTTCAGATGTTTTGCCCAGGCATTGCAGGCAAACATACACACCAGCATGGCACCGCAGACCAGAAGCAGCCAGTAGACATCCGCCTCGTCATAGAGCAGGAATGATACCGCCAGTACGGTTTCCAACACCGCCAGAATCGCCATAATGCGGCGATAATGGGCGGCATTTTTCATGCTCAAATCGTCTGCTGCGGCGTAGCAGGCGGCCATTCTTTCGGTGATGGCATCTTTTTTCTCCGGCAGAAGAGACAAATACTGCTTGTCTGCCAGCTTGTCTGCCTGACGGTTAAAGTCATCGGCCTGCTTTGCCGCAGCGTGAAACCGCTCCGCATTTCCCAAAAACGCAACAGCACCGGCTTCTCCGGCAGCACCCTGCCGGGGCGTCATAATGTGGAGCACAGCGCCGTCGTCCGGATGCAGGGGAATAAAAGCCGGGCTTTCGTAGTCGTTGCAGGTCATAAAAGCCACCGCCTCAGCGGTACCGCAGCCGTTTCCGGTACCGTCTGCACCGTCCCACAGAGCCAGCAGAACGTGACAGTGGGCAGAGACGTAGATACCGCATTGGCGATACAGAAAATCCCGGTCGGGAACTTCCGGCGCCGTTTCGGTAAAGGGCGGCACCACCAGTTCTTCTGCGGCATCGCACAGTTCATCAAAGGTCTGCAACGCCAAACCGGAAAAATCCTTGCGGAATTCTTCCCGTTCCATTGGCAGTGTACCGATCAGACCGATGCCCAGCCTCTGTGCCTCCTGCGCGCACAGCTGATCGCCGCCCTCAGCAAAACTGCACAGCAGTTTTATGGGGGTGTGTGGATAAGCTTTTTGCAGTTTTTTCAGTTCTCCCCGAACAGCACGGGCAAGGATCGGCACATCCTCCCGGCGCAGATGCCGGTGTCCGGTCACGCCCACGATGAGGGGCAGTTTTCGATCAGTTTTCATATACAGACATTCCCATCAGTTTGACCAAAGCCGGGATATTGCGGATGGTATCCCGGTCGTAGTCCTTGATTTCTTCCGACAGCTGTGAATAGGGAATCAGATAGGGGGATTTTTTGTTTGCCACATCTTTTTCGCCCAATGTCCACCCGGAGGCAAGACGCTCGCTGACCCAGGCCTCATGCTCTTTTTCTGCCAGAAATTCCAGTACGTCATCGGAAAATTCCCGCAGTTCGCCCGGCTGTCCGGCAGGAGCCAGAGTATATCCCACCAGAGCCAATTTCTCGTAGATACCCTGTGCCTGACGAAGATTGGAATACTTCATATCATCCGGCAGATCGGAAAATTTGGGGTAGACCAGAGGCTGTCCCGGGTGATCCTCCATCTGCTTTTCGTTGTACCGGGCGTGGATGGCAATGGCCAGCCGCTCCACCTGCTCGAAAAGGGGACGCCCGTCCTGGTGATGCAGTCGTTCTTTTAAGCCGGACAGATGCCCCAACGAGGTGTTGTCCACGTCAATTCCACAGGGGAAAATAGTCTCTCCGGCGATCAACGTGTGGAACAGCTCCTCCTTTTCCCGGCAGAATTCCTCCGGCAGCAGACCGTTGCGTGTCACATAGGTAACACCCAGATAGCCGTCTTTCAGACTGATATTTACGCTTTCGGCCAGCGTAAAGGTGCGGGTCAGAATACCTTTGGCTTCCCGGTTCCACTCCTGCAATTCGTCGCACAAAATCAGCAGGAATGCGATGGGATTTTTCTCCGGTGACAGCGGCGGCAGGTTAAACGGCGGTTTCTGCAGACCGTTTTTGTACCAGTTGTGGAGCAGGATCGCCGTGGCGGCGTCCACCACAGGCCAATAGAGATATTCGGGGCAGTAGCTGCATTTTTGAATGAGATAGCCGTACCATTTCAGTACGATCAGGGCGCTGAAATAGCCGTGATCAATAAAGCCTATTTTCGCCATGTTCTCCACGGAGTTGTTCAGCGCGGCCTTGGTCTGTTCCAGATCCGTGCCCAGAGAGAGATGGATGCGGTGAGCCATCAGATCCAGAGGTTTCAGCAGGTCGATATAAGAGCAGCTTTCATAGGCATCGTAGTAGGTTTTGGTAAACGTCCGCTTTGGAAGAACCTCCTCGATCCGGTTCAGCTCCTCGAAGTTTTCATAGCTGAGCTTTGCCCGCACCTTGGTCTCGCCGCCGTCTGCCGAGGCGATAATGCGCAAAAAGCGGTTGAGCTGATTGCCGGCAATTTCCACCGGATAGCCGATGTCGTGGAACAGGGCGGCCAGACCCCAGCGGTAGAAAAATTCCTCGTGCCGGGTGGTATAGGCGTTCTGATATTCCGGCTCCGGTACAGAGCGTAAAAACGCTTCCTGATAGCTGCTGTTCTGGGCATAGATGCTCAAACCCGTCAGAAATACATTGACCGAGTGGATAAAGTGATCCCGTTGCTTGTCGATCAGGGTGGCGGCGGTGGCCTCATATTGCCGCAGTACGTCAACAATGTCCGCAAAGGGATTGCTGCTGCCCTCAATAGCCACCCGATAGCTGTCAAAGAAAGCCCGGTAAACCGCAAAGGCATTGTCCTGGGTCTCCCGGCCTAAAAACTGATGAATACTCTGCTGCAGATAGGCCTTATACTGATGTCCCCGTGCAATGTCTTCATAGATCTCCAGCTCGGCAAAGAAACCGTCAATAAATTGTGTCAGGTTGCTGGTACCCATAGGTGTACCTCCTTGGCAGTTGATAAAAAAGACAAACAGCCGTACAGAAAAACTGCACGGCTGCCAAGGGAGAGCCCCACGGCTCACCGTTGCCCTATTATACAGGATTTTGCCGTAATTTGCAACAAGTGAAATCGTCAGCTTCCGCATTTTGCCCAAGTCGTATTGCTTTTTTCAGAATAACGCGGTAAAATAAAACAAAAGGAAGGAGGTGCCGCCATGTCCCTGCCGCGCCGTGCCAATCGCTGTCTTGTGTTGTTAGGCCTTGCCCTGCCGGTACTGATGCTGCTGTCTCTTGCCTGGGGACGTTACAGCGTTCCGCTGGATCAGGTAGCGGCGATCCTCCTTGCCAGGGTAGTCCCCATTCGGGAGACCTGGACGGCGCCGATGGCTGCTGCCGTGTGGAATATCCGCCTGCCCCGCGTACTGCTGGCCTCCTTGGTGGGCTGTTCACTTTCTGCTGCGGGTACGGCCTACCAGACCGTGTTTCGCAATCCCATGGCCGCCCCGGATATTTTAGGTGCCTCATCCGGCGCCTGTTTTGGCGCCTGCCTTGCCATTCTGCTGGGTTTTCCCCGATTCGGTGTCGCCGGATTGGCCTTTGTGATGAGCCTTGCCTCTGTGGGGCTGGTTTACCTGGTGGCAAACCGTACCCACGGCAGCCGCATTGTGAACCTGCTGCTGGCAGGGCTGATGGTAAGCGCTCTCTTTTCCGCCGGAACTTCCGGGATCAAACTGGTGGCAGATCCCGGCGATCAGCTGCCGGCCATCACCTATTGGCTGATGGGCAGTCTGAACGGCACAGAAGGGAGGGACGTGGGCTTTGCCCTGATCCCCATGGCTTTTGGCCTGATCCCCCTGTTTCTGCTGCGCTGGCGGATCAATCTGCTGACGGTAGGGGAGGATGAAGCACGTTCCATGGGGGTGAACACCTCCGTACTGCGACTTGTGATCCTGCTTTGTGCCACAATGCTGACCGCTGCCAGCGTATCTGTCAGCGGCATGATCGGCTGGGTAGGGTTGGTGATTCCCCATCTGTGCCGTAAACTGGTGGGCGGTGACTGCCGCCGCCTGCTGCCGTGCTCTATGCTGATGGGTGCCCTGTTTCTGCTGCTCTGTGACGATGTCAGCCGCAATCTGCTGGCAGCGGAGATCCCCATCGGGATTTTGACCGCCCTGATCGGCGCCCCGTTCTTCCTCTACCTGATGACCAGAAAGGAGCACACATTATGAACCTTTCTGTCCAACATCTCAGTTTTTCCTACGGCAACCAGGAGATCCTCCGTGATGTGAGCTTTACCGTGCAATCCGGGGAACTGCTGGCTGTTCTGGGTGCCAATGGCGCAGGCAAATCCACGTTGTTCCGTTGTATTCTTGGGTCGTTGTCCAACTATTCGGGTATGATTTCCGTACACGGTACCGATCTGCGGCATTTATCAGCCCGGGAGCTGGCTCAATATATCGCCTATATTCCCCAGAACCACCGTCCCACGTCCGGCTATACCGTCCTGGATACGGCGCTGATGGGCCTTACCCGCCGGATCGGTACCTTTTCTCAGCCCAAGGAAGAGCATACTGCCCTTGCTATGTCGGCCTTGTCCCGCCTGGGAATTGCGGACCTAGCCCATCGCCAGTTTTCCCGCCTCTCCGGCGGTGAACAGCAGCTGGTACTGATTGCCCGGGCCATGACCCAGCAGGCGGAGATTTTGATTTTGGACGAGCCAACTTCCTCTTTGGACTATGGCAACCAGCTCCGGGTTCTGGAGCAGATCAAAGAACTGACTGCCCAGGGCTATACCGTTCTGCTCAGCACCCACAATCCCCAGCATGCCCTGCACTTTGCCGACAGCGTTCTGGCCCTGCATGACGGGTCGGCGGCCGCATTTGGTAAGACGGAAGATGTCCTGACGACTGCGCTGCTGCGTACCCTGTACCGTGTGGAAACAACCTTTGCCGAAACTGAAAACGGTACAGTGATCGTCCCACAGTTGGGAGGGGGAGACTAATGTTTGTCTGGAACGAAGAAATGGTGCGTTTTCTGCGCGATGCCAGCGAGTACGGCGACTATTACAGACGCCTTGCCGCGTGGATCGTTCCGCACCTCAAAGGGGCAGACCATCTCTGTGATGCGGGTTGCGGACTGGGGTATCTCACACTGGAATTATCGAATTATGTAAATCATATTACTGCCGTTGACAGCTGCGAAATTGCCCTGCAAACGCTGCGGGAAAAAGCAAGAAATAAGCAGAATATCCATATTTTAAGTGGCAATATAAAAGACTTTACACCGACTGAAAAATATGAAGCTATGGTGTTTTCTTTTTTTGGAAAGATGGAGGAGATCCACCCCATCGCCAAACAGCAGTGCCGTGGAACGGTTTTTCTCTTCAAAAAGAATTATGTCAATCACAGATTTACGCCGGGCGAGTACCGGGCGGGCGATGACAGCTATGCCAACGCCGTAAACTGGCTGGAGAAAAAGAGAATTCCCTTTATCGGACAAACGCTCTCGCTGGAGATGGGACAGCCCCTGCGAAGCCTGGAGGAGGCACGCCGCTTTTTTGCCCTGTACAGCCGGGGCGATAGGGAGGAGATCACCGATGCCTTCTTGCAAACCCGCCTGCTGGAAACCGGGCGGCAGGATTTTCCCCTGTATCTGCCCCAGAAGCGGGAAGTGGGCTGCCTGCGGTTTGCAGCGGCAGACCTGCCGGAGGACTGAGAAATGAAACGAATTTTATCCTGCATGCTGTCACTGATCGTTCTGTGCCTCTCCGGCTGCGGTGCGGGACAGCCTATACAAGAAAACGCCCGATCTTTTACCGATTCTCTGGGGCGGGAAGTGGAAGTTCCTGTGGATATCCAACGGATTGCGGTAACCGGCCTGACAGGGCAGCTGACCCTGTTTGCTCTCTGCCCGGATCGGCTGGCAGGTCTTGCGGATGGTTGGCGTGATACCGCCGCAGACTATCTGGACGAGGCCTATTTGTCCCTGCCTGTCCTGGGCCAGCTCTACGGCGGCAAAGGGGAACTTAATTTAGAGAGTCTTCTGCAAAGTGGGGCCCAGGTCATTATCGACGTGGGTGAACGAAAGGGCTCTATGGCAGCGGAACTGAACGCCCTGCAAGAGGAGACCGGCATTCCTGCCGTCCATATAGATGCTTCCCTTGCCACCTATGGTCAGGCGTTCCGCACCCTGGGCGCCATGCTGGGGCTTTCCGAGCAGGCCGAACCGCTGGCAAACTACTGTGAAAACGCCTACGATACCGCCTGCGCCTTGGCACGCAGCGTGGAAAAAGTCAGCGCCGTCTACGTGACCGGCGACGCCGGGCAAAACGTGATCGCCAAAGGTTCCTTCCAGGGGGAGGTCATGGATCTGTTGACCGATAACGCGGCGGTGGTGGATGCCCCTTCTGCCAAGGGCACCGGCAACGAGGTAAGCATGGAGCAGCTGATGCTGTGGGATCCTGAGGTCATCATCTTCTCTCCCGACAGTGTCTATGCGCAGGTGGCTGACGACCCGGTGTGGCAGACCCTGACCGCCGTGCAGACGGGGCACTATTATGAGGCACCGTCCCTGCCCTACAACTGGATGGGCTTTCCTCCCGGCGTACAGCGCTGTCTGGGACTTCTATGGCTGGGAAAAGCGCTTTATCCTGAAAACGCCGACTACGACCTCAGCACCAAGGCGGCGGAATTTTATGAGCTGTTCTATCATTGCAGCGTCACAAG
>CALCRH010000069.1 GCA_937894515.1 uncultured Clostridia bacterium | reverse complement strand
ATTGTACATTTTTCTTGCTCAAAAGAACTACTGATTCTACATGCCTCGTAGCAATGAGATTGATGTCATCGGTATTAGGAAACATATCTACCGATTTTGACCGTTTTCTCTGTTTGCGGAAACATGTCCAAAAATCGTCTGTTTGTGGGAACATATCCGCCTTCATAAGTTGGTCCACATTACTTCATTTCATTTCTTCTAATATCTCTTTCATCGTACATAGCTCTGGAGTTTTACAGTCAATCAGACGTTTTACGGTATCGTCAAAAACAGAAAAGAATCTTTCTATCGAAGCATGGTCATAGCAATCTGCAGAATACTCGATCGTGCATTTATACTGATCCTCCCCGTCATTATCGATGATTTCAAATTCGATGATGCTGTCAACTGCCGGATTTTTGATCTCAAGCGGAACAAGGCCGCTGATAAGATCCAATCTGTCGATGTTAAACATGTTTCTCTGATAAAGGAACATGAGTGCATCTTCCAGATCCATTCCCACAGCATCGTAAATCAGAACATTGCTGGTACTCTTGCCAAAATCCGTCTGTTTTACAATGCCTTCGCAGTATTCCCGTAATGTTTCCTCATTTTCCGGGCTTGAAAACAACGGAAGCGATTTATACAGCATTCCCGCAGAATTCAATTCATCCGCTGTGTTTCTTCCGTGGAAGACCCACTGGAGAAAAGAATTTTTCTGATGATTGTACCGTGCAATTGCCAGCACACAAGCCGTCATGAAGAAATTGTTTCCTCCCATCCACGACATAAACGGATTGGAATAATATTCTTTCTTGGTAACGGACAAAGCGTTTTCAAACCATCCGGAATTTCTGTTAAAGCTTTCCCTGTCCATCGCGGGCAGGCATCTGAACGCTCCTTTATTCCGGAATTTCCGATACACGTCCTGATAATACTTCACGGTATCATGAAACTCTTTTTCCCTGATGTATTTAAAGTAATCACTGACAATAAGGTAATAATAATCTTCAGGAATCTGATAGGTTTCGTCTTTATAGCATCGGATGATCTGATCCATTATCAAATTGATCGATGTCCCGTCAGAAATGATATGATAAAAGTCAAAGAACAGATAGGCGCTCTTTTCTGTTCTGAAAATGATTTCTCGATGTAAGATCTTGTTGACCGGAGCGAAACTTTGAACAAGACATTTTTTCCTTTCGTCAAGTTCCTCTTCCGTAGTATACACGATCGGAATATCTCCCTGCAGATCAGGCATGTATTTTTGACAAAGTTCACCGTCTTCATTGAAAATAATCATCGTAGACATTACCGGATGTGACAGGAAAACTTTTTTTACAGCGCGGGCCAGCCGATCCGCATCCATGCCTTCTTCAAACCGAACCATAAACGGGAGATTCCACATAAGTGATTTCAGCGAAAGGAACTGGTAATCCACAACATATTCCATTTCCGGAAGTACCGGCTGCTCCTGTTCTTTCGCTCTGTTGTTTTTGATAATACGGCTTCTGTCGTCATTGTTCACACTGCTGTCAATAAATCCCGCTAATTTTCCGGGCGTTCTGTAACTGTAAATGTGATTCGCCGAGATATTCCTATATTTGCATTCACTGAGCAGTTCCATGGTTGAGAGCGATTCCCCGCCGATAAGATAAAAATCATCGTTGACGCCGACTTTTTCCGATTTTAGAATCTTTTGAAACAATTCACAAAAATATTTTTCCGTCTCTGTCTGCGGGGCGGTATACGCTTCCGCAAATGCGCCTGTCTCGGGTGCCGGAAGGTTTTTTCTATCGATTTTCCCGTTTGCGTTTTTGGGAAACTCATCCAGTGCAACACAATATGTCGGTATCATGTACGATGGCAACCGTTTTGAAAGTGCTCGCCGGAAGCTGTCCTGGTCGAGTACGGAAGCATTTGCTGAAAATTCCTTTTTGTGGACATATGCACACAGGAACGTTCTTCCATTCCTCTGGAAGCCTTTTACGACAACATTGTTTATACCATATTCCACCCTGATGACGGTTTCGATCTCACTGGGTTCCACGCGGTTTCCATTTATCTTTATCATGTCATCCATACGCCCGACAACATATAAATTCCCGTCTTCCGCAATATAGCCGTAATCCCCCATGTGATAGATTCCGTAAATAAATGCTTCCTTCGTTTTTTCAGGAAGATTGATATAGCCTCTTGTATATTCGTTTTTAAAGCAGATTTCACCCGGCGTTCCGGCAGGAAGGCAGTTCCCGTCGCGGTCAAGTATCTGGATCTCAATACTTCCGTAATTCTTTCCAGCCGGTGTTTTTTCATAATACCTGTCAATGAGAAAAGAGGTGATTGGCATACCGGACTCAGACGAACCGTATTTTTCTATCAGATTCAGCCCTTCCCGGTACAGCCCGTTGCAGGATTCCCCTCCTGTATACACATTAATGATACATTCCGGCAACCTTTCCGTGATCCTTAGAAGAGACGGCGGCATGAAAATATCTGTTGCCATATAAGCACTCAAGCTTTCATATAGCTTTTCCGGATTCTTGGCAATCTCGTCAGGGATCAGGATAAAGCTCTTCCCGGTATAGATACAGCTAAGATAACTCCAGACGAAAATAATAAAAGATGTAGGCGAAAAAAAGGCAAATGTCGATGGTTTTTCAATCTCTTTACTTTGAACCAGAAAGGAAGGAATCAGAAGGTCGATTTTCCCGTATTCGTGAAGAACACCTTTCGGATTCCCTGTGGATCCGGATGTGTACAGGATCAAAGCATTGTCATCTGTGTTAGGGACAGCAGATGGCGCCACTGAGGACATTGTCCTGATTTCATCCAAGATGTCTTCAGTTATCCGGATGACGCTTGAGCAGTGATTGTTTATATAATCCACACGTGACGGCGGGTAAGCGACAGACAGAGGAACAGCTGTGCATCCTGACAGCCAGATACCAATTTCAGATGCAATGTTCGAACCGACTTTTCCGGCCAGAATCAGGCACATCATGGCTGAAGAAAACTCAAGCATCAGGATCTCACGCGTGGTGAATCCGATGGTGTAGCGGGGGAGGAGCGGACTGAAGAGATTCATCTGCATCTGGATGCAGCACACCGCACCGATGAAGAGCGAGATGATGAGCACGAGCGGGATGGAGTGGAACCCCAGGGAGTAGAGGCTCTCCACGGTCTGCCGGCGAAACAGACGCCACCGTTGCGGACGGGTGAACACCCGTCGCATCAGCAGCAGATAGCTGCCCAGCGAGCAGAGCCAGCGGCGTATCATGGTTGTTTCAACGATTTCGTGGACATTATCACACCGACAAAAGTACGCCTTTTTTCCTTAGTAGGGAAGTTTTTCGCCCTAAATTTTGTGTTTTGGCCAAGAAGCACTAATTTTGTGGCATATTATGGATAGTATAACTGTAACAAACAGCGAACAGCAAGGCGTACTCCGCACGGAGGGGCTGGTGAAGCGCTACGGCAAGCGTACCGTGGTCAACCACGTCTCCATCGACGTGCGCCAAGGCGAGATTGTGGGCCTTCTGGGTCCGAACGGTGCCGGTAAGACTACCATGAGCGCCAAGCTTGCCAACATGCTGAAAAACGAAGGTAAGAGCGTACTTCTCGTCG
>CALCRH010000068.1 GCA_937894515.1 uncultured Clostridia bacterium | reverse complement strand
AGCGCAGAAGCGCATCGGCGGCGAAGTCGTGGAGATCATCAAGAATTTCTGATCCTTGTCACGCTGCTAAATCCCCCCCCTGCCCATCGGGCAGGGGGGATTTCCGATATAAAAAAAAGGGGGGATTTCCGATATAAAAAAAGCTCTCTCCACCCGGAGAGAGCTTTTTTCCTTGTTATCATATTTTAGGGGTTGGCCGGTTCCTGTGGGACCACCCCTTCAGCAACTCCTTCAGCAACACCTTCAGCAACCCCTTCCGCGACACCTTCGATAATACCCTGTACCGCATCTCCAACAATGCCGCCGAGACCGCCGCCGAGGCCACCGGGTACAACCTCTGTACCGCCAAATATATCGTCAATTCCTTCGGCAAATTCATGGGCATGTTTGACGTACTGGTCATCGTCTGCCACGATTTCCGGGAAGTCCTCAAAATTGGTGCGGGTATAGTCCAGTTTCCCGATACCACGGTGCATATCGCAGTGTTCCGTGGGCTGATTGTCTGTCGCGCAAATTTCCGTCCGGACACGGCTGCCTCGGGGATCCATCATGCAGGCAGGCGTTGCCAGCAATCCGCTGTCTGCACAGACTTCAACCGTCACCAGATCGGAGCTGCTGAAGAAATCCTTGTTCGGCAAGTCCGCATGGATCTGGGACATTACCTTCTGCCACAGTATCGCCGCCGGATTCACGCCGCCGGAATATACCACCGAGTTGGACTTATAGCCCACCCAGCAGGCGGCACAGTAGTAGGGAGAATATCCTACAAAGTAACGGTCACGCAGATCATTGGTGGTACCGGTCTTACCGGCAATGTGCATACCGGGGAAATAAGCGCTGCCGCCGGTACCGCCGGTAATCACTTCCTGAAGCATACTGTTCATAATGGCAGCCGTGCTGGATTTCATTGCCACATGGGAGTTGATCTCGTTTTCCAGAACCATGTTGCCATCGGCATCTTCTACCCGCACAAAGGTACGGGGTTTGCTGTAAATACCCTCGTTGACAAAGCTGGCATAGGCCGCTGCCATTTCCTCTGTGGTCACGCCGCGGTCGAAACCGCCCAGTGCCATATTCCCCACCTGCTGAGAATCCGTATAAGTCAGGGTCGTAAAGCCCAGCTTATTGACCATGAACTCATAGGAATCTCTGACACCGTAGTCAATACAGGCACGTACGGCGCAGGTATTTAAGGATTTGACGATCGCCGTCCGAACGGTGCTTAAGCCATAAAATCCAGCATGGTCATTCTTCGGATAGGGATCATCGTTCAAAAGCATGACCGGATAGTCGTCCAGGGTGCTGGCCGCCGTTAAAGTACCATCGTCCAATGCCGGTGCATAGGTGGTAATGGGCTTGGCAGCAGAACCGCAGGGCCGGGGATTGGTTGCCCAGTTCCAGCCACGGTCGGCCGTCTTTGCCCCTATGCCGCCTACCATTGCCACCACGTCGCCGGTATAGGGATCCATAATGGTTATCGCGCCCTGTAACTGCTCGTTATCCGCTCCGGTGGTGTAGGGAGCATTTGACACATCTTCAAAGACCGTCTCGGCAATTTTCTGATACGCTGCATTCTGGGTGGTATAGATCTTATAGCCGTTGCCATATACCATACTCACCGCCTGATCTTTTGCACTCTTGGTGTGTTCTTTTCCCTCTTTATCGGTATAGGTGTAATCGGTCAGTCCCAGCTTTTCCACCAACGCATCGGCAACATCATCGATCACCGCATCGGTAAAATAGGAGTTCCACGCGGTAGAAACCGGCTTTTCTGCGGGTGTGCTGCTCTCATCGGCCTGATCCTCCGGGTGGTCTGTAATATAGTTTCCCAGATTGGTATAGCCGTTTGTAAAGACGATCTCCTCATTATATGCCTTGTCATACTCGGCTTGAGAGATCTTCTCCTGATCCAGCATCGCCTGCAGCACCAGGATCTGGCGGTTTCGGTTGTTGGTACGGCTCCAGTCGCTTTCCAGCGGGCCAAACATAGACGGGTTATTGGTGATAGCCACCAGACTGGCACTCTCGGCCAGATCCAGCTCGCTGACATTTTTGCCGAAATAACGCAGGGAGGCACTCTGCACGCCATAGCAGGAGCGTCCCAGATAGATCTCGTTGAGATACGCCTCCAGGATCTCGTCCTTGGCATAGCGCTTTTCCATCTCCAGAGCACGGTAGATCTCGGTGATCTTCCGCTTCACGGTGGTCTGATTGTCACCGGTGATGTTCTTGATCAGCTGTTGGGTAATGGTAGAACCGCCCTGCAGGCTGTCATTGGGACCCAAGGTAAAGACAATGGCACGGATCGTACCTTTCCAGTCCACACCGTGGTGCTTTTCAAACCGCTTATCCTCGATGGCAACCGCTGCCTTTTCCAGATAGTCGGGAATTTCATCTATTCCGGCCCAGATACGATCCTCGCCCTCCATAAACAGGGTCTGATACATCACCCATTCGCCGGTATCGGCATCCATGGAATACAGCTCGGTGGATACGTTGGACTCAAACTCATCGATATAGATCTCCACGTTTCCCTTCAAAGAGCTGTTGACCCAGCCCATAAAGATGCCAAGGAAAATCACGATAGTCAATACCGCTACCAATACAATTGTACCAACAACCTTCTTTGCTGTCAGTCCGCTGTTCCTTCTTTGTTTGCGCACAACCGGGCGTTCCTCCTGCATGGTTCTTTCTTCCGGAGTGCGGGCGCTCTGCTTGGTTTTGGCAGGCATACGTCTTCCGCGTCTCTTTTCCTCCACGACAGGGCACCTCCTTTTCTTTCTTAGTATATCCAATACACGCTTTGCGGTACTCTTCTCATAGGAAAACCGCATATTACACCAGTATTTTCATCATTGTATCACACTTGTCAAATGATAAAAAGGGTGAATTCTCCGATTTTTCACCCTTTTCTTCTGCTTTTTTTCTGAATTATCTGTTCTTTTCTCAATTTTCAGCGTCTTTTTCAAAAAAAGGCCATGACAAATGTAGGTTTCTTTTTCTGCACAAAATTGCTTGTATAGCCGAAGAAAATGTGATGCAATAAATAAAATACTGATATGAAATGACCGTTGTCAAGAGGCACCTGCCTCAAAAACAGGGACAC
>CALCRH010000067.1 GCA_937894515.1 uncultured Clostridia bacterium | reverse complement strand
CGGCAAGTTTGTTTTTATAAATACTACTCCCATATCGAGTAAAGAAAGGACTGATGCCTATGTGGGTATAAAGTGGTCCGGGCAACTTTTGCCCAGACCAACAACAAAAGAATCAAAGGAAAGGAGGTGATCGAATGCCTAACAAAATTATGATGACCGCTGCAGATATTATGGAAGAACTCAGCGTTTCCGAATCTTTTGCCTATGGACTGATCAGAAAGTTCAACGCAGAGCTTAAGGAAAAGGGGTTCACCATCATTCGCGGCAAAATCAGCAGAAAGTATTTTGAAGAACAGTTTTACGGTATGTCAGAAAGTAAAAGAGAAGGAGCGTGATAAACAATGCCGGCATACAAAGACACCAAAGGAAACTGGTATGTTTCCGTCTATTACGACAACTGGCAGGGAGTCCGCTCACGAAAAGTGAAGCGTGGATTCTCTACCAAACGGGAAGCTCTCGAATGGGAACGGGAGTTTCTGCAAAAAGGAAAAGGCGACCTTGATATGACCTTTGCGGCGTTTGCCGATATTTACAAAAGAGATTTGAAAGACCGTCTTAAACTCAACACATGGCTTACGAAAGAAAGCATTATTGACAAGAAAATCCTGCCATATTTCAAGGACAAGAAAATGTCCGAAATCAAGCCTTCGGACATTATTGCTTGGCAGAATGAAATGATCAATTACAAGGATTCTTCCGGAAAGCCGTTTTCTCCCACCTATCTGAAAACAATCCACAATCAGTGCAGTGCGATTTTTAACCACGCCGTCCGCTTTTACGAGCTGAAAAGCAATCCTGCCGCAAAGGTCGGTAATATGGGCAAAGAGAAAACGCACGAAATGCTTTTCTGGACAAAGCCGGAATACCTCAAATTTGCGGAAGAAATGATGGACAAGCCCATTTCGTTCTACTCTTTTGAAGTCCTCTATTGGTGCGGAGTCCGGCTCGGTGAGCTTTTGGCACTTACGCTTGAAGACTTTGATTTTGAAAAGAAAACGCTTCATATCACGAAATCTTTACAGCGTATCGGCGGTCAGAATGTCATCACCGATCCGAAAACGCCGAAAAGCAAGCGTGTAATTCAAATGCCGGACTTTCTTGTGGATGAAATCAAGGACTATTACAGCACCCTTTACGGCTTTACCGAAAAGGATTTGCTGTTCCCCGTAACCAAGAGTTATCTGCATCACGAAATGACACGGGGATGCAAGAACAGCGGTGTGAAAAGGATTCGTATTCACGATCTGCGTCATAGCCACGTTTCGCTTTTGATCGAGCTCGGATTTTCCGCCGTTGCCATCGCGGACCGTATGGGACACGAAAGCATTGACATCACTTACCGTTATGCGCATCTTTTTCCGACGACGCAGAAAGAAATCGCAAACAAACTTGATCTTGAAAGGAGTTAACAATCATGTCAGCAAAAAACAGAGACGAACACGATCGCTTCCGCAACATCACGGTTGGCTTCCGTGTTTCGCCGGAAGAAAACAAACAAATCAATGAGGTAGTTGCCGTTTCGGGACTCCCGAAGCAGGAATATTGCTATCGCCGTTGTATGAGCCGTGAGATTACCGTTCTGCCGAACCCCAGAGTGTTCAAAGGATTGAAAGACACAATGAATACTCTCACGTCCGAGCTTCAGCGGATTTCGTCGGTCAGTGAAATAACTGATGAAAACTTTGATACGCTTCGGTTGATCATTTCGGCTTTGAACGGGCTGAAAGGAGAAACGAATGGCGAGTAAAAAAGAAAAGATTGTTCCGGAAACACTTGTTGGCGCAAGTGAGGAACAATCTAATCAACAAATCAACACTGATATTATAACCGAATTTGAAGAGGAATTCAATACTTCCGAGAAAAATTCCGACGATTATTTTCGTGAAATGCAGCTCCAAATGTTACCCGGCTATTTGAAAACGGTTTCTATGACCGAATTATACGACACTGCTTTTGAAACACAACTGCCGATCATCGAAGGACTTTTATATCGGGGCACCTACCTTTTCGTAGGTGCTCCGAAAATCGGAAAGAGTTTTCTTATGGCGCAACTTGCCTACCATATCAGCACAGGAACGCCGCTTTGGGGGTATCAGGTGCGCAAATGCCCGGTGCTGTACTTTGCTTTGGAAGACGACTATGTGCGTCTGCAAAAGCGGCTGTACCATATGTTCGGAGCCGAAGACACGCCGGATTTATTTTTGGCGACGGAAAGCAAAACGGTAAACGGTGGTCTGCAAGAGCAAATAGCAAATTTTATGCAGGCACACCCGACAACGGGACTGATTATCATTGACACGCTGAAAAGGGTGCGGGAAGCCGGTAACGGCGATTGCAATTATGCCAGCGATTATGATGTTGTTGCCCGTCTGAAAGCTATCGCCGACAGCTACAAAGTGACCATGCTGATCGTTCACCATACACGAAAGCAGGAGTCAAACGATAAGTTCGATATGATTTCGGGTACAAACGGGCTTCTCGGAGCAGCCGACGGAGCAATGCTTTTATACAAGATCGACCGCACGAGCAAAGCCGGTTTTCTTGATATTACGGGCAGAGATCAACAGGACTTGCGTATGGTGATCGAACGGAATCCCGAAACGCTGACTTGGGATTGCGTGAAAACCACGACGGAGTTTTGGAGCATTCCGAAAGATCCTCTGCTTGAACAAATATCAAGCTTTCTTCTCTCAGTCGGTGATGCTTGGATTGGAACGGCGACACAGTTATGTGAGCTGTTGAAATTGGATATGAAACCAAATGCACTGTCGCTCAAACTGAATGTCAATGCTTCTGCTTTGTTGAAAGACCACAATATTTCTTATCGAAGTAAACGGTGTCACGAGGGAAGAAAAATTCTTCTTCAACGAGTAGAACCGATTTCGGCGTGACGATGTGTGACGGTCGTGACGATGTTTTCCATAGCGGTGGCGGTATCTCAAATACCGTCACCATCGTCACGAACCGTCACGCATTTTATGCCTCGCAGAGCCCACGACATCTTTGCACGGGAAACCGTGAAAGTGTCATAGTGGGTTACACAGATTCGGAGAATCTTGTGTAAAGACCGGCTGAAAAAAGAAGAGAGGAGAACGAATGAAACAAGATAATAAAAGCGTCGCAAGAATTGATCAGCACACCACATCCGATATCGGTGCGGCAGAACGGCACGATGAACGCAAGAATAACGATTACGGTAATGTCAATGTCGATCCGGATCGCATTCCGATGAATGTTCATTACAAGTCGCCGGGAGACAAATCCTATATGGATATTCTTCGTGAAAAAGAAGAAAACGGAGCGTTATCCCGCAGGGGGCTTCGTTCCGACGGAACGGTGTTTGATGAAATGGTACTCGATGTAAACACAAACTATTTTGAAGAACACGGAGGATATGATTATGCAGTCGAATTTTACAAAACGGCATACGAATTTGCCAAAGAAAAGTACGGGGAACAAAACATTGTTTCCGCCGTAATGCACGCTGACGAGATCAATCTTGCGGCAACTGAGTTATACGGAAAACCGGTGTACCACTACCATATGCACATCATCGCTTTCCCGGTGGTGGAGAAAGAAATACTATGGAGCAAGCGTTGTAAAACGCCGGAGCTTCGTGGAACGGTCAAGGAGGTGATCCGCCAAATCAGCCACGCAAAGAAATGGGAATCCCGCATACCGTTGACCGATGAAAAAGGAAACCCCCTTTTCAGCAAAAAAGGAAAGCCGTTATACCGGGCATCTTACAGCATATTGCAGGATGAATTCTTCGATTATATGTCTTCTCACGGCTTCAAGGATTTCACAAGAGGAACGGAAGGCAGTACGGCGGAGCATTTGTCGTCTCTGCAATATCAGATTGAAAAAGACCGTGAACGCCTTGCCGAGATCAAATCCAATATCGAAAAAGCGGAAATCGAATATGAGCCGGCGATGGAACTGCACAAGACCTATTCGGAAATTGATGCTTCCGGCAAAAAGAACGGTCTGACGGGGAAATACACCGTTTCCAAAGAGGACTACGATCAATTGACCACGCTTGCAAAAGAAGGAATTTCCGGGCGAAGCGAGATCTCACGGCTCAGAGAAAAAGTCAGCTATTATCAGGAACGGTATTACAGTTTACAAAACGCCTACGATACGTTGGTGGAGAAGTACAATCAATTGATTGAGCTTTGTCAGCCGTTTTTGGATGCATTAAAGCATTTTCCCGAATTGGTACAGAAATTCATCGAAAAGGTCAAAGAACGGTTTACGGCAACCGAGAAAGCAACCGAAACAAAAATCAAAACACAAAACAAAGAAAGAGGTTAAAGAGTATGGAAAAATTCATTACAGACGAGCGCACGGGACTTCAATACGAATTGGTCGGCGATTATTACCTGATCGCCGGTGAGGACGAACCGGAACATGAACCAATCGGCATCTGGGGACAGCGGCATTGCAACTACTTACGCGAGCATAAGCACGCCATATACTCCGGCCTGCTGATTTCAGGCAAACTGGACAGCTATCTCC